>CACIWZ010000001.1 GCA_902590505.1 uncultured Pelagibacteraceae bacterium
AAATTTTCAGAGGAGTATTTAGGAGGTTCAGGAGCAATTGCTAAGCATGTATCTGAATTTTCTAATAATATCACTCTTTTTTCAATGATTGGAGAAAAAGGTGAATTTAAAAATAAAATCAAAAGTATACTTCCAAAAAATGTACATTTGAAACTTTTAAATAAAAACAACTCTCCAACTATTCTAAAAACAAGATTTGTAGACTCTGTTAATTTAAACAAGGTATTGGGAGTCTACAATATTAATGATGACCTTTTAGATAGGAAACAAGAAAATAAACAATTTAATTTTTTAAATAAAAATTTACCAAAGTATGATCTTGTAATTGTATCGGATTATGGTCATGGTTTTATCACAAAATCTTTAGCAAAGTTAATTTGCAGAAAATCAAAATTTTTAGCTTTAAATGCTCAGGTTAATGCTGCGAACATTGGTTATCATAGTATGAGAAATTATAAAAATATCAGTTGTGTAATTATAAATCAAAAAGAACTTGAGATGGAATTTAGAGAAAAATCTAAAAATTTAAACGATCTCATTAAAAAATTAGCCTTAAAAAATAATATTAGCAATTTAATAGTCACACAAGGATCAAAGGGTGCAGTTCTTTACGATAAGAAAAAAAATAAATTTTATAAATCCCCAGCGTTTGCCACTCAGGTTACAGATAAAATTGGAGCAGGGGATGCTTTTTTATCTCTATCTTCTATCCTATTAAAAACTAAAGAGAAAAAAGAATTAGCTCTGCTTATGGGTTCACTAGCTGCAGCTCAGTCAACTGAAAGTTTAGGAAATAAGTCTTCAATCAGCAAAATCAAAATACTCAAAAGTTTAGAACATCTCCTAAAATAAAAAATTTAGAGATATGCAATGTTTCAAAAAAATTTAGTGATAAAATATTTAATTTATCCGACAATATTAATCTTATGTTTAATAGTTAAAATTATTAGACCTCTAATTTTTATAAGATTCGGCTGTCTTTACGCGGACAAAATAGGTCCTTTTGCATCAAATAATGAACTTATACTTTGTGAAAAAGATCTAATAGTGCAACCGAAAAACTGTTTTGACATTTACTGTGAATCATCGCAGGGACATGTTTGTAATAATCAACTTCTTCAAATGTGGAGAAGAAAATTTCGAGTTTGGAAAAATTCCTATTTTTTTTGGTATATCTGCCGCCGTATACCTTTTCTAAATTCACATTTAATAAGCAGTTTTAAGGGCAGTAGGGATATAAAAGGTTTACTTGCAAGAACAAAACCACACTTAGAATTTTTACACCATGAGAAAAAAATTGCAACGCAGGAAATGAAAAAATTTGGAATTGGAAATGATGATAATTTTATTTTGATTATGAATCGTGGTTCAAAATTTTTAAATCAATTTTTTCCATCAAAAAAAGATTTAAGTTATAATGATTTTAGAAATTGTGAGATTAAAGATTTTTTATTAGCTGCTGAAAATTTGACCAAAAAAAAAAATTTTATAATTAGAATGGGCAAAGGAGTAGATGATAAAATCATTTCCAACAATCCTAAAATTATAGACTATGAATTAGGGGGATTTAGATCTGAATTGTTAGACATTTATTTATCAGCAAAATGTAGGTATATTATATGTTCAGACACTGGATTTGCGGCAGTTCCATGCTGGCTTTTTAGAAAACCTCTAGTAAGTGTAAACTTTTGCCAAATTGAGCATTTACATCCCTGGTTACCTAATTGGCTTTTCATTTTTAGAAAATATTGGATGAAAAATGAAAAAAGATTTATGAAAATTGAGGAAATAATAAAATCTGGAGTTGGAAAATTAAATCATAAAGATGAATATGAGAAGAAAGGAATTGAACTTGTAAAAAATTCTCCAACAGAAATTTTAGACGCATCCGAAGAAATGGAAAGCAGATTGAATGGAACATGGAAGACAGAAGAAGAGGATGATTTACTTCAGAAAAAATTCTGGAGTCATTTTAAGAATAGTAAGCTTCATGGAAATTTTAAATCTAAAATCGGCACAAAATTTTTGAGGGAAAATAGAGATATATTATTATGAAAATAGGTTTTTACTCTCATAATTTTAATGTACTAGGTAAGTATTGGGAAAATTTGAAAGATATTGCAGATTGTTGGTGGGGAGTACCAGATCCAAAATTAAACGATCTTTTAATAGAAAAAAAAATAAAAAATATTGTTTTTTGTGAGGAAAAATTTGAGAAAGATTTAAGTGTAAAAAAAGGAAATATGTATAGATCTACTGATAAAATTACAGCACAAAAAAAAATTGCTGAAGAAATTAATCCAGATTTATGGATTGTTGATACTGCTAATAAGCTGAATCATTATTCTACAAAATCTTTACGTGTTCAAACATTTCACACATTGCCCCTAAAAAAATTTAACTTTTTTGAACCTGTATTAAACTATGATCTTCTTCTTTTACCTGGCAAATTCCACAAAGAGGAGTTCATAAAAAGATTTAAAAACAAAGTAAACCTTGAAAAATTAAAGATAGTAGGTTGGCCGCAAGTCGATGATTTAATTAATGGATCTTTCAGTAGAGATCAAATCTTAAAAGATCTAAAACTAGATCCTCAAAAAAAGACAATTATGTATGCTCCTACTTGGGGTTGGGGCAATGGTAATATTTCACTTTTTTGTAGAAATTTGGGAAAAGAAAAAGAAGTTTTCACCAAACTTTGCGAACATGCCTCAAAAAATAATTTAAATTTAATTATTAGGCTTCATAGCCTTTCTTTCGCTGCCGAAAATAAAGAATTAATTAAAATTGCAAATAAACATGGTGTATTATGGCAAACTTCTTCAACTCAAAATTTTAGAGACGATCCAAATAAATTCTTGTGGATTACCGATATATTAATTAGCGATATATCCGGAATTATTACAGAGTTTTTGGTTCTAGATAGACCTATAATTTATATTGACCCAGATGATGAAAATAATCCATGGATTGATAGCGATATGCCAAAAGATTTTAGAGCAGGGAATATAGTAAAGACATTTAATGATCTTAAAAACTCAATAGATGATGCATTAAAAAATCCAAAAAAATTTTCAAAAAAAAGAAATCAAATAAAAAATTATATTTATAGTTATACTAGCGGTAAATCAACTGAAATGGCTTGTAATACCATCATTGAATTTGCAAAAAATAATGGATTAAAATAAAATTTTCAAATGGGATATTTAAACATTAATTATTACAAAAAAAATAAAAATAAGAAAGATAATAGATCTGATATTACAAAAAGAAGAACAATTATAAATAAGATAATAGCTTGGGAAAGAGGAAAAGAATATTACGATGGAGATAGATTAAACGGATACGGAGGTTTTAAGTATGATGGAAGATGGTTAAAAATCTTACCAAAATTTATTAAAAAGTATAATTTAAAAAAAGGATCAAAAGTTTTAGATGTCGGGTGCAAGAAGGGTTTTTTACTTTACGATTTAAAAAAACTTGTTCCTGGAATTAAAATTTATGGAATTGAAGATCACAAATATCCTATAGATAGAGCTGTTAAAGAAGTTAAAAATGAATTGAAGATAGGCGAGTATCATAGTCTGCCTTTTAAAAAAAATTTTTTCGACGCAGTTTTTGCCTTTCACTGTATTTATCGATTAAATTTTGGTGATACCATAAAATCTATTAAAGAAATCCAAAGAGTAACAAAAAAACATAGCTATATAACATTAGGTGCTTACTCTGATAAAAAAGGAAAAGAACTTTATGATAAGTGGGGAATTATCTCTACTTCTCATTTGCACATCAAAGACTGGAAAAAAATTTTCAAGTATATCAAATATAAGGGAGATTATAGTTTTACCACTCCAGAAAGTTTAGGATTAAAAAAATAATTAAATGAATATTTTAATTTCAGGTGTCTCAGGTGAAATCGGAGGTCAAATAGCAAATAATTTTTCAAAAAATAAAAATTATAATCTTTACTTAATTGGAAATAAAAACAGAAAGAAAAATATTAAAATATACAAACATGATCTAACAAAAATACTTAAAATAAATTTCAAACCAGACGTTATTATTCATCTAGCCGCAAAACATTTATTTTCAAAAAAAGGTTCCAAAAATATTTATCACAATAATATCAAGATGACGAAAAACCTGATCACATTTGCTAATGAAAAAAAAATTAAAAAATTTATTTTTTTTTCCTCAGTTGATGTATATGGAAAAATCACATCAAAAATTATAAATGAAAATACAAATAAACAATATCCCAATTCATACGGAAGATCAAAATTAGAATCAGAAAAAATGTTGCTAGATAAAAATAATAAATTTAGTGTGGTATGTTACAGAATTCCTGGATTTTTTAGCACAAACCTTTCTAGAGATTTCCCATTAATTGTTAAAATAGCTAGGACTATTATTAATAATAAAAAACTTAAAATATTTAATTCATCTAGTAAATTCAATAATATTCTAGACTTGAAAGAAATATTAAAAATTTTGAAAATAACAATTAAAAAAAATGGCTATACTAAGAAAATATATAATTTATCTGCAAGTAAACCTATGAAATTTATTGAAATTATTTATTTATTAAAAAAAAATTTTAAATCATCAACTAATTTAATTGAGAAAAAGTCAAATAAAAAATCATTTATAATTTCTAATAGAAAATTTTCAAAAGAATTTAATTTTAAGTTTTCATCTACTAAAAATATCATTAATAGATGTTGTTCACAAATATTAAAAAAGAAATATGCCTGAAGACTTTAATACGATATAAAGAAAAAATTACTAAATGAAAGCCTCAGATTTAATAGCAAAAAAAATTTCAGAGTATACCGATTATGTATTTAACGGTCAGGGAGGATCAGTAGTACACATTTTAGATAGTATAGATAAAAGAAATGACATTAAATTAATACCTTCTCAAAATGAACAGGGTGCATCTTTAGCTGCTGATGCTTACACTAGAGCTTCTGGGAAACTTGGCGTAGTTGTCACTACTAGCGGACCCGGAACCATTAATGCTTTACAAGGCTTAGCTTGTTCTTACTACGACTCCGTTCCATCCCTTTATTTTTCAGGTGCACCAGTAGTAAAAAATTTAAAAAAAAATTCACAGTTAAGACAACTGGGTTTTCAAGAGATGGAAATTAAAGAAATAGTTAAATCTTTTTCAAAGTATTCCACAAGAATTACTAATGCCAAAGATATTATTTATGAAATAGAAAAATGTGTTTATTTGTCTAAAAGCGGACGACCCGGCCCTTGTGTAATTGATCTACCAGACGATATACAAAGACAAGAGACAAATCTTAAAGAGCAAAGGAGATTTATTCCACCTACTCATAAAAATAATGTTAAATCAAGTCACATAAAAAAAACAGTAGAATTAATAAAAAAATCTAAAAGACCACTTTTTATAATTGGGAATGGAGTAAAAATATCCAATTCTTTAAAAGATATGAAAAATTTATTAAAAAAAACAAAAATTCCTTTCGCTCCGACTTGGGCAACATTCGATTTGTTTGAAACTCAAGATAAAAATAATGTTGGAAGTTTTGGAGTGTACGCTACAAGACATGGTAATTTCAGCATACAAAACGCGGATTTATTAATTATATTAGGATCACAACTTAATCCTTCTTTAATAGGCAGCAATCCAAAATTGTTTTCACCGAGATCAAAGAAAATTTTAATTGACATTGATCCTGCTCAACTTAAAGAAGAAAACAGAGTTAAAATCGATCTAAAGATTCGCGCTAATGTGAAAGATTTTATAAAAAAACTCAATAAAGAAAAATTTACATGTAAGATTAATAATCAATGGTTACAAAAAATAAAAAATTTGAAAGCTAATTACCCTATTTTAAAAAATGAGTATTATGAGCAAAGCAAAAATGTTAACCCATATGTTTTTTTTAACACACTCTCAGATTTTACTAAAGAAAACGACATCATAATACCTGATGCAAGTGCAAATTTAGTATGGACATATCAAGCATATAAAGTTTCAAAAAAACAAAAGATTTTCACTGCGTTAAATCATTCTCCAATGGGATATTCTGTTGCAGCAGCATTGGGAGCAAGTTTAGCGGCGCCTAATAGAAATATAATTGCCATTATAGGTGATGGTTCGATGCAAATGAATATTCAAGAAATAGAAAATATTAAAAGTTTGAAATTACCAATTAAAATATTTTTAATAAACAACAACGGATATGGCATGGTTAAACAAACTATAGACACATGGTTAAAAAGTAATTACGTTGGATGTGATGAAAAGAGCGGTTTATCTTTACCTAATTTTCAAAAAATATTTCAAGCATATGGAATAAAAACTATTGAGATTAATAATCATAACGATTTAAAAGAAAAAATTGATTTAACTTTAAATTATAACGGCCCGATCATGTGTGACGTTAAACTTGATCCTAATGAAAAAATAATTCCCAAGGTAAAAGCTGGAAGCCCACTTCATGATATGTTGCCAGCTTTAGACGAAGAAGAGTTAAAGTCAAATCTTTTTAATAAATAAAATGAATTTTAAAGCAGCAGTACTTTTCAAAAAAAATAAAGTAATTTTAGAAAACCTTGAAGTTCCAAAACTTAAAGAAAGTCAAGTACTAGTAAAAATATTGTATACATCAATCTGCAAAACACAAATTGGTGAAATATTGGGACAAAGGGGTAAAGATAAGTTTTTGCCTCACTGTCTAGGTCATGAGGCAACGGGAATTATAATTGATAAAAACAAAAAAGTAAAAAAAGTTAAAATCGGTGATAAGGTCTGTTTAAGTTGGATAAAAGGGAAAGGTAATGACTCGGGTGGTTTTTTTTATAAAAATATAAAAGGAAAAAAAATAAATGCAGGTCCAGTAAACACTTTTTCAGAGTATTCTGTTGTAAGCGAAAATCGTGTCTTTAAATTATCTAAAAAAGACGATTTAAAAACTTCGGTTCTTTTAGGATGTGCTTTACCTACTGGATTTAACTCAATATTTTTTACTTTAAAAGATTGTACCAAAGGTCCAGTTTTTATTTTTGGATGCGGCGGAGTCGGTTTATCAACTATTTTGGCATGTAAGAAAAAAAAGTTAAAACCAATAATTGCTATTGATGTAGATATGAAAAAACTAAAATTGGCAAAAAAATTTGGTGCTGATCAACTTTTAAATTTTAGTGAACCTAATTTTTATTCAAAAATAGATAAAGTCTCAAGTTCTAATTTTCCAGTGATAATCGAATGTACGGGAAAAATTAATATTCTTAAAATATGTATAAGAAAAACAAATTCGTTAGGAGGAAAACTGGTTGTTATTGGAAACTATCCTAAAGGAGAAAAGCTGAATTTAGATCCATGGGAAATAATAATGGGTAAAACACTTACTGGCGCATGGAATGAGAGGGAAACCTATGATAATAAATTTAAATTTTTCAAAAGTAAAATTGACACTAAAAAACTTAATTTATTCTTTGGCAAAAAAATTTATAATTTATCTGAGATAAATAAAGCTATAAAAGATTTTAAGACAGGCAAAGTAGTAAGGCCACTTATAAAAATTTAAATGAAAAACAAAATTTTAGTATTGGGAACTTCAAGTTTCGCTGGAGCAAGCATGGTAAACTTTTTATTGAATAAAAAATACAAAGTTTATGGAACGTACAGAAGAAAAAAAAATCAAATGTATCTACCTTATTTAGAAAATAAAAATTTAAAAAATTTTAAAAACTATCCTATTGATTTTAACAAATCTCCAAAAAAACTAGAAATTATTATTAAAAAATTAAAACCAGACTATATAATTGATTTTGTTTCCATAGCAATGGTAAATCAAAGTTGGCAATTTCCAAAAGTTTATTTTGATGTAAACATTAATTATAAACTACATATTTTTCAAAATTTAAATACATTCAATTTTATTAAAAAATATATACTAATTTCGACACCTGAAATATTTGGTGATAACAAAAAAACTCTCAAAGAGGAAAGCTATATTTTTAACCCCAGTACGCCCTATGCTATTTCAAAATTAGGCACGGAGCTTTTACTGAAGTGTTATGCAAAAAGATATAATATTCCGTTTGTTATTACCAGATTTACAAACTTTTATGGTCCGGGGCAACCAATCTATAGATTAATTCCAAAAATATTAGCTTGCATTGAAAAAAAAATCAAATTTCCTCTTGAAGGTGGTGGCAACTCTAGTAGAAATTTTATTTACACTTTTGATTTCTGCAACGGTATTTACAAAGCTATGCTTAAAGGAAAAAATTTCGATACTTATCATTTTTCAAGTAACAAGTACTACAAAATTAAAGAAATAGTAAAAATCATATGCTCTATGAAAAAGATTGATCATAGGATTCTTATTAAAAAAACCAAGTCTAGAGTTGGTCAAGATGATATATATAAATTAAATAGCAATAAGACTCGTAAAATACTTAAATGGAAAACAATTTATTCATTACAAAAAGGCATTCAAGAAATAATTAATTACAATAAAACAAGATTTAAAAAATTTTCTAAAGAAAGCTTAGTTTATTTGGATAGAAATTTTAAATAAAGAGTCTATATGAATATTTTAGTAACAGGCGGTTGTGGTTATACAGGTAGTATTCTTGTAGAGAAGCTTTTAAAAAAAAAACATAAAGTAACCTCTATCGATACACAATGGTTTGGAAATTTTCTTAAAAAACACAAAAATCTTAAAAATTTAAAATTAAACATTAACGACATCGATAAGATATCATTGAAAAAATTTAATGTAATAATTCATCTTTCGTCTATAGCGAATGATCCAATGTCTGAGCTAGATAAGAATCTCAGCTGGGAAACTTCTGCGCTTGGTAGCTTTAAATTAATAAATCAAGCAATAAAATACAAAGTCAAAAGAATCATATATGCATCATCTGGTTCAGTATATGGAGTTAAAAAAGAAAACAAAGTTCATGAAAATTTAAGTTTAAAACCAATATCTCTTTACAATAAAGTAAAAATGTTAACAGAGAGAATTCTAATGTCTTATAAAGATAAAATAGAATTATTTATAATTCGTCCTGCAACAGTTTGCGGTTATTCTCCAAGAATGAGATATGATCTAACTGTAAATGCCTTAACTTTTAGTGCATTAAAAAAAAAGAGCATCACTGTTCATGGCGGAAATCAAATAAGACCTAATATTCATATAGATGACTTAACGGATATTTATTTATATTTGTTGAACATTTCTAATAAACATGCCGGAGTATACAATGCAGGATTTGAAAATGATTCTATAATAAATATCGCAAAGAAAATTCAATCTAAAACGCAAGCAAAAATTAAGATTATTAAAAAATTTAATGATCCCAGGAGTTACAGATTAGACTCGTCGAAATTAAAAAAAATAGGATTTAAACCAAAAAAAAAATATATTGACGCTGTTCTAGAACTTAAAAAACTGTACTTAAATAAAAAATTAAAGGATAAACCAATATTTCACTCCGTTAGTTGGTTAAAAAAAATAAAAAAAAATTAGTAAAAATCTCGAAATTTCACTTACCCCTGATGATTAATAAATTACGATTGTTATTAAATACAAGAGAGCAGTCTAAAATTCTTTTATTATTTATATTAATCTTGATGTCTTCTTTAATGGAGATGTTAAGTTTAGGATCTATTCCAGTATTTATAGGTTATATATTAAATCCTGAATATTTAAATAATTTAATAGGACAAAAGGATTATATTTCATTTATTAATTTTAAGGATGAAGAAAATAGGATAGTAATACTCTCTTTACTTTTAGTAACAATTTTTCTAACAAAAAATATTTTAATTTTTTTAATTAATTACTTCCAAGCTTATTTCTTCAGAAATTTGACTATAAAAAATTCTTTAACACTCTTCAAATTTTATATCAATAATCAGTACTCTTATCACTTGAAAAGCAATCCATCTTTAATGGTTAGAAATCTTACTGGAGATATTCCTAACACAATTATTCATATTGAGTCTCTTATTAATTTAGCAAAAGAGTTGATAATAATTTTTGCAATATTTTTATTACTTATTATTGTTGATATAAAACTAAGTTTAGCAGTCATCGCTATAATAAGTTTCATAACTTTTATAATTTATTATTTTATTAAAAATAAACTATTTTTGTTGTCAAAAATAAATTTTGAATACAGAGGCAAACAAAACAAAATCGTTAACCACATGTTTGGTGCCATCAAGGATATTAAAATCTTGCAAAAAGAGAAATATTTTATTGACGAATTTTATTCTCTTGTGAAAGGAATACAAAAAATTAATTTCTTTACTAGCATTTCAAATAAGTTTCCAAGACTTGTCTTTGAGATTTTAGCGGTTTGTACTATGTTATTTGTCACTTTTTATTATTTTCAGATAGACGAAAATTTTGAAAATGTACTTCCAATAATAAGCTTATTAGCCCTCGCAACTGTTAGATTAATTCCTTCTTTCAATACTATATTTTTAAATTTGAGTACATTAAAAAAAACTCAAATTTCTTTTGAGTCTATTTTTAAACAAATCTCTTTTTATAATAATATTAAAATAAAAGAAAATAATGTCTCAAGTTCAAAAAATATTCAAAAAATTGAAAGTATTGATGTAAAAGATTTATATTTTAAACATTCTGAAAACACAGATTACATTTTAAAAAATATAAATTTATCCATAAAACCTAATTCTTTTGTGGGGATTATAGGTAAAACAGGTAGCGGAAAAACAACATTAATTAATTTAATTGCTGGACTTCTAGAAGCAAATAAAGGTCAAATACTTGTTAATAAAGAAAATATAAAAAAAAACTTGTCTCAATGGTACAGTAATACAGGTTATATATCTCAAAGCACATTTTTACTAGATGAAACTATAAAAAATAATATTGCATTAGGTGTTAAAAACGATGGAATAAATATTTCAAACTTAGAAAATGCATTAAAGCTTTCAGGTATAAGTGAATTTGTTAAAAACTTACCCAACACAGTCAATACTTATGTAGGCAATCAAGGTGTCAGATTGTCGGGAGGGCAAATTCAAAGAATCGGAATAGCTAGGGCATTATATGATAACTCGAAGGTAATTTTTTTTGATGAAGCTACTAGTTCTTTAGATGGAAAAACTGAAGAAAAATTAATTGAAGATATTTGTAAACTTAAACACGAAAAAACATTAATCATGATATCACACAAACTGTCTTCATTGAGAAATTGTGATAAAGTCTACTATCTCAAGGATAATGAAATTAAAGACGAGGGTAAAATAATAGAATTGATTGAAAGAAACCCAGAATTAAAAATTTAATATGAAAAATCCTTAATATAACAAAAAAATTGTGTGTAATTATCGATTGCTATTATTTACAAAATACTATAACTAAAATTCATGTCTTTAAAAACTTTATTCGTAGTTTATGACAACGGTTCTTATGATCACCATTTTCCAATGGGAATAGGTTCTTTAGCAGCAGTGTTAAAGCAGGATGGTCATGACTTACATTTTTGGCATCAAGATATGCACCACTGGGCTGACGATAAACTTCGAACCTTTTTAGATGAAAACGAATTTGACGTTGTGGTGTTTAGCTTAATTGCAGGCTACTACCAGTACCTTAAAATGAAAAGTCTGTCAGAAGCTATTAACAAATCTAAAAATAGATCAAAATTCAAATATGTAATGGGAGGGTATGGACCTTCCCCTGAACCAGAATTCTTTTTAAGAAAATCTGGATGTGATATAGTTTCAATGGGCGAAGGTGAAGTTTCAGTTACAAAACTATTCAAAGCGTTTGAGAATAATACACCCCTCAAAGACGTTCCAGGAATTGCTTGGCTTGAAAATGATAAACTTCAAACAACACCCAGAGCAGCTTTGGTTCCAGACTTGGACTCTTTACCACCTATCCCATACGAGCTTTTCCCAATGGAGTATTATAGATTAATGCGAATGCCGCACGCTCAAGCGACTGACTTTGTTTTTCCAATTATGTCAGCAAGGGGTTGTTCTTTTAAATGTACTTTTTGCTATAGAATGGATCCAGGTTATAGAAAAAGAAAACCAGGTCCATTACTGGATGAAGTAGAGATGTTATATAAAGACTACGGAATTAATTATGTTACTTTTCAAGACGATCTTCTAATGTCCTCGGTTAAACACACAGAAGATGTTTGTTTAGAATTTTTAAAAAGAGATTTACCTGTCAAATGGTCTTGTAATGGGAGACTTAATTATTGCAGTGAGGAGTTATTACAACTCATGAAAGATGCAGGATGTGTATTTATTAATTACGGTATTGAAAGTATGGATCAAAAAGTTTTAAACAATATGAAGAAAGGTCTAAGACCAGAAATGATTATTCAAGGCATAGAAGATACCTTAAAGGTTGGGATTAGTCCCGGTCTGAACTTCATCTTTGGAAATAAAGGCGACAACAAAGAAACAATTAAAAAAGCTGTAAATTTTTTACTTAAATACGATGATTTTGCTCAGAAAAGAACAATACGACCGGTGACCCCTTATCCTGGCTCACCTTTATATTACGATGCTATAGAAATGGGATCAATCGATAAAAATAATCCAGCTGAAGATTTTTACGAGAGAAAACACCTTAATTCAGATCTGATTTGCACAAATTTTACAGAGCTGACTGATGAAGAGTACTACGAGTGTTTAAGATGGGCAAATCAAACATTAATGAAAAATTATTATGATAAACAAAGAGATGGGACAATGAAACAAATAGATTATCTTTACACAACTCTTGATACCTCCTTCAGAGGCTTTAGACACAGCGCTGGAAGCGGAAAAACTGGCGATGTTACTAACGACAATAAAAAAGCGATTTTATATGAGAAAAGTAAAAAAAAAACAATGTTACAAGGAAACGAAGTTATGGATGGTCTTGTTAACTGGGAAAACACATCTTCTGATGGTGATAGGTTTTCTCAAACAAATATTCAGGGAACAAAAAATGGTAAATCAGTTAAAAGTTACGAGATCTACTTGAAAAGAAAAGAATTCAGAGCAGCACAGAAAATTGCAAAAAGAAAGAACGAAGTTAAAGAAAAGCTACTTAATAAAGATTTAAAAAACACATCGCTGATAGTCCAGTAATCTTCTAAAAATAAAAGAAAATAATATGAAGCTTGATTTAAAAGAAATCAGCAAAACAATAATTAATCTTGACAACGCTACAATTAAAGATGCGATTAATAGTATGAACAATTCAAGTCTTAAAATTGTTCTTGTTATTAACAAAAATAAAAAATTAGCTGGTACAATAGTAGATGGCGACATTCGAAGAGGCTTGTTAGGTGGCCTTGAAATAGGTAGCTCTATAAAAAGTATTGTTCAATATAATCCCAAGGTAGTAAAAGATGGAGTATCATTTTTTGAAGCTGCAGAGATAATGAAAGTAAGCTATTTTAATCACCTACCTATAGTTGATAAAAATTACAAATTACGAGGACTTTATGTGTTGGAGTTTATGAAAAAACCCATGGTTCGAAAAAACCAAGTAATAATAATGGCTGGCGGTATGGGCAAAAGACTTTTACCTCTCACTAAAACTAAACCTAAACCTTTAATAAAAGCATTTGGTAAACCTATGTTAGAGCACGTTATACTTAAAATTAAAAAGTGTGGGTTTGAAAAATTTACTTTGTCAGTCAATTATAAGAAAAATTTAATAAAAAAATATTTTTCTGATGGAAAAAATATTGGAGTGAAAATTAATTACATACAAGAAAAAAATTTTTTAGGTACAGCAGGATCACTCTGTTATTTAAAAGGAAAATCTAACGAGACGATTCTCGTTACTAATTGTGATGTAGTAAGTGACATAGATTATGGTCACCTTTTAGATTATCATAATTTAAATAGAGCAGATGCTACGATGGCAGTTTACAAGAGAGAGACTAAAAACCCTTTTGGTGTGGTAAAATCAAAAGAAAACAAATTTATTTCTTATGAGGAAAAACCTAAGAATTTTGATAATATTAATGCTGGTATCTACGTCCTCAATTTTAAAATCCTTAAGTTTTTGAAACATGAGAAGCCAGAGGATATGCCCGACTTATTTATGAAATTAGTGAGAGCGAAAAAAAAGGTTATTGTTTATCCTATCTATGAAAATTGGTCAGATCTTGGTTTAAAAAGGAAGAAATGAATTCGCTTTATAATTTAGGCTCTTTTAAAAAGAGAGTAAAATTTTTGCAAAAATCTCAATACTGGAGTGAAAAAAAAATTAGCTCTTATCAATTATCCCAACTAAAGAAAATTTTTAATCATGTAAAGAAAAATGTACCATTTTATAATGAATTTTTTAAAAAAAAAAATATTAGGATTGAAAAATTAGAAGATCTAAGAAAATTTCCTATAATAGATAAGAAAATTATTCAGAAAGATTATAATCAATTTTTAGTTAAAGGAGTAAATAAAAAGAAATTAATACATAGAACCACTGGTGGAAGCACAGCAACCCCATTAACAGTTTGGTCAGATATGAATTTTCAAATTAAAGACAAAGCTAATACAATTCATTACATGAGCGTTTTTAATTTGAACATATTTAAAGATAAATCAGTAAGACTGTATGGAGATAAAATTCCAAAAAAATTAATTGAAAAAAAAATATATTGGAAAAAAGAAAAAAATAAATTAATAATGTCTTGTTATCATATTAATCGAAAAACATTTAGAACATATATTAAAGTTTTAAAAAACTTTAAACCAAAATATATTCACACAAGAGCTTCTGCAATTTTTCCACTTGCCAAATATATAAGCGAAGATAATTTAAATGTAAATTTAAACATAAAATACATAATTAATGATGGTGAATATCTCACATTAGGTCAAAGAACATTAATTGAAAATTCATTTAATTCAAAATTGATAAATATTTACGGACACACAGAAGGTGCTTTAGTAGGTTATCCTTGTAATAAAACCAAAAAACTTCACATTATGCCTCAAAATGGAATAATAGAGATACTGGATAAGAGAGGAAAAAAAATTTCTAAAGATGGTAAAAAAGGAGAAATTGTAGCAACTGGATTTAATAATTATATTTTTCCTTTAATCAGATATAAAACCGGTGATATAGGCGTTAAGTCTAAAAACTATTGTTTATGCAAAAGAAATTATCCGATGCTAACTGAGGTTGAAGGCAGAATTCAAGATTATATTATCGACAAAAAAAAAAATAAAATCCCTTTAGCACCTGCAATATTTAATTATAACGATATGAGTTGGAAAGGAGTACAAGAATTTAAGATACTGCAAAAAAAAATCGGAATTATTACCGTTCTTCTAAAACTGGAGCAAAAAACCGCCACAGAAAAAAAAAAATTGTCAAAATATATAAAATTAAAGATTGGACAATTACTTGGAAAAAACTTTAATGTTAGAACAAATGTAGTTGAAAAATTAAAAAAATCAAAAATTGGCAAATATAGATACTTAGATCAAAAACTTAAACTAAATCTATAATAATGAAAATAGCGTTACTCACCACTTCTAGAGCAGATTATAGTTTTTTATTACCTCTTATAAAAGAAATAAAAAAAAATAAAATATTTAAATTAAGTCTGATCATTTGTGGAACTCATTTATCGAAAAAACATGGATACACAATAAAAGAAATTGAAGATGATAAAATAAAAGTAAATTATAAAATCAATTCTATAGTGAACAATTATAATATAATCGGTTCTATAAAAAAAATTACTTCAGGTTTTTCACGTGTAATTTTAAAAATTAAACCTGATTTGATATTTCTACCAGCCGATAGATATGAAATTTTAGCTGCGGCTAATGTTGCTTTACTACATAAAATTCCAATAGCACATTATGGAGGGGGTCAAATTACAAAAGGTGCATGGGATAATTCTATTAGACATGCAGTGAGTAAAATTTCTCATATCCACTTTGTTTCTACAAAAAACTGTAAAAAAAAACTTATTCAAATGGGTGAAAATCCAAAAAATGTCTTCGTTTGTGGTTCATTGGGTATAGATAATATCAAAAGTGAAAAAATTTTAAAAAAAAAATATATTGAAAAGAAAATAAATTTCAAACTTGACAGAAAATTTGCAGTTGTAACTTTCCACTCAGAAACACTGAGCACTTTGAGACCTGAAAAAATATTTAACAATTTACTAAAATCTCTTGAAAAATTCGGAGATTTAAAAGTTATTTTTACATGTCCGAACATTGATGAGAAAAATAAGGAATTGATCAATCAAATAAATAGATTTGTTAAAAAAAATACAAAAAAGTCAATTTTTGTACCTTCGCTCGGAAGATCAATTTATCTTTCCTGCATAAATTATGCCTCGGTAATCATAGGTAACTCATCTAGCGGAATCATAGAGGCTCCAAGTTTTAGGGTCCCAGTTGTGAATATTGGAGAGAGACAAAGAGGAAGAATTATCTCCAAAAATATTATCATGTCTGACTCTCAAACTAAAAATATAGTTGCAGCAATAAAAAAATCTTTTAACAATAAATTTTTACACTCAATTAGAAATTTGAAAAATCCTTATGGAAACGGCACTGCGTCTAAGAAAATTGTTAAAGAGTTAAAACGTATTAAATTAAAAAATATTTTGAAAAAAGAATTCTATGAAATTAAATTTTAAAAACAAAAAAGTATTTATTATTGCTGAAGCAGGAGTAAACCACAATGGTAAGTTAAAAAATGCATTGGCATTAGTTGATGTTGCTGTAAATGCGAAAGCTGATGCAATTAAATTTCAAACTTTTTTACCTGGGGAATTAACAGGAAATTATACTCCTAAAGTAAAATATATGAGAGAAACAAAATATAAAAGAAGTCTTCTTACTAAAAAATTAGCATTATCTTTTGAACATTTTAAAATAATCAAAAATTATTGTGACAAAAAAAAAATAATTTTTTTATCTACACCTGATGGCGAAAAAAGCTTAGATTTTTTGATAAATAAAATTAAAGTTCCTATGATAAAAATTGCATCAACTGAAATAACAAATCATGAATATCTTAGTATTATTTCAAAAAAGAATTTACCAGTTATACTTTCAACTGGTATGAGCACAATGAAAGAAGTTAAAAAAGCGTTTCAAATATTAAAAAAAAATCTAAAAAAACCAATTTATGTTATGCAATGTACTACTGAATACCCTGCACCAATCACAGAGATGAATGTCAGGTGTGTAAGAACTTTACAAAAAAAATTAAAATGTAATGTTGGTTTATCTGACCATTCTAATAGTTTTGAATCATCGATTGCTGCCATTGCAATTGGAGCAAAATTAATTGAAAAACATTTCACTTTAAATAAAAATTCAAAAGGTCCTGATCATAAAGCATCTCTATCTCCTTCAGAATTGAAAAAATTTATTCTAGCCTTAAGAAGAACAGAACAATGTCTTGGATCGATGGAAAAGAAACCAACAAAATCTGAATTAAAAAATATTTCAGGAGTAAGAAGAGGTATTGTTGCGGCTACTGCAATAAAAAAAGGCACCGTACTTAAAAATTATATGATTACATCAAAAAGACCCTTTAAAGGTATCCAACCTTTTGAAAAAAAAAAAGTTATAGGTAGGATCTTGAAAAGAAACTTAAAATTTGATCAACCAATAAAATGGCAGTATTTAAAATAAGGAAATGATAGAAATCTTTAATAAAGAGAATAGATCTCAGTGGCTTGAAACTTTAAAAAATAATAATATTAATTTTAATGAAAATATTTATCACTCTCCCCAATATTTAGAATTATATGAAAAAGACAATTCATTTGCCGAAGCTTTTTTTTTTAAAAAAGCAAATAATTTTTTTTATCTTCCTTATATTAAAAATCAAATTAGTAAAAAACTTTTGTCTGAGGATTATTTTGATTTTGAAACTGCATATGGATACAGTGGCCCTTTGTCTAATTCAGAGGATGAAGTCTTCTTAAATCAAGCTTGGGAAAATTTTAACATATTTTGCTCTAAGGCAAGAATAATTGCAGGTTTAATACGTTTTAACCCGTTTTTAAATAACCACCTAATCTCAAAACAAAAATTTATCAGAATATCTTTTGAAAAAGACATAGTTATTAAAAACTTACAAAAAGATGACAAAGACATATATGAGCAATATGAGAAAGATGTAAAGAGCAATATTAAAAAAGCTATTAAAAATAATATTTTAATTAATATCGATGACTCTACTGCTGCCATTAAAAGCTTCAGAAAACTTTACATAAAATTATTAAAAACTAAAAAAACTAATGATTTTTATTTTTTCACTGAAAACTATTTTAGCAAACTAAGTCAAAATTTAAGTAAAAACTACACAGTTATTTTGGCAAAAAAAAATGATGAGATAGTAGGAGCAGCTTTAGTTCTTATTTCTGGACAAGTAGCTATTTTACATTTATCGGCTACAGATAGAAAATTTTCAAAATTTGGAACTGCAAGCCTTCTTAGACATGAGGTAGTCAAATACAGTTATAATAATAATATAAAACAAATAAATTTTGGTGGAGGGCTGACCTCAGATAAAAATGACAGTCTCTTAAAATTCAAGATGGGATTTTCTAAAGAAACAAAAAAATTTTATATTGGAAAGTTTTTATCAAATAAGGAAATTTATGAGAAAGCCTGTGGTATTTGGAAAAAAAAATATGAAAGAGATAATAAAAATTATTCAAAGTATTTTCTTAAATATAATTATATTTAAAAATGAATAAAAAAATTTTAATAATTGGATATGGGTCTATAGGGCAAAGACATGCCTATATTTTAAAAAAGTATTTTAAATTAAAAGAAATATATATCCTTACCAAACAAAACTGTAAACCTTTCAAAAAAATTAACAAATTAAGTGAAATAAATAATATTAATCCAGATTACATAATTATTTCTTCCCAAACCTCTAAACATTACAGTCAATTAAAATACTTAGAAAAAAATTTTAACAACAAAATAATATTGGTTGAAAAGCCCATATTTGATAAATTTAAAAAAATAATAATAAGAAAAAATAAAGTTTTTGTAGGTTATAATATGAGATTTAATCCTATAATTGCATATATTAAAAAAATTATTAAGGGTAAGATTATCTGGTCTGTGAATGTAATTTGTGGCTCGTACCTTCCAGATTGGCGAAAAAATATTAATTATACTAAATCTTCTAGTGCAAACAAAAATCAAGGCGGAGGAGTCTTATTGGACTTAAGCCACGAGCTAGATTATTTAGAATGGATTTTTGGTGATTTAACTATTGAATATGCAAAAAATTTTAAAATTTCAAATTTAAAAATAAACACTGATGACTATTTATCATTGATTGGAAGTATTGATAAAAAAATTAATCTTAATTTAAGTTTAAACTATTTTGATCAAAATCCCATAAGACAAATTATAATTAATGGTATGAATATAAATATTAATGCCGATCTTATCGAAAAAAAATTAAAAATAGTCAAAAAAAATAAATTTTTTTCAAAGAAGTTTTCATTTGACAGAAATTTAAGTTATAGAAAACAACATTTTCATTTATTAAGCGGAAACTTTAAAAATCTTTGTACATTTTTGCAAGGTTTAAAAATTTTAAAGTTAATAGAAAAAATTAAAAAAAAATGAAAATACTTTGTACTATATGTGCTAGAGGTGGATCTAAAGGGGTCAAAAATAAAAATATTAAGTTGATTAATAAAAAACCTCTTATTTCTTACACAATCAAACAGGCAAAAAAATCCAAATTATTCGACAAAATTGTTGTATCTACAGACTCAAAAAATATTCAAAAATGCGCGCAGAAATTTGGTGCTGAGTCTTGGTTTTTGAGACCAAAAAAACTTGCATCAGATCAAAGCCAAAAAGTTCCGGTAATTCAGCATACATTAAGAGAGTCTGAAAAATATTTTAAAAAAAAATTCGATATAATTATTGATTTAGATGCAAGTTCCCCATTAAGAAATATTCAAGATATAAAAAAAGCATTAGTTTTTTTTAAAAAAAAAAAAGCAGAAATTTTGATGTCGGGCTGCAAGTCAAGAAAAAACCCTTATTTTAATGTAGTGGAAATTACAAATGGAAAATTGAAAAGAGCTAAGGTCATGAAAAAAAATATATTTAGAAGACAGGATGCACCAAAAACTTATGATTGTAATGCATCAATTTATATCTGGAAAAGAAAGTCTTTACTAGATTTTAAAACGTTTTATAAATCAAAAACTGTATTTTTTATAATGCCTGAGTCAAGGTCATGGGATATAGACACAGAATTTGACTTTGAAATTGTTGAATATTTGTTAAAAAAAAATGAGAGATAATTATCTTAAAAATATATTGTTAACTAACAAAAAAGCCTTGGTGCTAGGTGGTTCTGGCTTACTTGGTACCGAAATTATAAATGCATTAAGTGATGCAGGTTGTTCTATTTTAAATTTAGATTTGAAAGATAATAATAGAAAAAAAAATGATATTAAATTTATAAAATTTGATGTTGGGTTGAATAAATTTGATCTCAAACTAAAAAAAATTATTAAAAAATTTAATCCTGATATCTTTATAAATTGCTCATATCCAACATATAAATCTTGGAAAAAAAGTAATTTTAAGAATATTAATTTGAAAGGCATGACTGAGAACCTAAAAATTCATCTTAATTCTTATGCATGGAGCGCAAAATTAGTTGCAGATAATATGAAAAAAAAAAAAATTAATGGATCAATAATTCAACTGAGTTCAATCTATGGACTAGTTGGTCAAAATTCTAAGATGTATGAATTTGTAAACGGAATGAACCCAAATATGACTTACTCCATTATAAAAGGTGGAATAACAAACCTTACTAGGCAAATGGCAGCACAATATGGAAAATATAATATTAGAATAAACAATGTTTGCCCAGGTGCTGTAATCGGTCATAACAAGGGAACAAAAAAAAAAATAAATAAAAAATTTATTCAAAACTATAGTTCACAAGTACCTATGGCAAGGTTAGCCTTACCATCAGAAGTTGCCGGTGCAGTTCTTTTCCTTTCTTCAAGATTATCATCATATATTACTGGCACAAATTTAATAATTGATGGCGGCTGGACTGCAATCTAATTACAATTTTGAATGTATAAATTAACTTTTCAAGAAAAAAGAGACAAAGACGAGTCTTTACTAAGATTTAAAGTACCAACTCTAGGCTTTGATGTATCAAAAAAAATTTTTAAAACTCTTTCGAGTTATAAAGCGTATGGAATAGTAAAAAAAAGGTTTAATAATGATTACTTACAAATGTATTTTGAAAAAAAAATTAATGATATTATTCTCCCAATTTGCTCTCAGATGATTATTAATAATTGGAATTACGAAAATAAATCTGAAGAATTCTCCAAAACTTTATACTTTGATGACAATTGTTTCTTCCCATATATTAAAAAAATTATGGAGAAGGATAATATTAGAGTTGAAAAAAAAAAATCCTTTAAATTTAAAAAATTAAATGAATACTATAAATGGCTTTTTTATATAAATTTTTTAAAAATTAAAAAACTTTTAGGCTTTAATCTTTTGAAAAAATTCAATAATACAAATCAAGATGTAAAAATTGGTGTAAACTGTATTGAGGGAAATGACTTAAAAAAGAGGAACGATTTATTTTGGTTTCATAATAACAAAATAAAATCTTCTTCAATTATATATTATGTCGATAGTAAGAAAAAATTAGATTTAATACATCAAAATTTGGACAATAAATTCAAAAATATAATTCTTCTTAAAATATGGGAATGGCAAAATGTTTATAATGTAAACTTTATAGATGAAGCATATAGAGAATTAAAAGTGATTAACCCTGCTGATGATTTAGAAAAATGGCTTATGAAAGAGATAAAGCTAATACTTATAAAAATAAATTTTTGGTACTGTTTTTTCCAAGATTATAACATTAAAATACATTTTAATTCAGAGGAATATGGGTATTCCAATATTATAAAACAAATAGCTTTAAAAAAAGCTAATGGATGCTCAATTGGAAAGTGTAGATCTGTGCCTAGAAAAATCTCTGGAGACTGGTACGGTTTTTATCCTAATGATGTTTTCTTTGTATGGGGTGAAGACTCAGGAGATGCCATTATTAAGTCAAATAATTTTTTTGATAATATATTAATTTCTGGCTACCCTTACCCAGACGATGAGCATACTAAAAATGCTGAACTTTCTAAGATTAAATCTAAATTCAATGAACATGGAGTAAACTTTATAATTTTATTGGTTGATGGTGCGCACGCAAATAACGATAATTTTATTGCCCAAAACATTCCATCTTACAGAATGTCTGAATTCATAAATTGTTTTTTAAATTTAGTAATGAAAAATGAAAATTTTGGCCTAATAATAAAATCAAAAAAACCAGAGATTTTAAAAAAACTGAGCAAAATCGATAAAAGGTTAGCAGAAGTCAAAAAAACGAACAGATGTGTTGTAATAGACACATTCGGCTCAGAGCCAAAAATTTACTCTGAACTTGCAGATATGTCAGTCGGGATCTCAGTTGATTTCCCTACGGCATTACTTCAAATTGCAATTAGCGGATCTCGATCAATTATTTATGATTATTCAAATTTAAAAAATTTAGATAAAAATCTTTATAATTGGGGTGAGAATAAAGTAATATTTAGGGATCTAAAATTAATGTTAAAAAAAATAAAAAACTTTCAGGAAAAAAGAGAAAATAATTCAGACTTAGGAAACTGGTCTAATCAAATTAAATTATACGACTCTTTTTTAGACAAAAAAGGTAGTGAAAGGATTGAAGAATATACAAGTCATCTTCTTTCTCACCTTAAAAAAGGAAACCTACCAAGTAAGAGTCTTAAATATGCAAATGTTATGTATCAAAATAAATGGGGAAAAAATAAAATTCTTAAATCAACTTATTATGAGTAAAAAAATATTGATTACAGGTGCCGCTGGTTTTATTGGATCTCACTTAGCAGAGCTTTGCGTTCAGAAAGGGTATAATGTTACTGCATTTGATATCTATAATTCTGAAAATTCTTGCGGATGGTTAGAAAACTCAAAATATAAAAAAGATATAAATATCGTATTAGGAGATATCAGAGACTATAACTCTGTTAATAAAGTTGTAAAAAATAAAGATATAGTCTTTCATTTGGCAGCATTAATTGGAATTCCTTACTCTTATTCCTCACCTCTCTCTTATTTAAAAACAAATGTTGATGGAGCATACAATATTTTAGAGAATGCAAAAAGAAGTAACATAGAGCAGCTTATTATGACATCTACAAGTGAAGTTTATGGCTCTGCACAATATTCTCCAATAGATGAAAAACATCCTTTAGTAGGTCAATCTCCTTACTCTGCTTCAAAAATTGCAGCTGATCAATTAGCTATTAGCTATTTTAGATCTTTCAAACTCCCTGTTAAAATATTAAGACCTTTTAATACGTATGGCCCAAGACAATCACAAAGAGCAATAATACCCACAATAATTTCCCAATGCTTGAACAGCAATATGATAAGATTAGGAAACTTGAAACCCAAAAGAGATTTTTTGTATGTTTCAGATACCTGTCAAGCATTTTTAAATATCGCAAGAAAAAAAAATTTTTTTGGGGAAGTATTCAATGTGGGAAGTAACCAAGAATTATCAATAAGTGATTTAGTTCAAAATATAAAAAAATTAACTAATACAAATCTACAGGTAAAAATTGACAAAAAAAGAATTAGACCTAGTGGTAGTGAGGTCGGAAGGCTTATTTGCAATAGTAAGAAAATTAGGAAAAATTTAAAATGGAAAAAAAGAGTTGAGTTTAATGAAGGATTAAAAAAAACAATAGAATGGTCTATAAAATTTGACCAATCAAAAAATTCTGAAAAATACAGTATATGAAGATAAAAAAAAATAAAATAGTTGCTATAGTTCCAATAAAAGCAAAAAGCCAAAGAGTTAAAAACAAAAACTTTATTAAAATTAATAAAAAACCATTATATAGATATATCCTTGATAAATTGAATAAATGTGATTTTGATGAAGTTTATATAGACTCTAATAGCAGGGAGGTCGAAAGATATTGTAAAAATAGAAAATTTACTTTTATTAAAAGGCTGCCAAAATTGGCAAAAAAAAATGCAAATGGTAATGATTTATTAAATTATCATGCAAATAAAATATATGCAGATATTTATTTTCAAATATTTGTTACTGCACCATTACTTAAAGTCAGCACGATTAATAAGTGTATAAAATTTTTAAAAAAAAATAGAGCTTATGACTCAATATTAACAACAAAATCAATATATAATTGGTTTTGGTTCAAAAATAAACCTGTAAACTATAATCCTAAAGTGCTGCCGAGAAGTCAAGATGCTATACCGATTGTATCTGAAACTACTGGCCTATATGGTATAAGAAGAAAAGCACTTATGAGAAAAAAGTGTAGAATCGGCAACAAACCATTTTTTTTTGAAGTCGGAGACGATGAAGCTTTGGATTTAGATAATTATAAAGATTTTGATTACTTAAAATTCTATGTCAAAACTTATTTGCGTAGCTCAAAGCATTGACGAGCTAAAATTTATCCTTAAAAATAGTAATGAGAAAGACATCATTTGTCTTCCCGTAGATTTATCTGTCCAAATTTATTGTTTGGAAAAAAAATTAAAATTTATAAATCCATTAAGTCTAATTAAAAATAATTTCCACAAAAAAAGTTTAATTTATTCAGATAATTTAATAAAAAAACTTAAATATGGAGATTTAAGAACACGTAGCCAACAAAAAGAATACATTGCTGTTATGCGTTTTAGATTGAATTCTATAATGTTTTTAATTGAATTAATAAACCAAGTAGAGCGTAAATTTAAAATAAAAAAAATATTAGTATCTGGCTGGAATTCTTATGAGGACCAATTCTCAAAAAATAATTATTTCATTTCTGATTTGATAATTAACCTTATAAAAAAAATTAAAATTAAAGTAGTTGGTTCAAAAAAGATTAAACTTCCATTAAAAAGTTTTCACTTTAAGTACTTTTTTGAAGACTCCAATATAGATAATTCTAAAAAATTAATTTTCTTAACAAATATAGGTTATAATTTTTCAAGAATTATAAAATTTCTCAAAATCAAAAATATTAACATCTTAACTCCTGATGTAGATAATTTAAACTTTTGGAAAAAAAAAGTACTTAACTTTTTAAACGTCACATTTATAAAGTTAAAAAAAAAAAAAATAAAAAAAAAAAAAAAAAAAATTCCAAATATTAGGTTTAATTATGGAAAGTATAATTTATCAAAACTTTTAAATTATAGAAAAGAGCAAGAGATGCACAACTTTGTTAACTTGATTGAAAAGTCGAAAGCTATTGATAAATTATTTGAAAAAAACAATATATCTTTGGTTGCTAGCAATGTTACTAAAGGAATTTATGGATATTATTTAGACTCAGCTATTAAACATAGTTTAAAAACTATTTGTATTCCTCACGGTACATTGAGCAAACCATTTAACAGATATGACAGTAAGTTTAAGAATATTATATCTGAAGCAGTAACACATGAAAAAACTGATTTTATGGCGTCACAATCGAAAATTTCAGACCGTTTTTTAAAATATAGAAAATTTAAAAATATGTTCCCTAGTGGAAATTTAATATTTAGCGAAAATTTTAAAAATAAAATTCATAAAAATAACATTTTGTATGCTGTAACTTTAAAAGATTTTGAAAGTATTCAGTATTTAGGCACGGATATGTATTATGAATTTATTGAAAATCTAAAGTATCTGAATTTGATTTCACAGAATTCAAATTTAAAGATTTATGTTAAACTTCACCCAGCTGCATCCCATTGTTTTTTTTCTTTAAAAAAAATGTTTAAGTATTTATCATTTACACAAGAAAAGATTCAGTCAGTGTTAAGCAAAGTTTCAATGACAATTAGTTTTTCTTCAACAGTAATAGAAGATTCTCTAAATTCACGTAGGCCAGTTATATTATTTGATAGATGGAGAAGATATAGACATTGCTTAGCTGAAAAAAATGTGAGTAAAAAAAATTCACCAATTTATTATGTTAATTCTAAGAAAAGCTTAATTCAATGTATCAAAACTATTCAAAAAAGTAATAATATTTATTTTAATAAATTTATTTATCAGGATCAAACAAATCAAAATATTTCAAAGTTATTCTCTCAGGTTATATAAAAAATGAATTATTTAAAAAAAATTACTAAATTAATAATAAGCAAATTATTAGATTATTTAATAAGTCCTTTTTTTAAAAGCAAACTTGGAAGATTTATTTTTTTTGAAATTTCTAAAAAAGTTAATTTAAGAACATTCAAGGTGTTTTTTAAAAATAAAGAATACTCTTTTTATACTCCAAATGCACTCACATATTTTAGAGCAAAAACTTTTTTATCAAAAGAACCTGAGACCATAAAATGGATTAGTGAATTCGAAAATAAAAGTATATTTTGGGATATTGGAGCTAATGTTGGACTATATTCCATATTTGCTGCTAAAGAGATGAACTCTGATGTATTTTCTTTTGAACCTTCAGTATTTAATTTAGAAGTTTTAGCTAAAAATATAAACATCAATAAATTGAATGACAAAATTACTATTTTGCCTATTAGTTTATCAGAAGTTACAAAAATTTCAGATTTTAATATGTCGAATATAGAGATAGGTGGATCTATTTCATCTTTTTCAGAAAATTATAAACATGATGGGAAGAATTTAGAAACAATTTTTAAGTATAAAACTTTAGGAATTTCAGGATATGATTTAATTAAATCATTTCAATTAAAACAACCAAAGTATTTGAAAATTGATGTTGATGGTATTGAGCATTTAATTTTATTAGGAATGAAAAACTTTTTAAAAGATGCAATTAGTATTCTCGTTGAAGTTGACATGAGGTTTATTTCTCAAAAAGAAAAAATATCGACTTGTCTGAAAAACTTCAATTTTGAACTTATTGCTACAGAGCAATCTAAAATAATAAATCAATCTGAAGAAAACAAAAATATATTTAACCAAATTTGGAAAAAAAAAAATGAGAGAGTGGACACAATTTAAACTGAAAAAAAATGGAAGCGAAAGGTTTAAAGAGTTTAAAATCAAAACATTTGAAGATCACGAAAAACTCCTGGGTTCGTATAAATACAGTAATTATTTTTTAAGCAAAAAAAATTTCTTTAAAAGATATTTATCTAATCACAGAAAGATTTGGAATAGAATACTCCAAAAAAAAATTAATAAAAATCACCAAACTCTATCTGTTGGCAGTGGATTGGGGATAAATGAATTATTGCTTATAAAAAAAAATTTTAAGGTCGACTGTTCAGATTTAAAGATACCTGATTCTTATAAATTTCTTAGAAAAATTTTTGGTAAATATAAATATAAAAAATTAGATATATTAAAAAAAAATTTGAATAAAAAATATCATAATATAATTTGCTTAAGCGTTGCTTATACATTCAATAAAAAAAAAATGAATATTTTTTTTAAAAATGTAAATAAAAGTTTAAAAAAAGATGGTAAACTTTATTTGGATATTGGAGGAAGTTCTGATACTTTTTCAAGTCTTATTTACGATAAATACTATCTACGAGTGGAGTCAGAAATAATTTTCTTAATTTACAGATTACTGAATAATAAAATTTCTTTTTACAAGTACATATGGGGCTTTAAGTATAAAAATTCAGAAATCATATCAATTGCTGAAAATAATGGATTAAAATATCAAGAAATTTATATCGATGATTATGAAAATGAATTAAATAGAAGTAAGATTATTAGTACTATGATTAAATATCTCCCATTTGCTAAGTATTTGTTTTATCTAATTGGTTTTAAAATGCCTTATGTACGTTTATTCGAATTTGTAAAAGCATGAAAATTCTGATTACAGGAGGAAGTGGATTTTTGGGTTCTCACGTGGCAGATGAGTTAACCAAAAGGGGCCATTATGTTAAAATCTTTGATATTAAAAAAGCTAAATGGATTCGAAAAAATCAAAAATTTATTAAAGGAAATATTTTAGATTTCAAGAAACTTAGTAAAGTAATGCATAAAGTTGATTACATATTTCATTTCGCAGCTTTAGCTAGTTTGGACGAAGCATTATTTAAACCCCTAGAAACAGTGAAAAATAATATTTTGGGAACAGTAAATATTTTGGAGTTAGCTAAAAAAAAGAAAATTAAAAGAGTAATTTATGCGAGTAGCATCTATTCAACAAGCATTCAGGGTGGTTTTTATAAATGCAGTAAAAGAGCCGCTGAGGATTACATTGAAGAATATAAAAAAAGATATAACTTAAATTTTACTATTTTGAGGTACGGTTCTCTCTATGGATCCAGATCTGGGCCAGACAATGGAGTTAATAGAATTATTAAAAGTGCTAGAAATGGTAAAAATATAATTTATATAGGAAAAAAAAATGCTGTCAGGAGATACATTCATGTTTCCGATGCAGCCAAAGCTTCTGCAAATATGATTTCTGATAAATATAAAAATAAATATGTAAATATTGTTGGAAATAAATCGTATAGGATAACTGAATTATTTAAAATAATTTCTAAACTGTTTGGTAAACAATTTAATGTAAAATATAATCCAAAAAAATATGCTGGACATTATGCTAAAAATCCAAAAATTTTTAAAATTAATCAAGGATTAAACTATATTTTTAGAAATAATATAAATCTTGAGGCGGGTGTAAAACAACTTATAAAAAAAAAGTGAAAAATTAATGTACCTCAATCATTTAAAAAAGATTTCAAGAACATCACAATACGATTTTGATAGATCTAATTACCTCAGACTAGACGCTAACGAAAGAGTTATACCCTTTAAAACAAAAGAAATAGAAAATATAAAAAAGATTATAACTAGTGAATTGATACAATCTTACCCACCATCTAACAAAAGTCTAATAAAATTGATTTCAAAAAAAGAAAAAATCAATGAAAAATTTATTACTCTAGTGGCTGGTTCCGATACAGCGCTTAAGTATTTGTTTGAGGTTTTTAATAAAAAAAAGAAAAAAATAGTATCAATATTTCCAACCTATGGAATGATAAGTGTTTACTCTAGTATCTATAAATATAAAATTAAAAATATCTCTGAGTCAAAATTTGAAGAAAATATAATATCTAAAGATATTATAAAAAATTGTTCTTTTATTTATCTAGCTAATCCAAATCAACCAAGTGGAAATATTATTAAGTACCATTCATTGATTAATATAATTAAAAAAGCAAATAAACAAAAAATACATATTGTTATTGACGAAGCTTATATTGATTTTACAAACCAAAAGAGCTGCTCTAATTTAGTAAAAAAATATAAATACTTAATCGTATTGAAATCTTTATCTAAGTCTATAGGTATTGCAGGACTCAGATTAGGTTATGTTATAAGCAATCCTCAGATAAAAATAATATTAGATGCTGTAAAACCTATATTTGATATCACTGGTCCATCAATAAAAATATGTGAGTTTTTTTTTAAGAATAAAAAGATATTAGAAAATTATTTACAGGAAATTAAAAAATCAAAAAATTTTGTAGGACGGGAGTGTGCTAAGAGACAATTAAAATTTAAACTAACTAATGCAAATTTTTTTCACATTTTCTTTGAAAAAGGAAACAAGGTAAAAAATATAGTAAAAAAATTAAAACATAGAAAAATATTGATTAAATCAAAGTATTCTAAAGGATTTAATGTTCTTAAAAATTCAATTAGGATAACTTATGGATCAAGATCTCAAATGTCTACTTTCTTTAATGAACTTGATAAAATACAGTAAAATATGATTTGTGCTTTATTAATTGGTAGATCTGGTAGCAAAGGATATAAGAATAAAAATATCAAAAAAATTTTAGGAAAAAGCTTGTGTGAATATTCTTTAATAGCTGCCAAAAAATCTTCATTTGTAAAAAAAATTTATGTTTCAACTGATTGTTCAAAAATTAAAAAAATTTCAAAAAAGTACAATTGTAATATCATTAATCGACCCAAAAAGTTATGTACTCAATCTGCCTTAGGTGAAGATGTATTTCGTCATGGATATTATGAAATTAAAGATGATCTTGAAAAGGAAGGAAAAAAATTAGAGTTATTAGTCCTTTTATTTGCAAATGTTGCTACGATATCTCATAAATTAATCGATCGAGGGATAAAAATTTTGAAATCTAATAAAAAATTTGACTCTGCAGTTTCTACTTCTGTTTATAACATGTGGAGTCCTTTAAGAGCTCGTAAACTTATGAAAGATGGTACTTTAAAGCCATTTGTGCCCTTTAAAACTTTTGGCAATCCGAAAACTCTTAATTGTGACAGAGACTCACAAGGTGATGTATATTATGCGGATATGTCAGTTTCAGTTGTAAGACCTAAATGTCTAAAAAATATGAAAAGAGGTTTATTGCCTCAAAAATGGATGGGAAAAAAAATTGCACCAATTAAATCAGAGGCTGGATTTGATCTTGATTATGAGTGGCAAGTGCCGTTAGCTGAATATTGGATAAAAAAATATAATTGAAATGAGCAAGAGTAATATAAAAACTTACGATAAACAAAAAAGCTTTATAAATCTTTATGTTTCAAAAAATGAATCAGAAGTAAATATACTTAAAAAAATTAAAAGGAAACTTTATGACAAAAAAATTTTAAGTAAGTTGAACAATTATCAAATAAAAATTTTAAATATTGTCAGAGATGATCTTTTTAAAACTAATTTAAACAAAAAAAGTATATTTAAACTAACACCAAATATTTTAAATGAATTAAAACTAATTGATGAAAATGATATTCCAAAATATCTTTTCCACAGGTATAGGTATGATATATTTCCCGAAACTTACCAAGTAGATGATTATCCGCCATATTTACAAATTGAACCGACATCCTTTTGTAATTATCGCTGTGTTTTTTGTTTTCAAACCAATAAAGATTTTACTAAAAGATCTAATGGATATATGGGTAAAATGAAGTTAGATTTTTTTAAATATGTCATTGATGAAGTAAAAGATAAAGTTGAATTTATTTCTTTAGCCTCTAGAGGAGATCCATTAGTAGCTCCAAATATAATTAAAATGCTAGAATATACCAGAGGAAAATTTTTAAATTTGAAAATAAATACCAATGCATCAGTCCTTACTGAAAGAAAGTGTCATGCTATTTTATCGAGTGGTGTAAGAACAATAGTTTTTTCTGCTGATGCAGCAGACTCAGATCTTTATAGTAAAATTAGAGTAAATGGAAAATTAGAAAAAGTATTAAAAAATATTCAAAACTTTAAAAGGATTAGAGAAAAACATTACGCAAGATCCAAAATTATAACAAGAGTATCTGGAGTAAAAATTAATGATCAACAAAATTTTACAGAAATGAAGAAATTATGGTCAGAACTTGTCGATCAAGTAGCTTTTGTTGATTATTGTCAATGGGAAAACGTTTATAAAATGAGGAGTAACGAAATACTAAAACCGTGTTCTGAGCTTTGGAGAAGACTGTATATTTGGTGGGATGGAAAAGCTAATCCTTGTGAGGTAGACTATAGATCAATTTTATCTCCTGGAAACTTAAAAAAATTAAATATCTCAAAATTGTGGAATTCCGAAAAATATAAAGAGCTCAGGCACAATCATTTATCTTCTCAAAGAAAAAAAATAAATCCTTGTGATCGTTGTACAGTTGTTTAGTCCTCTACAAATCATCTGAATTTCAATGCAAATAAGAGAACAACAAATTAAATTAATCAAGCAAGCTAAAACTTACCTAAAAGAAATTAAATCCCAAGGCATCAACACAAGCTCAAGTTCGTTTTGTTATTTGTCACCGCAGCAGCAATCTCCTGGTAGAGAAGTATTAATTAAGCTTTTAAGAAAAAATAATCTACTAAATACGTGTATAATAATACTAAAACATCTTGTTGCAATCGGTAATCAGAGCAGCTTTAAAATTAAAAATAGCGAAAATCTCTATAAAAAAAATTATGAAAATATTATTCTTACATGGGCTTTAAAAAAAAATTTCAACAAAACTGGAGTATTTAGTGATAGAAAACTCGGCGCAAGTTCAAATTTAAAAAAAAATACTCTTTGGTTTTTATTGTATCAGGATAATGAGCTACCAAAAAAAATTGGTAAAAATATAACAATTTTGTATGAAAAAAAGAAAATAATAAAATTTAATATAATTTACTTAATAAAAAAATTATTTGAAAACCTTATTAAATATAATTTTTCATTTAAAAAATTTTTTCATTTTACATCTTACCAATCAAGTTTCGCTGAGATTGTTAATAAAAGCCTTAAAAATTTACTTCATCAAAAAAAAATTAAATCAATAATCACACCATATGAGTCTCAGCCCTTCCAAAACTTAATTTTTGACGAAGCAAAAAAAAAAAATATAAAAACAATTGGATACACGGCAGTATCACAGCCAATGCCTTTGCATAATTTGTTCAGAGATGGTTCACCAAATATGCTATTAGTTCATAGTAATCAAGAAAAATTACATTTAATAAAATATTTTAATTGGCCTAAAAGCAGGGTGAAAATAATCCATTCTATATCTTATAAAAAAAAACCGATTCAGCTTTTAAGTAAAAAAATATTTATTCCATATATTATAAACGATAAAAAAATATATCTGGAAAACTTTATCAAATTAATTAAAAAGAAAAAAAATAATAACTTTAGTTTCTACAAAACTCAAAATCACCCCTATATGAAAAACTCAGCCAAACATATTGAATTTATTAATGAAATAAATGAAATTAAAAAAAACTATAAACTTAGTTTTTCCAGGGAAAATAATGATTCATCAATTTTTTTTGGTGAAACGTATGGAATATTTGAACTGGTTAGTCGTGGAATGCAAGTTTTCCATATTACTGGAAACCCTATTTTAGAAACGTACAACGAAAAAATATGGCCAGGTTTTAAAGTTATTAAATTAGATGATAATATATATAGCTATAAAATGATAAAAAAATCTAATGGATTAAAATTTGGTTGGAAAAAAAATAATATTTTTAATTATATTTAGAGATAAAGATGATAAAAAAAATTTTAAAAAAAATACTTCAAATATATAAAAGCAGCAATGAAAAAAAAAAAGATAGAATTCTTAAAAAAATATTAGGTAAAAATAAAATTATAGTTTTAGATATTGGTGCAGCAGGTGGATTGGAGGGCTTACAGGAAGTATGGAAGCCGCATATTAAAAATTTACATTTAATTATGTCAGAACCACATGAGAACTCTCGTAAAGAAATTAAAAATAAAGAATATCAAATCATTAATGAAGGTTTTGGGTCTAATATTAGCTCAGATAGTATTTTTTTTGAAACAAGAAAATCTGAATGTTCAAGCACAAAGGAGTTAAACATTGACTATTTAAAGAGATTTCCTAATCCAGAAAGATTTGAATTATTAAAAAAAAATACAATTAAATTGACGACCCTAGATACCGTTTTTAGTGAAGAAAATTTTCCTCATTTTATTAAAATTGATACTGAAGGTGGGGAGTTAGATATTTTAAAAGGAGGACCTAAAACTCTTTCAAATATTTTTGGTATAGTTGTTGAAAGTTATTTTAGTGAAATACATAAAAATCAATCGATGTTTGAGGAAATTAAAAATTTACTAGAGGAAAAAAAATTTGAATTTATTGATTTTTTAAGACTAGTAAGGTGGGAGAGGCATAACCTTACAAGAGATTATGGGCAGATCCAAGTTGCTGATTCTCTTTTCTTACTTGCTCCTGAAGAAGTCTTAAAACGTTTTAAACAGGATCTAATTGATATCAATAGTTTAAAAATTTATGTTGCAATATTGTTTATCCTTAATAGACCAGATTACATCAATGTTATAATGCGCAATATTGACGCCAAAACAAACTCTGAGATATTCATTAAAGAATGCTATTATTATGCTGAAAAATGTGTAAAAAGGATGAGCAATATAAAAAAATTTACTAAAACATTAGAAAGATATTTTTAAATGGATAAAGGAATTAAAGTTTTATTTTTGTACCCAAATACTTTTGGTATGAACATGTTACCTCCAGCTATTGCTTTGTTTTCAGCAATTTTAAAAAAAGAGGGTCATCAGACCAAAATTTTTGATACGACTTATTATGCGACTGATCACGGAATCGACTCTGATGGATCAAAAGAACAAGCCTTGAACGTAGTTCCCTATCAAAAGGAAATGGATAAGAAAGGTTTAAGAATTAAAGACACAAGTTGGAAAAAAGATTTAAAAGAACTTGTAGAAGACTATAAACCAGATATCTTTATACTTTCTTCAACAGAGGATATGTGGGAACTGGGTATGAGAATTCTTGATGAGCTTAAAGATTTTAAAAAAGAAAATAATACCCCAGTATTGGCAGGAGGAGTTTTTCCAACTTTTGCTCCTGAAATATGCATTAAATACGATTTAGTTGACATGATTTGTGTTGGTGAAGGCGAAGTAGCATTAGTAGATGTTTGTGAAAGAGTAAAAAAAAATCAAAATTTTTTTGGAGTTACCAATCTATGGGTAAAAAAAAAGGATGGAGAGATTGAAAAAAATGAAATAACAAAACCAGTCGACATAAATAATAATCCGATGATAGATACATCACTCTTTGAAGAAGCTAGACTTTATAGACCCATGGCAGGAAAGGTTTATAAGATGTATCCAATTGAAACAATCAGAGGATGTCCTTACACTTGTAAATTTTGCAATTCACCGGATCAAATGAAATTATATAAAGGCTTAGGACATAGTTTTTTCAGAAAAAAAAGAATTGATTTAGTTTATAAGGAATTAAAGTATTTTAAAGAAATACATAAAGTGGAATACAACTATTTTTGGGCTGACACATTTCTAGCTATGAACAAAAAAGAATTAGACGCATTCTGTGAAATGTATAAAGAAATAAATTTACCTTTCTGGATGCAAACAAGACCTGAGACTGTAAATGATGACAATATAAGTAAATTGTCAAAAGTAGGTTTACACAGAATATCTTTTGGAGTGGAACATGGCAATGAAGAATTTAGAGCCAAGATTTTAGACCGTAGATGGAAAAATAAGGATATTATTGAGAGATTGAAAATTCCACACAAATACGGTGTAGCTTTCAGTGTAAATAATATTACTGGATTTCCAACTGAAACAAAAAAACTTGCTTTTGACACTATTGAACTTAATAGGCATATAGAGGCTGACAATGCTAATATTTACTCTTTTGTTCCTTTCCATGGAACTCCTTTGAGGAAAATGTGTGAAGAATTAGATTTAATTAAACCAGAAACAATTACAAAATGTTTAACCAACAAGCCTATATTAAATATGCCTCAATATCCGCCAGAAGAAATTGAAGCGATTAAAAAATGTTTTGCACTTTATATCAAATTTCCAAAAAACAGGTGGAAAGAGATTGAAAGAGCAGAAAAAAACGATGCCGAAGGAAACAAAATTTATAATAATCTTAAGCAAGAGTACTTAGATACGTACATGCCAAAGCCTGACGCAGATCCTCATGGAGGAGTAGATGAAGAGTACAATGCTGCAACAAACGATCCAAAGAACAACATTGAAAAAAAAACCGAAAATTTAATTGCATAAATTAATTTTTTTCTTGATATTCACTTACCTTTAAGTTACCTTTATCTCATACTGAAATGCATGGTGGGAAATCAGTGTGAAATTCATTGGCTGTTCCTGCAACGGTTATAGTCCGAGCGCCACCCAGTATAGTCCGCTGTTGAACAATGGCCAGGAAAAGTCTAGTTCTGCAATTAAATTTAGCAGTGGCTTTTATTAACTAGAACTTAATGTTCTATAAAAGAAAGGTAAGCCAATGCTGAAAAAAACTATAACAAGTTTAATTTTTTTAATATTCATTTTCAAAAGCAGTCTATTATTTTCTGAGGACATTCCCATAATTGTCATTGCACCAAGTAAAAAACCTCAATCAGCATCGACTGTAGGAACCTCAGTAGTAGTTCTTGATGAGGAATTTTTAAAGAATTCTAATGAGTATTTTTTAGGAGATGTTTTATCTGGAGGCACTACTAGCGCAAATTTTTTTCAAAATGGAGGACATGGATCTACCTCTGCTATTCAATTGAGAGGATTACCTAAAAGATATTCTACTGTATACATAGATGGAGTAAAAATGTCAGACCCTTCTAGTGTTTCAGGCGATTTTGATTTTAATCACATTCTAACAAGTCAAATCTCAAGAGTTGAAATTTTAAAAGGAAATCAAAGTTCAGTTTATGGGAGCGGAGCGATCGGTGGGACAATAAATATAACAACAAAAAAAGGAAAACCAGGAACTCAAAAAAACACGATGATTAACACTGGGTCCTACGGGACTGTAAACTATTCTGCCAGCTACTCTGGATCAGATGAAATTAATAATTTCTATATTGGTTTTGAGAAATTTCAGACTAAGGGAATGTCGGCTATGACACATAACGATGAAAAAGATGGTTATAAGAATAATTCTTTGGTGGCAAATTACAGCAGAGAATTGGCAAATAATTTTAAAATAAAAAGTAATTTGAGATTTTCAGACACTAACAAACAATACGATAAAGAGGTAGATACTTCCACTGCCACCCATAGCGAAGAGGAAGATAGTTTGCAGTCTTCAGCAAATTTATCTTTAGAATACAATCTTAATGAGAAATTTAATAATGAAGTTTCTTTAGCGCAAACCTATATAAAACGTATTTATAATGCTGCACCAGGTAGTGGTAACACAGTAAAAGATAATTACTATGGAGAAAGGTACAATTACGGCTACAAAGGAAATTATAACTTTGACTTAGATAATAGTATTATTTTCGGAATTGAAAGAGAGGATGACCAAATTGGATATAACGCAAATATGACTGGTAAAAAAGTGGAGTCCTTCTATACAACTTCAAAATATTTTGATTATCAAAAGAGATTTTCAGAAAATATTTTCGCAACTTTTGGTTCAAGATTTGACGATAATTCAGTAGCTGGCAATGAAGAAGCTCACAGAGTAACTTTTGCATACTTGTTTGATAATAAATCAACTAAAATAAAATCCTCTTATGGTACTGGCTTTAGATTTCCTTCTCTTTATGAAATGTATTATGTGTATGCTGCTAATTCTAATTCCCTTCCATTTGTAAAAGCAGAAAATAGTAAAAGTTTTGATATAGGTTTTGAAAAAAATTTTGTTGATTATGGTTTAAGTTTAGACCTTACTTATTTCAATATTGAGTATGAGAATGTTCTTGAAGGATGGAAAAATAATAATAGTTCAGGCGCAAGTTACACGACACAAAATGCTGATGGAATTGTAAAATCACAAGGGTTAGAATTAATGTCAGGTTTGAAAGTGTCAAATAATTTAAATTTTAATTTGAATTATACTTATACATCTTCATATGATGGAGCTGAACAAGATGATCCTAATAAAAATCAAAACTACACTAATGCTCAAATGGTACGAGTGCCAAGAAATATAATCAATCTTAGAACTAATTTTCAATCTCCTAGTGATGAAAATCTAAGTTTTGTATTAAATTCAAAGTGGTCTGATATGGCTAGAGATTATGGTAATGGAAATAGAACTTATCAAGATGAGAGAATCGATGATTATTTCGTTAATGATTTATCTATAAATTACAAACTTTGGGATAGTTATAATCTATTCTTCAATATTACTAATATATTTGATGAAAAATATGAAACCGTCAGAGATTATTCCCAGCTAGATCGCTCTTTTAATATAGGATTAAAAAGCATATACTAAATTATTATGAAACAAATAAATATTTGTTTAGGTATATTTCTTGCACTTGCTATTAGCAGATTTGTTCCTCATCCACCAAATTTTACAAGCTTGATTGCTTTAAGTTTTTATATACCAGTGTTTTTTGGGAGAAAATATATACCAGCAATTATTATAAGTTTTGCGATTACTGATCTTATTATTGGACTTCATGCTGTAACTTTTTTCACATGGGGAAGTGTTCTTTTAATTGGATTAATATCTAATTATTTTTCTAAGACATTATTAAAAAGACTCTCGGGCGCTTTATTTGGAGCAGTGATATTTTTTGTATTAACTAATTTTGGGGTATGGGCTTCAGGAATGTATGGATATACTTTAAATGGAATAATTACTTGTTATACCTTAGCCATACCATTTTTTGCTTATAGTGCTATTTCTACAATACTATTTTCTTTTTTAATCGAATTTATTTATAGAAGCCTCCAATTAAAAATTGCAAAACATCAATAAATTTATATTTTAAATTATTATGGATAAGCAAAAATATCTTGAAAAATATTTTAATGATTTAAGAAATGTTATTAATTTTGATACTGATAAAATAAAGAATTTAATTGAAGTAAGCGAAGTTCTTTTAAAAGCTAATATAAAAGGAAAGAAAACTTTAATATTTGGAAACGGCGGAAGCGCTGCAATCGCAAGTCACTTTAGCGTAGATCTAACAAAAAATGCAAGAGTTAGATGTGTTAATTATAATGAGTCTGACCTACTTACATGTTTTTCAAATGATTTTGGATATGAGAAGTGGGTTGAAAAATCTATTGAATACTATGGAGATGAAGATGATGTTATAATATTGATTTCAGCCGGTGGGAATTCTCAGAACATGTTAAATGGTGCCCAAAAAGCAAAAGAAAAAAAATTTAATAAAATAATTACTTTTACTGGAAATGAAAAAGATAACAAACTCTCAAAATTAGGAGATATAAATTTTTGGATAGATAGCAAAGCCTATAATCATATTGAGAATGCTCATCAAATTCTCCTTTTGTCATTGGTTGACTTAATAATTGGTAAATCTGAATATCCACCTAATTGATATAAATTGAAAAAAAAAAATTCATTCTTAAAAAGCTACAAGAAACTACGTATTCTTGTCACAGGTACAACTGGATTTAAAGGCGCTTGGCTAGCATTTTGGTTAAATAGCCTGGGTGCGAGAGTAACTGGAATAGCTTTAAAACCTGAAAAAGACTCAATTTTATTTAAAAGCTTAAATCTTATAAGCAAAATTGATCAACATTTCATAGATATAAATAATTTTACCAAGGTTAACCAATTAATAAAAAAAACAAAACCAGATATAGTTTTTCATCTAGCAGCTCAATCAATTGTTTCAAATAGTTTTAGTTTACCTTTAGAAACTTTTAAAACAAATATTATGGGAAGCGCCAATGTGCTAGAAGCATATAGAATCAACCGTGTCCCTTACCTTGTATACATCTCGTCAGATAAATGTTATTTAAATTTTAATAAAGAGAAAAACTTTAAAGAAAGTGACTCATTAGGAGGTTTAGATAATTATTCTTCATCTAAAGCTAGTGCTGAGATGATTTTTTCATCGTATTTTAACAATTATTTTAAAAAAAAAAAATTTTTAACTGTTGCCAGTGCAAGGGCTGGAAATGTGATTGGTGGAGGCGATATGAAAAAAAATAGAATAATTCCAGATATTGTCAAAGCATTAAATGACAAAAAGAAAATTCTTTTACTGAGAGACCCAAAGGCTACAAGACCTTGGCAGCATGTTCTTGAATGTATTAATGGTTACTTGCTATTAGGCCACAATCTCTTAAACAAAAATTTAAATATTAATACAATTCCTAACTGGAATTTTGGACCAAAAAATACTAACTGCTCTAGTGTAGAAAATATCTCTAGAACATTTATTAAAAGCTGGGGAAAAAATAAATTAAAGCTTAATAAAAGCAAAACAAAAAAATTCTATGAGTCAAAATATTTATCACTTAATATCAATAAAGCTAAAAAAGAATTGAATTGGGCACCCAGGCTAAATTTAGAAGATACAATTAATCTTACAGTAAGTTGGTACAAAAATTTTTTTAATGGTAATAAAAACATGGAGCTATATACAAAAAAACAAATAGATTATTTCTTGGATAATCATTCTTAAAAATGAAAGTTGTAATTTTAGCAGGTGGTTTTGGAACTCGTTTATCAGAATACACAGATACAATACCAAAACCAATGGTACCAGTAGGAGGAAAACCAATTATTGAACATATCATGGATATTTATTCAAATCATGGACATAAAGATTTTTATATTGCACTAGGTTATAAAGGAGAAAAAATAAAGGAACATTTTAAAAATTCAAAAAAAAATTGGAATATAAATCTTATTGACACTGGATCCGATACAATGACTGGCGGTAGGTTAAAAAGACTTCAAAAATATTTATCAAATGAAACTTTCCTTTTAACTTATGGAGATGGCATCTCAGATATAAATATTAATGAAAAAATAAAATTTCATAAAAAACATAAAAGAACTATAACTATTTCTGCAGTAAGACCTCCCGCAAGATTTGGATCTCTTAGCTTAAATGGCTCTATAGTAACTAAATTTAAAGAAAAGCAGCAACTTGGAGAAAGCTGGATTAATGGTGGTTTTTTTGTGATTAATCCTAACTTTTTTGATTACATTGATGGAGATAATACAGTTCTTGAAAAAGAACCGCTTGAACAAGTTACAAAGTTAAAAGAAATACATGCATTTAAACATGAAGGCTTTTGGCAATGTATGGACCACAAGTTAGATAAAGATTATTTAGAAAATCTTTTAATTGAAAAAAAAGCTCCTTGGATTAGATGAAGAGTCTTTTGGTAATTGGCGGAACAGGTTTCATAGGCTATTACATTATTAAAGAAGCTAAAAAAAAGGGATATAAAATTACTAGCATTTCTTTAAATAAGCCTAAAAAAAAAAGATATCTAAAAGGGGTAAAATATATAATAGTAGATCTTTTAAATTTTAAAGAATTAAAAAAAAAAATTAATAATAATTACGATTATGTTATTAATGCCGGAGGATATGGAGCACACCCCGAATTTGGTAAAGACGGAAATAAATTAATTGAGTCTCACTTCCTAGGTCTTTTAAATATTTTAAAAATTTTAATTAAAAAAAATCAACTTAAAAAATTTATTCAAATTGGAAGTTCAGCAGAATACGGAAGAGCTGAAGCTCCCATTAATGAACAAACAGTTTGTAGACCTAAAACACCTTATGCTATTGCTAAATTATACTGCACGAATTTTTTACTCTATCTTTATGAAACACAAAAATTTCCAGTAATAATTTTTAGATTATTTCAAGTATATGGTCCGAAGCAAGATAATAATAGGATTCTGCCATTTCTGATTGAAAATTGTAAAAAAAACAAAAAATTTTTAACTACAGGCGGTAGACAACTTTGCGACTTTTGCCATATTGAAGATGTAGTAAATGGGATATTTAAAAGTTTATATACAAAAAAAACAAATGGTGAGATTTTTAACATTGGGTCAGGAAAAAATATTTCAATAAAAAATTTTATTAATTTAGTGAGGAAATTAGTCGGTAAAGGTCATCCATATATTGGTGGGCTAAAATACAAAAAAGAAACTAATATGAAAAATTATCCTAATATAAAAAAAGCTAAAAAAAAATTAAATTGGAAACCAAAAATAAGTCTAATAAAAGGGTTAAAAAAGACAATAGCGAGCTATTAATGAATAGAAGGCCATTAGTAAGTATAATTATGAATTGTCTTAACGGTGAAGAGTTTTTAAATTTAGCGTTGGAAAGTATTTTAAATCAAACTTACAAAAATTGGGAATTGATTTTTTGGGATAATAAATCGACAGATAATTCTGCAAAAATATTAAAAAGTTTTAGGGATAAAAGAATACGATATTTTTATGCAAAAAAAAGAACAGAGCTTCACAAAGCACGTAATCTAGCAATAAAAAAAACAAGAGGCGAATTTATTGCGTTTCTAGATGTGGATGATATTTGGTCAAAAGAGAAGCTCTCTTTGCAGATACCAAAATTTAAGAATAAAAAAATTGGGTTAGTTTACAGCAACTTTTATAAGCTTTATGAAAAAAATAAAAAAAAGATAGCTTATCAAAATAATTTGCCAAGGGGAAAAATTACAAATTCAATAATTAAAAATTATCAAATCGGAATAATTACTGTCGTAATTCGAAAAAAATTTATTAATAAAAAAAATCCTTTTGATTTTAAATACGATCTAATCTCTGATTATGATTTTGGATTAGACTTTTCTTTAAAACACAATTTTGAAAGTATAAATAAACCTCTAGCTTACTATAGAATACACAAAAATCAAATTCAAAAAAGAAAAATGATTCTACAGGCCGAGCAATTTTGCAGATGGTTCAAAAAAAAAAATATTGAAAAAAAATTTAATAATTATGATATTTCTTCGATCAAAAAAAAATTTGAATACTATGATTTATTAAAAGAACTTAATAAATCAAAAATTAAACTTTACTATAAAATGTTCAAAAATTTTAACTTTAAAAACTTCCTTAAATTAAATGCCTTAGTATTATTTCCAAACAAATTCATTTTTAAATTTATTGATAATGTTTAAAAAAAATAAAACTATTGATATAATTATGCCAAATTACAACAAAGGTAAATTTATTACAGAAGCAGTTAATTCTGTTATTAATCAAAGTTACAAAAATTGGAGACTCTTTATTATTGACGACAATTCAACAGATGAGTCCAAAAAAAAACTTAAACAATATAGGAAAAAAAAAAGAATTAAGGTTTTCTATCTAAAAAAAAATAAAGGTCCTGCATATTGTAGAAATTTAGGTTTAAAAAAATCTAAATCTAACTTTGTTGCTTTTTTAGACTCTGATGATTATTGGTATAAAAATAAGCTAAAGTTACAATTAAAATTTATGTTAGATAATAATTATGCTTTTACATTTACAGACTTTACTCCTATTTTATTTTATAAAAAAAAATATAAAAAACTTAAAATTACGGATATTGAAAAAGAATACACTTTTGATAAATTTATTAGAAATTCTTCAATAAATACTTCGACTATGATACTTAAAAAAAAAGAAATAAAAAATATAAGATTTAAAAATTTAGAATTAATGGAAGACTATATTTTTAAATGTGATCTAATGAGAAAAACTAGGATAACTTTTCAAAAATTTCCTCAATCAACAGCTATTTATAGAATTATTAATAAATCTAGAAGCTCAAAAAAAATTAATAATATTTATACACTATGGAAAATAAATAAAAAATATAACAACCTCAATTTTTTTAAAAATTTAATTTCTCTAATATTTATTTCATTTAATTCATTAAAAAAATATGGGTTCAAATAAGGGAGTGTAGTTCAGTGGTAGAACGCTACGTTGACATCGTAGAGGCCATAAGTTCAATTCTTATCACTCCCACCATAATCTATTAATAAGGCTATTTTTCGCCTATTTACATCTCATTTTAAAAATAATATAAGTTTCTCGCCTGGTAATTATTGCGAAGGGGCCACACCCGATCCCATTCCGAACTCGGAAGTTAAGTCCTTCAGCGCCGATGGTACTTTGTCATAAGATATGGGAGAGTAGGACGTTGCCAGGCTAAAAATTATGAAAGTAGCTAGCTCATTAAAATCACTAAAAAAAAGAGATTTAAACTCTAAACTTGTTAAGCGTAGAGGAAAACTTTACGTTATAAATAAAAAAAATCCAAAATTCAAAGCTCGTCAAGGCTAGAAATGAGCGAAAACGATTTCAAAAAAACCTATAGTGGCTTCACCAAGTTTGTGTTATGGGGAACACTAGCAGTGATTGCTGTATTAGTTATCCTAGCAGCCACTTTACTTTAAAATCAAAGATATTAAAAAATGATAGTAGGTTCAATTAAAGAAGATTTAGGATTAGAAAAAAGAGTTTCTATAACTCCTGAAACAGCAAAAAATATTAAAGGACTAGGTCTAAAAGTATTAATTGAAAAAAATTATGCAACGCACTTAGGTATCGAGGATAACGAATATGAAAAAAATGGTGCGGAAATTAAAGATACTTCTATTGAAGTTTTAAACTCAAGTGATTTAATAATTAAAGTAAATTGCCCCTCTGAAAATGAAATTAGTTTATTAAAAGAGAATACAATTTTAATTGGAATGCTCAATCCATCAATTAATAAAATTCAATTAGATAAAATTTTAAAAAAAAAAATTAAAATTTTTTCACTTGAATTATTACCTCGTATCACGCGCGCTCAATCAATGGATGTATTATCATCTCAATCAAATTTAGCTGGATACAGAGCGGTAGTAGATTGTGTTGCTGAATTTGAAAAAGCTGTACCGATGATGATGACAGCTGCTGGGACTGTACCAGCTGCTAAAGTTTTGGTTATCGGAGCAGGTGTGGCAGGTTTACAAGCGATTGCCACTGCAAAAAGATTAGGTGCAATAGTTTCAGCAACTGATGTGAGAGCGGCATCAAAAGAGCAAGTTGAAAGCTTAGGTGGAAAATTTTTGACTGTTGATCAAGCAGAAGATATGGAAACAGCAGGGGGATATGCAAAAGAAGTCTCAGATGATTATAAACAAAAACAGGCTGAAATGATGAAAGAAGCACTTAAAAAAAATGATATAGTTATTTGTACTGCACTAATCCCTGGTAAACCTGCACCAAGAATATTAACTGAGGATTTAGTTAAATTGATGAAACCTGGCTCTATAGTCTATGATTTGGCAGCAGAGCAAGGAGGTAACTCTGCATATTCAGAGTCTGGGAAAATAAATACTGTTCAGGGAATAAAAGTGATTGGTGTGAAAAGTTTAATGAATAGTTTACCACTAACTGCTTCAAGTTTATATGCCAAAAACTTATTTAGCTTTATAAGAAACTTATATAGTAGAGAAAAAAAAGATTTTAATATTAATTTAGAGGACGAGATAATCACAAAATCATTAATAGAGGATGTTTAATTATGGAAATAGATCCATTCATATTTAGATTAAGTATTTTTATTTTATCAATTTTTATCGGCTATTATGTTGTCTGGAGTGTTACACCATCTCTACATACGCCTTTAATGTCTGTAACAAACGCTATTTCATCTGTGATAATCGTTGGTGCTATAATAGCAGCATTAGCTGGATCGTCTGAGAGCATATTTGGTATATCAAGCATTTTCGGATTTTTGGCCATTGTGCTAGCTGCAATAAATATTTTTGGCGGATTTTTGGTAACTCAAAGAATGCTTCAAATGTATAAAAAAAAGAAAGATAAAAAGAAATGATATCTGCAAATTTATCAGCAATTTTCTATTTAATTTCAGGAATACTATTTATTCTTGCTTTAAGAGGATTATCATCTCCAGATACATCTAGACAAGGAAATTATTTCGGAATTGCAGGTATGATAATTGCAATTGTAGTAACATTTTTATCAGTAGGTAATTTTTCTACCTCATTAACCTATGTAATAATTTTTCTTTTAATTGGCGGATTAATTGGAGCTTTTATTGCCTTTAGAATCCCAATGACTGCAATGCCAGAATTAGTTGCAGGTTTTCACAGTTTAGTTGGATTAGCAGCAGTTTTTGTTGCAATAGCAGCTTTTCTAAATCCTGAAGCTTTTAATTTAGGAGTTGTTGGGAAAATTAAACTAGCGAGTTTAATAGAAATGTCTATTGGTGCTGCAGTAGGAGCAATAACTTTTTCTGGATCTGTAATAGCTTTCTTAAAATTAAGAGGGATAATGTCTGGCTCCCCAATAACTTTTAGTGGGCAACATTTTTTAAATTTGATGCTAGGTATCGGAATTTTTGTCTTAATTTATTATTTATGCATATCACAATCAGCAAATATTTTTTGGACAGTAATAATGATTTCTTTTCTTGTGGGTATTTTATTAATTATACCTATAGGTGGTGCCGATATGCCAGTAGTAATTTCAATGTTGAACTCTTACTCAGGTTGGGCTGCAGCAGGGATAGGTTTTACTTTAGAAAATACTGCTTTAATTATTACAGGTGCGCTCGTAGGTTCTTCGGGAGCAATACTATCTTATATAATGTGTAAAGCTATGAATAGATCCTTCGTAAGTGTTATACTTGGAGGTTTTGGTGCAGACAGTTCTTCCGATAAGACAAAGCAGAGCAAAGACCAAAAACCTGTTAAGAGTGGTAATGCAGAAGATGCAGCTTTTTTAATGAAAAACGCTTCATCAGTAATCATAGTTCCAGGTTATGGAATGGCAGTAGCGCAAGCTCAACATGCTTTAAGAGAAATGGTGGATAAATTAAAAAAGAACGATATTAAAGTTACGTATGCCATACACCCTGTAGCCGGCAGGATGCCTGGACACATGAATGTTCTTTTAGCTGAAGCAAATGTTCCATATGATGAAGTTTTTGAGTTGGAAGATATAAATAATGATTTTGCCAATTCCGATGTCGCTTTTGTGATTGGAGCAAACGATGTAACAAATCCCGTGGCCAAAACAGACCCTAAAAGTCCAATATTTGGAATGCCAGTGCTTGATGTTGAAAAATGTAAATCTGTTTTATTCGTTAAGCGAAGTTTATCACCCGGGTATGCTGGAATAGATAATGAATTATTTTATAAAGATAATACATTAATGTTGTTTGCAGATGCAAAAAAAATGACAGAGGATATTGTTAAAAATTTAGATTAATGAAAACAAAGATATTCTGCGATATAGCCGATTATAAAACCATTAAATTTTTTAATAATAAAACTTTGGTTGATGGTTTTACAACTAATCCAAGTTTAATGAGGTCAGCTGGTGCAAAAAATTATAAAGACTATTCTTTAAAAATTTTAAAGGTTTGTAAAAAAAAACCAATTTCTTTTGAAGTATTCGCAGATAATTCAAATGATATGCTTGAACAAGCTTATGAAATTAACTCTTGGGGTAAAAATGTTTATGTAAAAATCCCAGTCGTTAACTCAAAAGGAAGGTTTACTGGTTCTGTTATTGAGGAGTTAAGCTATAAAGGGATCAAATTAAATATAACAGCTGTTTACACATATGAGCAGACTAAAAAGATTTATAAAAAATTATGTAAAAAAACTAAATCTATTATCTCCATATTTGCTGGAAGAATGGCAGATAAAGGTAAAGATCCACTTCCGATATTCAAAAAAAGTATTTCTTTAACTAAAAGGAATAAACATATTGAAATTCTTTGGGCTAGCACTAGAGAGGCTTACAACTACACTCAAGCTAAACAAATTAATTGCAATATAATTACCATGCCACCTAAAGTCATAAATCAAATAAATGGATTTGGAAAAAGTTTCAACTCTATGACACTTGATACTGTTAAAGGTTTTTTAAATGATAGTAAAAAATCAAGATTTAGTCTTTAAGAAGCCTTAGCTTTTGCCCTTGATAGTCTTTTTCTTTCATTTGAATCTAAAATTAATTTTCTAAGCCTACATGATTTTGGTGTTATTTCTAGAGCCTCATCCGTATTTAATAAACTTAATTGTTCAGCAATAGCCATTTTTCTAACTGGAGTTAAAACTATATTTTCATCCGTGTTTTGTGTTCTCATATTTGTTAATTTTTTTCCCTTCATAACATTAATTTCAAGATCACCAGCTTTAGATGAAATACCTACAACCATACCTTCATAAACCGGGTCATTGTGAGTTACAAGCATTTCACCTCTTGCCTGTAAATTAAAAATAGCAAACGCTACCGCTTTTCCAGTTTCCATAGATATCAGAGCACCATTCCTTCTACCTTCCATCTCACCAGTGAAGTCCCCGTAAGAGTGAAAAATTCTATTTATTACTCCAGTTCCTTTAGTTAAAGTTAAAAATCTACTTGTATAACCCATTAAACCTCTTGTAGGTGCATGAAAAATTAATCTTTTCTTATTTTTTCCAGTATCTTTTAATTCAACTAATTTACCTTTTCTTCTATTCATTGAGTCAATGATTCTTGATGAGTATTCCTCATCTAAATCCATTGTGATCTCTTCCATAGGCTCTTGTTTTTTTCCACTATTTTCTTTTATTAAAACTTTGGGAGGGCTCACAGTCATTTCAAATCCTTCACGTCTCATCTGAGTTAAAAGAATTTCTAACATTAATTCACCACGTCCGCTGATTGAAAAAGAGTCTTTATTTTCGTTTTCTGCAAAATTGATACCAACATTATTTTCAGCTTCTAATATCAATCGCTCACGTATTTGCGTACTTGTCAACTTTTTCCCTTCAGTGCCTGCTAATGGAGAACTATTAACTGTAATTGTAATTGACATAGTTGGAGGATCTATAGGAGTAGCACTTATTGGCTCATTCAATTCCAGATCACAAATTGTATCCGCGACGTTAGCTTTTTCTAGTCCGGCTATAATGACAATATCTCCTGCTTCTCCTACTTCAATTGGAACTTTCTTAGTTCCTTCATATCTGAAAATTTTTGTCAATCGTCCCTCATCTACTTTTTTACCTTTTAAATTTATTGCCTTAATCTGTTGATTAGCTTTAGCTGTGCCTTGAGCAATTCTTCCTACTAAACTTCTTCCTAAAAAACTGTCTGCATACAATAAAGTAGATAGCATTGCGAAAGGTTTAGTTTTATCTGTAACAGTTGGTTTTACGTGCTTTAGAATTAAATCTAAAAGAGGCTTTAAATTTTCTCTTGGCCCATCTATATCTTTTGTTGCCCATCCAGATCTACCACTAGCGTACAAAACTGGAAAATCTAACTGCTCCTCATTAGCATCTAAATTAACAAAAAGATCAAATGTTTCGTTTAAGACTTCATTAGCTCTTTGATCAGTTTTATCTAATTTATTTATAATTACTATAGGTTTTAAACCTTGTTTTAAAGCTTTAGAGAGAACAAACTTTGTTTGAGGCATAACACCCTCAGCAGAGTCTATTAATAATAAAGCCCCATCAGCCATATGCAATACTCTCTCTACTTCAGCAGCAAAATCTCTATGACCTGGTGTATCGATAATATTAATTCTTGAATTTTTCCAATTTATCGAAGTTGGTTTAGCCAGAATTGTTATACCACGTTCCTTTTCTAACTCTCCAGAGTCCATTATTCGTTCTTCAACATTTTCATTTTCTCTAAACGATCCACTTTGTTTCATTAAACTGTCGATTAATGTTGTTTTACCGTGGTCGACATGAGCAATGATTGTGATATTTCTAATTTCGTTTGTCATTTGGTTGCGGGGGTAGGATTTGAACCTACGACCTTCAGGTTATGAGCCTGACGAGCTACCAGACTGCTCCACCCCGCGTTAAATTATTTCTTTTTAATATTAATTGCTTGGAGTTTATCTTTTTCTTCTTTTATATCGTAAACAATTGTTTGCTCTTCTTTAAGCACTCTAAGTTTTGATTCTTCAAGTGCTGATACATGTAGAAAAATATCTTTTTTAGTTTCATCGTCTGTTATAAACCCATAGCCTTTTTTGGCGTTAAACCACTTTACTTTACCTGATGGCATTTCTAATCCCTTCATTTTAATTCAAGTTAATATCTATTTCTTAGTTTTTGGAGCTTTTTAATTCTTTTAAGATTTTCAGTTTGAACTCTTTTTTTTCGCTCAGATGGCTTTTCATAAGTGCTTTTCATTTTCATCACTTTGAAGAAACCCTCCTTTTGAAGTTTTCTTTTTAGCACTCTAATAGCTTGTTCTACGTTATTATCTTTTACGTCTATTTTAATAAAAACCTCCGGTTAATTTTTATGGTTGTTATCATTAGACGCCTAGTTTGTCTAGGCTGAAGCTGCTTGAGCCTTTTTTTCCTCTCTAATTTTAGCTTTTCGCTCTCTTTCAACTCTTCTTTTCGCTTTATCCAAACTTTTTTGAAAAGCCTCCTGTGTGCATAAAGCAAGAATTACAGGGTCTCTAGGTTTTAAATTAGAAAAATTCCAATAGCTTCTTTTTCTGATCAAAGATACTGTACCTTTAGTACTGCCAACTAGTTTTGAGATTTGGCCGTCAGTAAGTTCCGAGGCATTTTTACATAACCATAATATTGCGTCTGGTCTATCTTGTCTTTTTGATAATGGAGTGTATTTTGGTTTTTTTCTCTCTTTAACTTCGACTTCATCTAATTTTTTAAGTAAACTTAATTTTTTATTTGGATCTTTTGAGCAAATTTCTATTTCTTCTCTAGAAAGTTGACCTGCTAATATTGGATTATAAGCTTTAATGCCTTTCGCTACATCTCCATCAGCTATACCTTTTATTTCTAATTCATGTAAGTTGCAGAATTCAGCGATTTGCTTAAAAGTAAGTGTTGTATTTTCAACTAGCCAAACAGCAGTTGCTTTCGGCATAAATGGTGTTTCAGGCATAAATTATTTTTTGTTTCGAAGATTGCTAAATTTTTTATTATATTTACTTACTCTCCCTTTATCTAAAATTTTTTGAGCACCTCCAGTCCAAGCGAAGTGAGATTTTGGATCAATGTCTAACTTCAGAGTATCATTTTCTTTTCCCCAAGTGGACCTTGTTTCAAATTCAGATCCATCAGTCATGACAACTTTAATTTTGTGATATTTTGGATGCAAGTTTTTTTTCATTTGCAAATATCTATATTAATAATTGTTTTTACTCAATATCTTTTTTAATTATAAGACCTCTTAATTCTTCATGAATATTGGAATTTGATGCTAAAATATTCTTTTTTAAAGGTACGTTAGCGTCTTGCTCGAAAAAATCAATAAACCCTCCAGCTTCTTTTAAAATAATAATTCCAGCTGCAATATCCCAATAGTTTAATTCTCTTTGCCAATAACCATCAAATCTACCACAAGCCACATAAGCTATGTCTAAGGCAGCGCTTCCAAACTTTCTTACATTAGAAACATTTTTTGACACATTAATATATTCAGAAAAAATTTTATCTTTAATTTTGCTAGCTCCTTTAGGGCCGCCAGTTACTATAAGAGCATCATTGATCTTCTTTTTATTGGAAACTCTTATTCTTGAATTATTGAGGTAAGATCCATTACCTTTTTCAGCACAAAACATTTCATTCATAATAGGATTAAATATAACACCACATTTAACTTCATTATTTTCCTCATAAGCTATTGATATTGCAAATTGAGGTATGCCATTTAAAAAGTTCATTGTTCCATCTATTGGATCAATTATCCATCTATTATCTAAATTAGATTTATTTATTATTCCTGTTTCTTCAGTTACTATCCCGTAATCTGGGTGAGCTTTTTGTAATTCGTCTATTATAATTTTTTCAGTTCTTTTATCTGCTGATGTTACGAAATCTCCAGGACCTTTAGTTGAAACTTGTAAATTTTCTATTTCTCCAAAATCTCTTATAAGCGATCTTGAAGCCTTCATACATGCCCTTGTTATTAAATTAATTTGAGGAGAATTTAATCTCATTAATTTACTCTTTTTACATATTCAAGTGTTCGAGTATCAATAATTATTTTTTCTCCACTTTCTATAAATGGAGGGACATTAATTTTAATACCACAATCAAGAAGAGCAGGTTTATAAGATGATGAAGCTGTTTGATTTTTAAGAGCAGCATCTGTTGTTTCAATTGTGCATTCAATGTTGTTTGGTAACTCAATTGATATCGGCTTATCTTCCATAAAAGAAATTGTAACTTCTAAATTTTCTTTTAATAATTTATACTGTTCTCCAGCTATAGACTTCGATATTTCTACTTGCTCATAAGTATTGTTATCCATAAAATGGCAACTATCTCCATCTAAGTACAAAAAGTTAAATTTTCTTTCATCAACCTCAGCTTTTTCTATTGTTTCGCTTGATCTAAACCTTTCATTCAGCTTTGTACCTTTGATAACACTTTTTAATTCTACCTGATTAAAAGCCCCACCTTTCCCAGGTTTAACATGTTGAGTTTTAAGAACATTCCAATAATCATTTTTATGTTCAATTATCATTCCAGGTTTTATTTCAATAGCAGTTATTTTCATTTGAATTTTCTAATCGCAAGTTCTGGTTTTAATTTGGGGTTATCCCAAATAAAACTTGATATTGCAATATATTTTGCTCCTGCTTTTATTAATTTTTTGTAATTTTTATTATTTATTCCACCTATTGCCACAATAGGTTTTTTTACGTTCTTTTTTGCCCATCTCAAAATATTAAGATTGGCCTTTATTGTATTTTGCTTAAGTTTGGATTTAAAAAAAGATCCAAAAGCAATATAACTTGCATTATTTTTAATTGCTTTAACTGCAAGTTTTTTTGAGTTATGACATGTGACACCAAATATTTTATTTTTGAGTTTTTTTCTTGCTTTTAAAAACGATCCATCATGTTGACCCATATGACATCCATCAACGTTTATTTTCGATGCTAAAATAAAATTATCATTAATGATAAACTTAACTTTATGCTTAGTAGTAATTTTTATAATTCTTTTAGAGAAATTAAGAAGTTTTTTTTGGCTCAAATTTTTTAATCTTAATTGAAAAAACTTCACATTTTTAAATGACAATACTTTATCTAAACTAGTGAAAAAATTCTGATCAATTTTATTAGGTGAAATTAAGTATACTAATTTCTTCAAATGTTTTAGGCCGCAAATTCTTTCTCTAATTCTTCAGACCACTCCCCCTTAGATGACAGACCATTCATTTTAGCTCTATGGTTAAAGGCTTTTTGAATATTTTCTGTATTTTCTTGATTTTTTCCAAATTCCTTTAATGCACTTGCTTGCAACCCTCTTCCATAAGAAAAAGTAATTAAAAAATTACTATCATTTATTTTGTTTATTTCATTTAGATTTTTACTAGACTCAATTTCAGACTGACCGCCTGACAAAAAGGCTATTCCAGGAACATCACTTGGAACATTTTTCTTTAAACAGTCTAAAGTTTTTTTTGCAATTTCTTCTGCATTAGATTTATCTTTGCACTCCGAACCAGGTATAACCATATTAGGCTTAAGAACAGTTCCTTTCAAATTAACTTTATGTATTTCTAGTTCGTTATAACACTCATTGAGTACATTCGTTGTAACTTGATAACATTTATCAATGTTATGTGAACCATCCATCAAAACTTCTGGTTCGACTATCGGTACCATTTTAGCTTCTTGAACTAAAGCAGCGTATCTTGCTAATGCGTGGGCGTTAGACTTAATAGATTGGGCAGATGGAAATTTATCTGAAATTTTATAGACAGCTCTCCATTTCGTAAATCTCGCACCTAAATCATAATACTCCTTTAATCTTTCACGTAAACCATCTAAACCTTCTGTTACAGTTTCATCACTTGATCCAGCGAGAGGTTTTGCACCTTTATCAACTTTAATTCCTGGTACAGCTCCATGTTTAGATATTAATTCTGGAATTGATGGACCCAAGGTAGTTTTTTGTCTTATTGTTTCATCAAATAAAATTACTCCCCCAATAAAATCTTTCATAGCACTTGAATTAAAAAGAGTTTGTCTAAAATTTAGTCTATTTTTTTCAATATTTTCAACATTTATACTTTTAAATCTTTTAGCTATTGTTCCAGTGCTTTCATCTGCCGCAAGAATACCTTTTCCTTTAGCACACATTTTTTTAGCTATTTCATTTAATGTCATAGCGATTATTTATTTTAAAACACTTATACCAGGCAAGTCTTTTCCTTCTAAGTACTCTAAAAACGCTCCTCCTGCTGTTGATAAGTGAGAGAAAGTAAGTTTATTATCACTTTTATTTATTGCTGCAAGAGTGTCTCCACCTCCAAGAATAGATATTAGAGATTTTTCAATTGTATTTTTAGAGATATTTTCTGCAATCGATAATGTGCCTTTTAAGAAATTCTTATTTTCAAAATACCCGGCTGGCCCATTCCACAGAACAGTATTTGACTCGTCAATCTTTTTTTTAATTTTTTTGATTGTATTGAAGCCAATATCTAAAATTATTTCATTTTCTTGAATTTCATGAAGATTTTTATTTTTACCGGTTCCTTCAAAGTCTGTCCCTACCATGCAGTCTTCAGGAATTAATATTTTACAATTATGTTCCTCTGCTTTTTTATAAATATTTGCAATCGTCTCTTTTGTATTTTTTTCAATTAAAGATTTACCAACTTTTAAATTCTTATGAACGAAGAAATTATTAGCCATTGCCCCAACAATTATTATATTGTTTACTTTTTTTAAAAGATTAGTAATAACATTAATCTTTGTAGAAATTTTTGATCCTCCGATAATGCAAGTGACTGGATTTTTTTTATTTTTTATAACAAGATTTATTGCCTTTATTTCTTTTTTTAATAATGGACCAGCATAACTTTTTTTTACGAATTTGGTTATACCATGCACAGAAGCTTGTTTCCTATGGGAGCATGAAAATGCATCATTAATATAAATGTCACCAAGTTCACCTAACTTTTTTGAAAAATCTTGGCCATCTTCGTTTTCTTCCTTAAAAAATCTTATATTCTCAATTAATATTACCTCACCCCCTTTTAGGTGAGAAAATTTTTCTTTAGTTTCACCATCAAAAGTTCCTCTAAAAAAATAAACATTAGTTTTAAGCGCATCTTTGAGATATTTGTAGATGGGTATTAAAGACAGGTCAGGGACATTAATTCCTTTTGGTCGACCCAAATGACTAATAATTATAATTTTTGCCTTTTTTTCAATTAGTTTATTTATAAAAGGTAAACATAAAGTTATTCTTGTATCATCTTTAATAACTTTTTCTTTAATTGGAACATTTAAATCTAATCTAAGAATTATCTTTTGATCTTTGATTTCTAAATCGTCAGGAAAGAAATTTATTTCGCCCATCGACTTCTATTACTCTCTTAATTTTTTTTGAATAAAATTTGTTATATCTTCCTCTGATAATTTCAAATGTTTGTAAACTTCTTTATAAGGAGCACTTTCACCAAATTTATCTATTCCTAAATTGGCACCTTTGTTTTTAATATATTTTTGCCAAGACATTACACTTCCAGCTTCTAATGTGAAGATCAATGAGTTTTCTTCTAAAATATCTTTCCGGTAATCTTCAGGTTGTTTATCAAAAAGCTCCATACATGGCATTGAAACTACTTTTGAGTGGATATTGTTTTCTTTAAGTTTGTTTTGAACTTTTAAGGCAAGTTCTACTTCGGTACCTGAAGCAACCAATGTTACATTACTCTCATGCGAAGTTAAATTAACTACATAGGCTCCTTTTTCACATTTATTCTCTTTTAAATTGCTCGGATTGATGTAAGGAACTTTTTGTCTCGATAAAGCAATAGCACTTGGGGTATTTTCAGTTTTTAAAGCTATTTCCCAACATTCAAATGTTTCATTAATATCTGCTGGCCTGAAGACATTTAAATTCGGAATTGCTCTCAACCCAGTAAGTTGTTCTATAGGTTGGTGAGTAGGACCATCTTCACCAAGACCAATTGAGTCATGTGAAAAAATATAAATTACTTTAAGACCCATTAAAGCAGAGAGTCTTATAGAGGGTTTACAATAATCTGAGAATATTAAAAATGTTCCACCATAAGGGATTATACCTCCATAAAGCGCTAAACCATTCATAATTGCTGCCATACCATGTTCTCTAACTCCGTAATGAATATAATTTCCATTAAAATTTTTAGAGTTTATAATTTTAGAATTATTTGTTTTTGTATTATTTGAACCACTTAAATCTGCAGAACCACCTATTAATTCAGGAAGAAAAGCAGAAATTTTTTCTATGGCAGCCATCGAACATTGTCGTGTAGCTAAACTTGGTTTAGATTCAAAATTTTTATCTTTTTCTTGACGAATTAAATTTTCTAAACCGTTCAAATCTAATTTTTCATTAGCGCCGTTAAGTTCACTTTTAATTTTAGGATTTTTTTTATTGACTGTATCGAGCCACTCATTTTCTAGTTGCTCACCTTTGTTACCTATATTTCTCCATTCATTTAGTATTTCTTGAGGTACTTCAAATGGCTGGTTGTTCCATTTTAGTTTTTTTCTCACTAAAGCTATTTCCTCATCTCCTAAAGGAGAGCCGTGGGAGGAAGCTTTACCAGATTTATTAGGTGATCCAAATCCTATTATAGTTTTACAAGATATTATTGTAGGTTTTTTTGATTTTGATGCTTTTGTGATCGCTTTTGAAATTTGTTTTTCATTGTGGCCGTTAACCTCTAAAAAACTCCAACCGTATGACTCAAATCTTTTTTTGTAGTTATCTGAAACACTAAGCGATGTTGAACCGTCAATTGAAATTTTATTATTGTCGAAAAAAACTATTAAATTCTTTAATTTTAGATGGCCAGCTAGACTCATTGCTTCATGACTAATTCCCTCCATTAAGTCTCCGTCACTCGCAATCACATAGGTTTTGTTATTAATGACAGAAGAACTAAATTTTTTTCTAAATATTTCTTCTGCTATTGCCATACCTACAGCGTTTCCTAACCCTTGTCCTAAAGGTCCGGTAGTCGTCTCAATTCCAGAGCCTTTTTTGTACTCGGGATGTCCTGCACAGATAGAATTAAGTTGTCGGAAATTTTTTATATCCTCAATTGAAATACTTTTGTAACCACAAAGATATAAAAGAGAGTAAAGCAACATTGACCCATGTCCTGCTGATAAAATAAATCGATCCCTGTTTATCCAATTAGGATTTTTTGGGTTAAACCTCAGGTGGTATTTAAATAAAACGGTTGCAACATCTGCCATGCCCATTGGCATTCCAGGATGGCCAGAATTGGCTTTTTGCACAGCATCGATTGATAAAAATCTTACTGCATTTGATAATTGATTAAAATTTACTCTCACTTTTAATAACCTATATAGACTTAAACTAAGTATATCAATAATATGATATAATATTTTATGAGTACAATTGAGCAGAAAGAAAAAAATTTAAATCAATTAATTAGTAAACTTAATTCGTTGACTTTAACTTATTCACAACCCACATACGAAGTAGAAAAAATAAAAACTGAAAAAAACGAAATTTTAAGACAAAAAATTGAAATTGAAAAAAAAAATCAAGAATTACTTAGGGAACACAAATATTTAAAAGAGAAAATAAAAAACTTACAATTAGAAGTTAAAAAAAAAGTAGAATTTGAAGAAAATTTTAATCAAGAAATTGATGAGTTGAGCGAGGAAACTGAAAATTTGGTTTCAGAAATTGAAAAATGGCAAATGTAAATATTAAGTTTAATAACAAAGACTACCTTCTTTCTTGTGATGATGGGCAAGAAGAGTCTTTAAAAGAATTGACGAAATTTCTTGATAATAAATATGCAGAACTAAAAGATAAATTAGGCAATATTGGAGAAAATAAGTTATTATTAATTACTACAATACAATTAATCGATGAATATTTTGACTTAAAACAGAAAGTAACGCTTCAAAAAAATAAACTTGATGAAATATCAAACAAATTCAAAGAAATAAAAACTTTAGCCATAAAGTATAAAGATGATAAAGATACTGAGATTCAAAAACTTAAAGATGAATTAGATATTTTCAAAAAGACAATAGAAGAAAGTAATATTCTTTACGAATCCTTGTTAGACAAAACTACACAATCGTTAGAGAAGATAATTTCTAACACCGAGTCCCTATCTAAAATACAATAGATGGATAAAAAAAGTTTAATTAGAGAAAAATATTTTCTTAAAAGAAAAAAAAATTTTTTTGAAATAAGCAACAAATTTTTTTTACCTCTAATTAACTTAATTAAAAAAAAAGGTATAAGCAAAAAAGCTTTCATTTCTCTTTATTATCCAAGTTCTTTTGAGGTAGATGTCTTGAAAATTCTTAAAGTTGAATATTTCAAAAAATTTAATTTTCTTTTGCCAATTATACAAAAAAATAATTCGATGGAATTTTATAAATGGAAACATAATGAAATATTATACGTAAATAAATATGGAATACCTGAACCGACAAAAACGATTAAAATAATACCTTCGATTATGTTAATTCCTCTTTTAGCCTTCGATAAAGATAAAAATAGATTGGGATACGGCAAAGGTTATTATGATAAATATCTTTTTAAGTATATTAAAACTCATAAAAATATTTTAACAGTCGGTGTTGCTTTTTCTTTTCAAAAATACAATAAACTGCCGGTGAATAAAAAAGATTTTAAATTAAATTTCATAATTACTGAAAAAGGAATAATTAAATGAAAATTTTGATTTTGGGAGATGTTATGGGTCAATCCGGCAGAAAAGCACTTAGAGAAAATCTTAAAAAAATTATTGAAAAAAATAATATAGACTTTTCGGTTATTAACGGTGAAAATGCAGCAGATGATGGCAAAGGTATAACCAAAGAAATAGCTGACGAATTTTTTTCTTTAGGAATAGATGTAATTACTTCCGGAAATCACATATGGGATAAAGAAGAAACAGCTAAATTTATTGATAAAGAAAAAAGACTTTTAAGACCTGCTAATTTAGCAGAAGGATCTCCTGGTAAGGGTTATGGAATCTTTTTTTCTAAAGACCAAAAATATAAAGTAGGGGTTATAAATTTAATGGGAAATATTTTTATGAGAAAAACGGATGATGTTTTTAAAATTGCAAAAGAAATTACTAAAAAAATTAAATTAAAAAATAGTGTTGATTTTTCTGTTGTCGATTTTCATGGAGAAATTACAAGTGAAAAAATGGCTATAGGGCATTTTTTTGATGGTATCTCTACTTGTGTTGTTGGAACTCATACCCATGTTCCTACTGCTGATACAAGGATATTAGAGAAAGGTACTGCATATCAAACTGATATTGGAATGTGTGGAGATTATAACTCGGTAATTGGTATGAACAAAGAAAATTCAATAAAAAAATTTTTTAAAGATAAAGATGCGGTAAGACACTACCCATCAGAGGGCGAAGGTACTTTGTCAGGTATAATTGTAGAAGCAAATTCAGAAACTGGTTTAGCAAAAAAAATTTCTAGATTAATTATTGGGGGAGTATTAAATAAATAGTTATGGCAGGACATTCTCACTGGGCAGGTATAAAACATAAAAAAGGTAGAGCTGACAAAGAAAGATCGAAAATATTTTCAAAACTGTCTAGAGAATTAACAGTTGCAGCAAAATTAGGTGATAAAGATCCAGACATGAATCCCAGGTTAAGAACTGCAATCCAGGCAGCTAAACAGGCAAACATGCCAAAAGATAATATTTCTAGAGCAATTAGTAAGTCCGAAAGTGATCAAAATAAAAATTATGAAAATTTAAGATACGAAGGTTTTGGTCCGTTTAATACAGCTTTAATTATTGAAACTCTCACTGACAATAAAAATAGATCTGCATCAAGTATAAGAACTGTGTTGCAAAAAAGTGGAGGTAGATTGGGAGAGACCGGTTCGACTAAGCATATGTTTCATAATTATGGAGTTATACATATTGAGAAAAATAAAATTAGCGAGGAGGAAGTATTTAATATAGCAATCAATTCTGGAGCAAAAGATTGTTCCATTGTAAATGGATTTCATGAGATAGTTACGCAAAAAGATGATTTTTATAAGATTAAAACTGAACTTGAAAAGAAAATAGACAGTTTTGCTTATTCAGCCATAGAGTGGAGACCTCAAAATAACTTAAATTTAGATAAAGATCAGAGTAAAAAAATGATAGAGGTTCTAAATGCACTTGAGGAGCTTGATGATGTTCAAAATATATTTACTAATGCAAATTTAGAAAATTAATAAAATGATAGTCGTTGGTATAGATCCTGGTTTAAGCGGCGCGATAGCAATTTTAGAAAATAATAAAGTATTAAATATTTTTGATATGCCAGTAATGGCAGAAGGAAAAAAGAACAAAAGGCAATTAAATAGTGCTCAACTAGTAAGTATTATTAAAGACAGCACCAAACCTGATGCTGAAATAGTAGTCGTAGTTGAGCAAGTAAATGCAATGCCAGGACAAGGCGTAACCAGTATGTTCAATTTTGGTCAAACTTTTGGTGCAATCAAAGGAGTTTGCGCAGCTTTAGAACTTCCAATTTTTTTTGTAAGACCATCTAAATGGAAAAAACATTTTGAATTGATTAATTCCTCAAAGGACTCTAGTAGAACTAAAGTAATAGAAATGTACCCATCTTTATCGAGTCAGTTAGCTAAAAAAAAAGACGTCAATAAATCAGACGCTATTTTGATTGCCAGATTCTACACTGAGACAAGATTAAAAGTTAGCAAATAATATTATTTTCTTAAGAAAGCGCCAAATTCATGACACATTCTGAAAGTAATTAAGTTTAATGGAACAAGATATTGCTGCACAAGTAGTAGGATTAGGAGGTGCAACAGACTTCACATTATGGAGCCTTTTTATGAGGGCCGACTTTGTAGTGAAGTTTGTAATTATCCTATTGATAGCAAGCTCAATTTTTTCATGGGCACTAATATTTGATAAATTTAAGTTGTTTAAAAATATAAATAAGTCTACAGAGGACTTTGAAAAAAAATTCTGGAAAGCAAAATCCGCTGAAAATTTTAATAATAACCTTCCTGTAAATTCAAGCGATCCAGCAACTTTAATATTTAAAGCAGCAATGGCAGAACTTTTAAAAACAAAAAGACAATCATCCGCAATTCAAGCTGCGAGAGTTGAGAGAATTTTAGAAATTGCTACTGATAACGAATTGAAAAAAGTTGAAAAAAACTTTACATATCTTGCGACGATTGGTTCAACAGCCCCGTTTATAGGATTATTTGGTACAGTATGGGGAATAATGAATTCATTTCAATCAATAGCTATTTCCAGAAACACAAGTCTTGCTATAGTTGCGCCAGGTATTGCCGAAGCTCTCTTTGCAACAGCGTTAGGCTTGTTAGCAGCTATTCCAGCGGTTGTAGCATATAATAAATTTAACAGTGACTCTCGAAGATACTTTTCAAAAATAGATAATTTTTCTAAAAGATTTTTATCAATAATTTAAAATAATGGCATTTAAATTCAATCGCTCAAGAAATGAACCAATGAGTGAAATTAACGTAACACCATTTGTAGATGTAATGCTAGTTTTATTAATAATTTTTATGGTAACTGCTCCACTTCTAACAGTAGGTGTTCAAGTTGATTTACCGGAATCTGCAGCTGACTCACTTCCAGACGATCAAGAACCACTGACAATTAGCATCAATTCAAAAGGGGAGATTTATATTCAAGAACATCAAGTGACATATCAAAAAATGGTTCCCAAGCTGTTAGCTATTGCAAAAAATAGAACTGATACAAGGATTTATGTAAGAGGAGACAAGAATATTAATTATGGAAGAGTGTTAGAAATAATGGGAACTTTATCAGGTGCTGGTTTTTCAAAAGTTGCACTTATTTCTGAACCTTACAAAAATTAGGATGATGTATGATAAAAAGCTTAATTTACTCAATTTCTTTTCATTCATTAATGATTATCCTAACAGTTTTGAGTTTACCATTTATGCTTAGGGAGCCTGTAGATTTACCCCCAATAGTTTCTGTAGAATTAATACAAATTTCAGATAAAACAAGAATTCCTTATGCTCCAAAAGCAAGAAAATTGATTGAGGAGAAAAAAAAAATAGAAGAGGAGAGAATGGTTTCGGAACAAGCACCACCTGCAGCTAAAGCAAAAGAAAAGCCTGATAGAATTCCAATGCCTGATGAGAAAAAGGAGGAAAAACAAATAATAAAAAAAAAACAAAATCCTGAAGAAATAAAACCAGAGATAAGACAATCTTCAGAGTTTGAAAAAAAAGAAATTATAGATACAAATCAAATTGCAGCATTAATTGATAAAGCTAAAGAAGTTGAGGCGGTTAAAGAAAAAAAAAGTAATAAAGTTACTCAAAGTTCTCAAAAAAATTCATTTGCGTCAGGTTTAACTTTGTCAGAGGAAGATGCTCTTAGAGCTCAAATATTTGGATGTTGGAGTATTCCATTAGGTTTACCATATGACCAAAATTTATTGGTCAGAATAAAATTAGAACTTAAAAAAGATGGAACTATAATGAAATCTGAAATTTTAGATCACGAAAGAATGAATAGACCAGGACAAAAATTTTATAAAGTTCTAGCTGAGAGCGCACTGAGAGCAGTAAGACTTTGTCAACCATTGAAAGTTCCTCCAACTGGTTATGATAAATGGAAAGATTTACAATTAAATTTCAATCCAACTGAAATGTTAAAAGGATGATATGAAAAAAATTCTATTTACTTTATTATTTTACTTTATATTTTTAATTAAATCTTTTGCATTAATTGAGGTAGACATCACCAGAGGTAATCTAGACCCACTACCTATAGCTGTTTCTCCATTACACGTAGATGTTAAATCAGATAATTTTAAAGATTTAAAAGTAAAAGAACTAGGAGAAAATATTTCTGAGATTATAGAAAAAAATTTTAAAAATACTGGTTTATTTAATCCATTAAAGAAAGATGCATTTGTTCAAAAACCAGATATTGCCCACCTAAAACCAAGATTTGAAGACTGGCGACTGATAAAAGCTCAAGCATTGGTGACAGGAAAATTATTAATAAAGAATGAAAAATTAAAAGTTGAATTCAGGCTTTGGGATTTGACAGCCGCACAAGAAATGACAGCTTTAGCTTTTACAACAACACCATCTAACTGGAGGAGAGTAGCACATATTATATCTGATAAGATTTACGAGAGATTAACTGGAGAAGAAGGATATTTTGATACAAGAATTATTTATGTAGCAGAAAGCGGTCCGAAAAGTCAAAGAATTAAAAAATTAGCAATAATGGATCAAGATGGATCCAATACAAAATATTTAACTCTAGGCAATGAATTAGTTTTAACACCTAGATTTAATCCAACTAATCAAATGGTAACTTACATGTCTTATTTTAGAAATATGCCAAGAGTGTACTTGCTTGATATTGAAACAGGTACTCAAGAGGTTGTAGGGAATTTTCCAGGAATGACTTTTGCACCAAGATTTTCTCCAGATGGAACAAAAATAATTATGAGTTTTGCTAAAGATGGTAATTCAGATATTTATACAATGGATTTAGAGTCCAGAGTAGTTGAGAGAATAACTGAACATTCTTCAATAGATACTTCACCATCTTTTTCACCTGATGGAAAATTTATTGCATTCAATTCTGATAGAAGTGGATTACAACAAATTTATGTGATGAGAAGCGATGGCAGTAACGTAAAGAGAGTTACTTTTGGCAAAGGTATATACGGAACACCTGTTTGGTCTCCAAGGGGTGACTTAATTGCCTTTACTAAAATGCATAAAGGGAGATTTTATATTGGAGTTATGAGAACTGATGGAACTGGAGAAAGGCTTTTAACAGAAAACTATTATCAAGAAGCTCCTTCCTGGTCACCAAATGGTAGAGTTCTAGTTTTTTATAGAGAAACTAAAGCAGGCGATAAAGGAGAGGGTTTTACAGCTAAATTATGGTCTATAGATATAACTGGATATAATGAGAGAAAGCTTTACACTAAAACCGATGCATCAGACCCATCTTGGTCCTCATTATTGTCTAAGTGAGGTTGAAATTTATGTAAAATATACTTGAATAAATTGCAATAATTTGAAATAACCACAATGAACCTAGGGGAAAAAATGACACTAAAATCGAATTTAAAAAATATATTACTTGTAATCTTCGCAACTTTAATACTTAGCGCATGTTCTACAGCTAAGAAAACTGGAGATATTGATGGAGACGTTTACACTGGAAAAGAAACAGTTGAGTTTTTAGCTGCTGGTGTGCCTGACAGAGTATTTTTTGCTACAAACAAATCATCACTTACTACTGCATCTAGAGCTACATTAAGAAAACAAGCTACATTTTTAAGAAAAAATAAAAATCTTAATGTTACAATTGAAGGACACGCTGATGAAAGAGGTACAAGAGAATATAACTTAGCATTAGGTGAGCGTAGAGCTAATGCTGCAAGAGATTATTTGATGACTTATGGTATTTCTGGAAAGAGAATTTCTGTAATAAGTTACGGAAAAGAGAAACCAGTTAATCCAAAATCATCGCCATTAGCTTGGTCTCAAAACAGAAGATCAGTTACAGTAAAAGTAAACTAATTTAAGCTTATCAAATTAAAAGACCCTTCTTTACTATGTATTGAGGGGTCTTTTTTTTGCCATTTTATCTGATTAGAAAAGAGTCATGAAAAAGTATAAAAACTTTTTGAAAATTTTATTTTTAGTTGCACCTGCATTTATTTTTACAAGTATTTATGCAGAAGAGGAAGAAATTTATTTAAAAGCTATATCTGATCAAATTCAGGTAATAACTAAAGATCTTAAAACTTTAGAAAAAGCTGTTTATCAGAAATCAGACATAGCTGTATCAAGCGCTACTTTGAAAAATACTGATGGTCTTAATGAGGATATTTTAACAAAACATCTTTTAAAATTAAACGAAATTGAAGATCAATTTAGGGAATTAACAAATAAATTTGAGGAAGTAAATTTTAAACTAGATAAATTATCATCGCGTGTAACCAAAATTCAATCAGATAACCAATTAAGATTTTCAGATTTAGAAAGCGGTAACCTCAGTCCTAATGAAAAAATTAAAAATCAACAAGCTGTTCTTCCAGGAACTAGTAAACCACAAGATTTAGGAGCAAATCCTGGTTATCAAACTTCAAATTTACCAACCCAACAAAGTATTAATTCTGTCGAGAGCGCTCAAACTGTAATTACTGAAAGACCAGAAAAAAAAGAATCTTTACTTCCAGAAAAACCAATACCGGAACAATATGAATTTGCTGTCAGCTTTATGAAAATCGGTGATTATGAAACTGCTGAATTCGCATTAAGAGAATTTATTGACAAAAATAAAGATCATGATCTAGCTGGTAGTGCACAATACTGGTATGGAGAAACATTTAGAATAAGGCAACTTTATTCAGATGCTGCTACCGCTTATTTAGATGGTTATCAAAATTATCCCAAAAGTAAAAAGGCACCAGATAATCTCCTAAAATTGGGAATTACTATGGTTCAACTTGGAGAAAAAGATCAGGGATGTAAAATGATATTAGGACTCAAAAAAGAATACCCAAAAGCAAGCAAGTCTGTGTTACAAAAAGCTCAATATGAGCAAAAAAAATTCAAGTGTAAATCTTAAAAAGTGTTTTGAAGGTACTGAGAGATTTTCTAATATTTATCAAGATTTCAAAAGAAAACTAACAAGGTTTAAAACTAACTCATTTTTAGTTGCCATCTCTGGCGGTCCTGACAGTTTAGCTCTTGCAGCATTAGTTAAAAATTATAGCTACGAAAAAAAAATTAAGCTACAATTTGTGTTAGTAAATCATAATATTAGAAAAAATTCTTTAAAAGAGGCAATTAAAGTAAAGACTTTATTAAAAAAATATAAAATTGACCTAAAATTATTAAACAATAAAACAAAGATTACTAATAATATTCAAAGTCAAGCAAGGCAAATAAGATATGAATTACTTAAAAAATTCTGTATTCAAAAAAAAATCAAAATTATATTGACCGGCCATAATTTGGAAGATCAAGTTGAGACATTTTTTATAAGGCTATCTAGAGGTAGCGGTTTAAAGGGTTTATCAGCGATGAAAAATGTGAGCAATCTAAATAATGATATTAAAATATCAAGACCTTTGTTAGATATAAAAAAAGAGGTTTTAATTAAATTAAGTAAATATGTATTTGGAAAATTTTTTACTGATCCCTCTAATACAAATAGTAAATATCTTAGAACAAAAATTAGAAAACTACAAAAACACTTAGTTGAGAGCGGAATTAAATATGATCAAATTATAAGATCAATCAAAAATCTTGCTTCTAGCAGGAGAACACTTGATGATTATTTAAACAAGACTTTTAAAGATACTATAAACAGATCTAAAGATGTTGTTTACGTTGACTTGGAAAAATATAAAAAATTTAATAATGAGATAAAGTTAAACATATTGAATAAATCTATCAAGATCTTAAAAAGAAACTATTATCCAGTTAGATCCAAAAAGGTATTAAATTTGATTAAAAAATTAGACAATAGAAATTTTAAAAAGGCAACCTTAGGAGGTTGCACTTTTTTTGTTAAAAAAGACAAATTATGCCTGAAAAAGGAGCAAAAATTATAATTTTTGTGAAATTTGTTATATTTTGTCTTATTTACAACTTAATTAATTTTAAAATATACTTGTTTAAAAACAATTAATGCTTATTTAAGTAAAAATGAATTTAAAAAACTTAATAATGTGGGTCATAATAGTCTTACTTTCTGTAGGCCTATTCAACATGTTTCAAGATCCAAATAAAATTAACTCGGAGAAAAACTCTTTGCCTTTCTCAAGTTTTTTGAGTGAGGTAGATGCAGGTAGAGTGGTTGAAGTACAGATTCAAGGTAACAATATCTCTGGAGTTTTAGCAGATGGAAAAACATTTAAAACTTTCTCTCCAAACTATCCAGAATTAGTTGATAAACTTTCATCGAACGGAGTAAGTATTAACGCGACACCTCTAGAAGATAAAATGCCTTCACTTTTAGGAATATTGCTCTCATGGTTCCCTATGCTTTTGTTAATAGGTGTATGGATATTTTTTATGAGACAAATGCAAGGTGGTAAAGGAGGAGCAATGGGCTTCGGCAGATCAAAAGCAAAATTGTTAAATGAAGCTCAGGGCAAGGTTACTTTTAATGATGTTGCTGGAGTTGAGGAAGCTAAAGAGGAAGTAGAGGAAATTGTTGAATTTTTAAAAGACCCAAAAAAATTTAGTAGATTAGGAGGAAAAATTCCTAAGGGAGCTTTATTAATAGGTCCTCCTGGTACCGGAAAAACTTTACTAGCTAAAGCTATCGCTGGAGAAGCTAATGTTCCTTTCTTTTCAATTTCAGGATCTGACTTTGTAGAGATGTTTGTTGGTGTTGGAGCTTCTAGAGTGAGAGATATGTTTGAACAAGGAAAAAAACACTCGCCTTGTATTATTTTTATCGATGAAATTGATGCAGTTGGTAGAAGCAGAGGAGCCGGCTTAGGCGGAGGAAACGATGAAAGAGAACAAACTTTAAATCAGCTATTGGTAGAAATGGATGGTTTCGATACAAATGAAGGAATAATTTTGATTGCGGCTACAAATAGACCTGACGTTTTAGACCCAGCTTTATTAAGACCGGGAAGATTTGATAGACAAGTAGTAGTTGGTAACCCAGATATAATTGGAAGGGAAGCTATTTTAAAAGTACATGTTAAAAAAATAAACATTGGTCCTGACGTTAAATTAAGAACAATTGCAAGAGGAACACCTGGGTTCTCTGGCGCCGATTTAGCAAATCTAATAAATGAGTCTGCGTTACTTGCTGCAAGAAAAAATAAAAGAGTTGTGACCATGTCAGATGTTGAGGAAGCTAAAGACAAGGTAATGATGGGGGCTGAAAGAAGATCAATGGTAATGTCCGAAGATGAAAAAAAATTAACTGCTTATCATGAGGGAGGTCACGCAATCGTCGCTTTAAATGAAAAAGCATCAGACCCTATTCACAAAGCAACTATAATTCCAAGAGGCAGAGCCTTAGGAATGGTAATGAGATTACCTGAGAGAGATCAATTATCAGTTACAAGAGAAAAAATGCATGCAGATATCTCAGTAGCAATGGGAGGCAGAATAGCAGAGGAAATAATTTTTGGTCACGATAAAGTCACTTCTGGTGCATCTTCAGATATAGACATGGTAACTAAAATGGCAAAGAACATGGTTACTAAATACGGAATGAGCACAGAATTAGGAACAATTGCTTATGGAGAAAATGAAGAGGAAGTTTTTTTGGGTAGATCTGTAACGAGACAACAAAACATGTCTGAGGAAACTGCAAAAAAAATTGATGCAGAGGTTAAAAAGATTGTTGATAAAGGATATGAAAGAGCTAAGAAAATTTTGAATGAAAAAATAGAGGATCTACATAAAATTGCAAAAGCTCTTTTGATATATGAAACTTTGTCCGGAGACGAGATAAGAGATTTAATTTTGAAAGATATAAAACCCACTAGATCTTTTAAAGAAGACGAGAGCGATGATGGAAAATCATCTTCTGCACTTGGATCACTAGGATTGAAGCCAAAACCCGCAATTTAGCAGTATGATAAAATATTACACAAGAGCGTGTAATTTTATATACGGACATCGGGCAAATCAATTAATTAGAGAAAAACGGGCTCTACCTTTATGCGGAAATAAGTATATCGCTTTTTCTGGTATCGAAGTATTTGAGAGAAAAAATGAAAAAATTAAAAAAAAATTTTTAGATATTAAAAAAATCAAAAAACTTAATAAAATTGAGAAAAAAAAAGTTTTAAAAGATATAAAAAAGATTTCCGTAAAAAGAAAAAACTTTCTTAAAAATGTAAATTTTAAAAACCCATCAATAATGGGAATTCTGAATCTTACCCCTGATAGTTTTTCTGATGGAGGAAAATTTAATAAATTTAATAAATCAATAAGTCAGATCTCACAGATGATCGAGTCTGGTGCAAATATAATAGACTTAGGTGGAGAGTCCACAAGACCTGGCTCAAAAACAATAGACTCAAAAACTGAATGGAGAAGATTAGAAAAGGTATTAAAAATATTCAAAAAAAAATTTAATCAAACTTGTCTTTCAATTGATACTAGAAAATCTATGATAATGGATAAAAGCATTAAATTAGGTGCAGATTTAATTAATGATGTTTCCGGATTTGATTATGACTCTGACTCTCTTTTAAAATTAAAAGATAAAAATATTTCAAAAGTTCTTCATCATATGCAAGGAACTCCAAATACCATGCAAAATAATCCGAAATATCAAAACGTTTTACTTGATATTTATGATTATTTTGAAAATGGAATTAACAACAAATTTAAAGATAAAAAAATTATTTTAGATCCTGGTATCGGTTTTGGTAAAACTTTGAAACATAATTTGACTTTGATTTCGAATATATCCTTGTTTCATAGTTTAGGCTTACCTATTATGATAGGTACATCAAGAAAAAGATTTATAAGTCAGATATCAGGCAAAAATGATAGCGTAGAGAGAATAGGTGGTACACTAGCTTCAACTTTGTTTTTGTTATCTCAAGGCATTCAAATTTTTAGAGTTCATAATGTTAATGAGGTTAAACAAGGTATTTTGGTATTTGAAAAAATATTAATGAATAAATGAAAAATAAATATTTTGGGACTGATGGTATCAGAGGGACCGTTAATAAAGGAAATATTACTGGAGAAAAATTTTTTAAGTTTGGTTTAGCATCCGGAACATATTTTAAAAATCAAAAAAAAACTAAACAAGTTGCTGTAATTGCAAAAGACACAAGATTGTCGGGCTATACTTTAGAGCCAGCACTCGTTTCAGGTTTGGTGTCAGGCGGCATGCATGTTTTTACGTTAGGTCCTTTGCCTACTAATGGCTTAGCCATGCTTACTAAATCAATGAAAGCAAATATGGGTATTATGATTACTGCTTCCCATAATCCTTATTATGATAATGGTTTAAAACTATTTGGGCCTGATGGTATGAAGTTGTCAGATAAAATAGAAAAAAAAATTGAAAAACTAATTGATGCTAAAAATACGAAACAACTTACTAATCCAAAACAACTCGGAAGAGTTAAGAGACTCGAAGATGGCAACGATAGATATATAAAGATACTTAAAAATAATTTCCCTAAAGACTTTCATCTTAATGGGACAAAAATAGTATTAGATTGCGCTAATGGAGCAGGGTATAAATCTGCTCCAAAACTATTAGAGGAACTTGGCGCTAAAGTAATTTCTATTGGAGTAAAACCAAATGGTTTGAATATTAATGATAAATGTGGATCGACTTACCCCTCCAAAATAAGATCTGCTGTTAAAAAATTCAAAGCGCATATCGGTATCTCATTTGACGGTGATGCAGATAGAATAATTATGTGTGATGAAAATGGAAGAATAATAGATGGAGACCAAATAATTGCTATGTTAGCTCGAAGATGGAAAGCTAAGAAAATTTTAATAGGTGGTGTAGTAGGCACCCTGATGTCGAATTATGGTTTAGAAAATTTCTTAAGTAAGGAAAAAATAAAATTTATGAGATCAAAAGTTGGCGATAGATATGTAAAAGAAAAAATGAAAAAATTAAACTTTAACCTTGGTGGCGAGCAATCTGGTCATATTATTTTGGGAAAATTTGCTACAACTGGAGATGGACTATTAGTTGCCCTAGAGGTTTTGTTTTCTCTTAGAAAAGGAAAAAAAGCTAGCAAGCTACTAAATGTATTTAAACCTTTACCTCAAATTTTAGAAAATGTAATTGTAAGAGACAAAGAAATAATTAATACTCCAAATTGTAAAAATGCTATTCGTAAAGCTAATGTTTTAATGGGAAGTAAAGGAAGAATTTTAGTTAGAAAATCTGGAACAGAACCGAAGATCAGAATAATGGCAGAGTCTAATGATAAGTCGAAAATTTATAAATGTATTAAAATTATTAAAAGATCAATAAAATAAAATTGAAACCTCAATCTAAAATTTTAATAATAGCTGGCTCTGACTCCTCAGGAGGAGCGGGCATTCAAGCTGATGTTAAAACGGTTACTGCATTAGGCAGCTATGCTATGACTGCTATTACTGCAGTTACTTCGCAAAATACAACAGGTGTAAAATCAGTTGTTCCAATAAAACCTAGGGAAATAGAAAAACAAATTGAATTTTCATGTATAGACATAAAACCAGATGCTATTAAGATTGGAATGCTTCATTCTACTAAGGTAATACTTTCAGTTATAAAATCTCTTAAAAAATTAAAAACTAAAAAAATTATTTTAGATCCTGTAATGGTTGCAAAAGGTGGAGCAAATTTAATTAATAGTTCTGCAATAAAAACCTTAAAATTAAAATTGATAAAACAAACTTTTTTGATAACACCAAATATACCAGAGGCAGAGGCATTAAGTGGAATAAAAATTAATACTTTAGATGATGCAAAAACTGCTGGTAAAATTTTATTAAAGCTTGGTACAAAAAATGTTTTAATAAAAGGAGGACATCAGAACTCAAAAATGGTGAAAGATATTTATTTAAACAGAAGAGAAATGATAGTTTTTAAGAATAAAAGAATCAAAACTAGAAATACTCATGGAACAGGTTGCACGCTATCGAGCGCTATAACAACCTTTTTATCATGTGGAAAACCTTTAAAGATTTCTTGTGACTTAGGAATTAAATATGTTAACCAAGCAATTAAATCTAATCTTAATTATGGTAAAGGACATGGGCCGATTAATCATTTGAACTCAATCAGAATGAAAAGAAAATTTAAATAATGAGAAATGTTGTAGTTGTTGGTTCACAGTGGGGAGATGAAGGTAAAGGGAAAATAGTAGATTGGCTATCTAGTGAAGCAGACATTGTAGTTCGTTTTCAAGGGGGCCACAATGCTGGACACACGCTAGTAATCGATAAAAAAGTATTTAAACTGAGACTATTACCGTCGGGAATAGTTAGGGATAATAAAATTTCTATTTTAGGAAATGGTGTAGTGATAGATCCTTGGGCTCTAATAGAGGAAATAAAAGATATTAAGAAACAAGGAATAAACGTAACTCCTAAAAATTTCATGATTTCAGAGTCTGCCTCATTAATACTTCCTTTTCATCAGGAAATGGATGAGATCAGGGAGGATACAGCAGGTAAAGGAAAAATTGGCACTACGAGACGAGGTATAGGACCATGTTATGAAGATAAAGTCGGAAGAAGGTCAATACGAGTAATGGATTTAAGATCAGAAAGCAATTTGGACGCAAGGTTAGAAAATGTTCTATTACATCACAATGCAATAAGAAAAGGATTAAAAAAAAAGATTTATAAAAAAAATGAATTAAAAAAAAAATTACTCAAAATTGCTCCAGAAATTCTTAAATTTGCAAAACCAGTTTGGCTGAAATTAGATGAATTTAAGAAAGACAGAAAAAAAATATTGTTTGAGGGAGCACAGGGAATTCTCTTAGATGTTGACCATGGAACCTATCCATTTGTAACTTCATCTAACACAGTTCCAGCTATGGCAGCTACAGGATCAGGTTCGGGTCCAGATAAAATTGGTTACATTTTGGGAATTACAAAAGCATATACAACAAGAGTAGGAAGCGGACCATTTCCTACAGAGTTAAAAAATAAAATTGGTGAAATGTTAGGAAAAAGAGGAAAGGAATTTGGAACTGTGACAGCGAGAAAAAGAAGGTGCGGTTGGTTTGACGCGGTTTTGGTAAGACAAACTATAAAAATTTCAGGAATTAATGGAATAGCGTTAACAAAATTAGATGTTTTAGATGAATTAGATGAAATAAAAATGTGTATTGAATATCAATTAAATGGAAAAAAGATTGATTACTTACCAGCAGCCTCTGAAGATCAATTTAAAATAAAACCAATTTACAAAACATTTCCAGGCTGGAAAACAACTACTCAAGGTATAAGAAATATGAAAGATTTGCCAGAAAATGCAAAAAAATATATTTACTCTTTAGAAGATTTTATAGGTGCAAAAGTATCGAGTATTTCCACAAGCCCTGAAAGAGATGACACAATCTTAATTGAGGACCCTTTTAAAGTTTAGTTTTGAGGAAGTAAATTTTTTGATTTACTGGCATTAATCATTGATTTTTGTAATTTTTCAAAAGCTTTAGTTTCAATTTGTCTAATTCTTTCTCTGCTAATTTTATATTTTTTACTTAATTCTTCTAATGTGAGTGGAGTTTCAACTAATCTTCTTGCATTAATAATTTCTTTTTCTCTTTCATTTAAAACATTCATAGCATTTTTTAATAATTCTTTTTTATCGTCATACTCTTGTTTTTGTGAAATTATTAATTCTTGATCTAGACTATCATCAACGAGCCAATCTTGCCATTCGTCAGACTCACCACTTTTAATAGGATCATTTAGGGATTTTTCTTGACCCATCATTCTCCTATTCATATTTATTACTTCATTTGAGTCAACATCAAGCCTTTTAGAAATCTCTTTTACTTGCTCATCTTTTAAATCACCTTCTTGACCTGGAGCGATTTGATTTTTAATTTTCCTTAAATTAAAAAAAAGTTTTTTTTGAGCTGTTGTTGTTCCCATTTTTACTAAACTCCAAGATCTTAAAACATATTCTTGAATTGCTGCTTTTATCCACCACATCGCATAAGTAGCTAATCTAAATCCTTTATCAGGATCAAATTTTTTTACTGCTTGCATAAGACCTAAGTTTCCCTCAGAAATTAATTCATTAACAGGTAAACCATAACCACGATAGCCCATTGCAATTTTAGCGACTAATCTTAAATGGCTTGTTACCAATTTATGTGCGGACTGTAAATTTCCTCTCTCTCTCCAATTTTTAGCCAACATATATTCTTCCTCTGCGTCTAACATTGGAAATTTTTTTATTTGAGAAAGATAAACTGATAACCCTCCAATAGCCGGGCTAGGTAAATTGACTATTTCTTTATTATTTTTCATATCATAGACTTATATATTATAATTCACTTTTCAACTATGTAGTTTATTAAGTAAATCTAACATTTTTTTAAAGTCATCTGGAACATTTGTTTTAAAACTAACCCATTTTCTTTTGGTAGGATGTTGAAATTCCAGTGTTTGGGCATGCAATGCTTGTCCTTTGATATTGATTAATTTTTCTAAAAATATTTTATCAATCTTTTTAAATTTAATATTTTTCTTTCCGTATTGGTTATCTCCAATAAGCGAAATTCCTTTTGAATTAAAATGAACTCTGATTTGATGAGTTCTACCTGTTTCTAGTTCACATTCTAGAAAGCTAATTTTTGGTATGTTTTTAATATTATAAACCCTTAAAGTTTTGTAATTTGTAATTGCGACTTTCCCTCTTGTTTCACTAACTGTCATGAGTTGTCTATTTTTATTATCTCTTGAAATTAATGTTTTAATACGACCACTTAATGGCCTTATAACTCCCCAAGCTAAACATAAATATTTTCTTTTTATAGTATGATGGCTAAATTGTTTTCCTAAACTTGAATGGGCTAAATTATTTTTAGCAACGACTAATAATCCGCTAGTTTCTTTATCAATTCTGTGAACAATACCAGGTCTTAATTCACCATTTAAATTAGATAAATTTTTCTTATATTTATAAGCAAGAGCATTAGCTAGAGTGTTCTCAACATTTCCGGCCCCAGGATGGACCACCATACCTTTTGGTTTATTAATAATAAGAATGTCATCATCTTCATAAACAATATCAATTTTAATTTTTTTTGGAATTAATCTATTTTCATTTCTAGATAGAATATTTACAAAAATTATATCCTTTGTTTTTATCTTTGTAGACGGGGAAGAGACGACTGTATTGTTTATCTTAAGATTTTTTGTAAGTATTATTTTCTTTAAAAATGACCTAGTAAATTTACTTATTTTTTTAGTCAAATAGATATCAATTCTAGTACCAGCGTCTCTTTTATCAACGGAGAATTTCATTGTTTTATTCATAAATTAATTTAGATTATCTTATATTGCGCCGGTAGCTTCAACTGGATAGAGCGCCGGATTTCGGCTCCGGAGGTTATGGGTTCGACTCCTATCCGGCGCACCAAAAATTTATCAAAGCCTAATCAATCCAACTTTTCAATTCTTCTTTATGCTCAACTATAAAATCAGGAAAAGATTTATCTATTTCAATTTTTTTGTAAACATATTCCCTTCCTAAAATGTCTTTTTTATTTTTTAATTTGTTTTCAATGTTCTCTATTTTATTAAATTTTTCTAAATTATATTCTTGATGTGCATATGATTTTATCTTTTTTGAAATTTGAGTGGGTTTTTTAAGAAAACTAAAGTGCCAACCGCCGTCTCTTATCAATTGAGGTGGTTTCGGCCTATAAAATTTAAAAATATTTTTTTTTTTTATCTTCAAATTTCTTAACCACTGCGGAGATTTAAGATATTTTTTAACACAAATTTTGGTCCCGAACCAGTCAGGCTCTGTTACATTCAATAAATTAATCTTACTCTGAAAGTTTTTTTGAATAAAACATCCGTACCTATTATTTATGTTAAATTTTGTAATTACTTTTGGATTCGGAATTTCATCAATATCAGATATCATAATTAGATCATTGTCATTATAGTCTTTAAATCCTTTGGTAAGGTAATTTCTTTGATAGTTTTCTCTTAACCATGAAGGATTATTTCTCCAAGAAAAAGAAAAAAGTTTTTTTTTAACTGGTAAATTTTCAATTATTAAATAATCAATTTTATGTTTAAATTTGACAAATTTTTCAATGTTAAAATTTAATTTTTTTGGGTTTCCAGCGTGGTCTATTCTTGACTCAACAATTACAAATTTATCTACAATTTTGTTTAATATATTTAGTCTTAGATCAAGCACTAAGTCCTCATCAAAATACATGAAAGAGTCTATTAGTTTCATTGTTTTATTGTAGATGTTGTAAACCCAAGTTTTTTTTTATTTAAATTTTTAGATGAACAGTGTAAGGCAGTTCTATCAAAAATAAGTAAATCTCCTAATTTCCATTTAAATATTAAATCGACCTCAAGTCCTTTAAAATTCTCTATATTATCATGGCTTAAAAAATTATTATGTATTTTCTTATCAAAGTTTTTTTCCCCATACAAATCTAGATGCTCTGAAGATCTTTTATTATAACCTTTTGAACTTAATTCTTTTGGATCAATTGAAAAAGTAGTTGAACAACCATAAAACCTATTTTTAAAAACTATTGTTTCACTATTCTCTGACAATACTAGTAGAGTTTGTTTATATAAAATTTTTTGAAAATCATATCCAGTATCAACTTGTAATGATACTGGTTTATAACTTTCTTGAAATAAACCTAAGCTATCAAAATTATTTTTACATTTTGGATTGTCCATAGTGAAATCACCAATTAAAAATTTTAGTTTTTTTATATATTTTTCTTGTAATTCAGGGTAAAAATTTAAAGTCCATTTTTTTTTAATAATTTTTTGTCTCCTATTATTAATTTCAACAGGTAATTCATTATAAAGTTTTTGAAATAATTTTACTTCATCTAAGCTGATAAAATTTTTTATCACATAGGGTTTTTGTTCAAAGCTTTTTATTTTTTCTAAAAATTTATGCATCATTCACCCATATTTATAAGTGTACCTCTTTTTTTTGCCCCAAAATATGAAATATAAAAAACTAAAACCCCAAAACAAAAATAGATCATTGAGATTATAATTGACTTAAAAATATTCAGGAAATTCACAGTCTCTGTCATTAAAATGCTTCTCATTTCCTCAAAAATATGAACTAACGGAAGTATTTTTGCGATTATTTGTAAAAACCCAGGGAGTATTTCAATTGGGTAATAAATACATCCTAATGGAGCTAAAAAAAATAAACTAGCCCAAGCAATGTTTTCAAAAGAAGGTCCATATCTCAGTAATCCAGATGTTACTAGCAAACCTAAGGTAATTCCAAACAAATATAAAGAAATCAATAAAAAAATTAAAGGCAAACCAAGTTTAAGAACAGAAACACCGAATAATGGAATTGCAATCAAAACAGCAGGCACTAAACCGATTAAAGTTCTAATAATAGCAGTAATCGTTAGGGCTGCAATAATTTCTCTTATTTTGATAGGGGCAATAAATAGATTTGTAAAATTTCTGCTCCAAATTTCCTCTAAAAACATCATATTAAAACTTATACTAGCTCTAAATAAAAAATCATAAAGTATAGCTGCGGTTAAAATTATACCTACAGTATTACTGTAATAGTCAGAACTTAAAGTAAAAAATTTTGATATAAATCCCCATAAAAAAATTTGCACAGTTGGCCAATAAATTAAATCTAATATCCTCGGAAATGAATTCATTATAAGATATAGATGTCTTAAACCTAAAGCATAAATTTTATTAAAATTCATCTTTACTCCTTGCTAATTTTAAAAATGTTTCTTCAAGGTTATCTCGCCCATGTTTTTTTATTAGTTCTTCACATGTTCCTTTGTCTATTATTTTTCCTTTACGCATCATTATTACGCTATCACATAGTCTTTCCACTTCACTCATATTATGAGACGCTAATAAAATTGTAACTTTATTTTTTATTTTATATTCTTGTATATAGCTTCTTATAAAATCACCAATATCAGGATCAAGACTAGCGGTTGGTTCATCTAGAAGTAAAATTTCTGGTTTGTTAATTAAGGATTTAGCCAACGATACCCTATTTTTTTGACCAGATGATAACTCACCAGTTTTCCTTCCAAAAAAATTTTTTATATCTAAATCTTCCGAAATTTCATTAATTCTTTCGTCAAGATTAGAAATTCCATACAATCTTCCATATATTTCTAGATTTTGCCTTACAGTTAATTTTTTTGGTAACTCAACATACGGTGATGCAAAATTAAATCTTTTTAAAATTTCATCTCTTTTAAAAATATTGATATTTTTATTTTCAATTATTATTTCACCCTTCGTAGGCGAAACAAGACCTAACAACATACCTATTGTTGTTGTTTTCCCACATCCGTTTGGTCCCAGCAGTCCAATTGTTTTATTTTTCTCGATTTGAAAGCTGATTTTATTAACTGCTAAGTAATCGTTATAAACTTTTGAAAGGTTTTTAATTTCTATAAACATTATTTTGAAGCTCGAGATAATCGGTCGTTTATTGCAATACCAGGGCCAAAACTAGGTATTTTTGAAACGTAAATTTTTTTAAATCCATTTTTTTTAATTTTTCTCATAATTTTATATAAATTAGCTGCTGCTTCTTTCAAGTCACCTTTTTTACTCAAGTTAAAATAATTTTTACTGCTCTTAAATCTTTTGCCAAAAACAATATATGCATGATTTATGTTTTTTGGTTTTTGCCCAATTATTACTGGTATTCCAGGTGAGTAATGTTTTTTCATCATTCCTGGAGATCTCAAATTTATTTTTTTTTTTGAAAAATTAGTCTTTAATATATTTTTAATCTCATTTGGGCTTATTATGCCTGGTCTCAAGATTTTAGGATGATTGGTCAAATCAACAACTGTAGACTCAATTCCGATCTTTGATCTTCCTCCATCAATTATTATCTTTAACTTTTTTTTAAATTCTTCAAATACATTAAATGCATCTATTGGACTTAAACCAGATGAGATATTTGCACTTGGCATAGCTAGTGGAAAACTTAAGAATTTTAATAAGGTTTTTATAACTCTATGTTTTGGAAATCTTATTGCAACAGTGTTTAAACTTGCTGTAGCTAAAGATGAAATATTTGAATTTTTATTTTTTTTTAAAACAAAAGTAATTGGCCCAGGACAAAACCTTTTATATAATTTAAAAAAATTTTTGTTAAAATAAACATCTTTTTTTGCTTTTTCGTAATTGTAATAATGTATTATTAATGGATTTCTTCTAGGTCTTTTTTTTAAACTGTAAATCTTTTTTATTGCTTTATCTGAATAAGCATTTCCAGCTAAACCATACACAGTTTCTGTTGGCAAACCAACTATATTGTTTAGTTTGAGAAAATTGACAGTTTTTTTGATTATCTTTTTATTAAATGAATATATATTTGAATAGTTTTTTTTCATAATGTAATTATTATTTAAATAATGAAAACTGAAAATATTCCAGCTGATATCAAAAGTAAATCGTTAAAAGAGGCTAGAAACGAGATTAATGAAATACTTATTAAGCTTGAAAGTAAAAATTTAGATTTAAGCAATGCTGAAAATACATATAAAAGATTAATTCAATTAAACAAACACATAGAAAATCTCTTTAAAATGAAATCTAAAGAAATATCTAAATCTTAAAATTTATCATATGATTGAATTGAAATTAAATAGATATGCAAAGAAAGTAGATAATTTTTTATTAAATTTTTTAAAAAGACAAAGTAAATCTTTATTAGTAAGCCCAATGAAGTATGGAGCAATTTCTGGAGGTAAGAAAATCAGGTCTACAATAATTTTTGATACTGGGAAAATATTTGGCTTAAGAGAAAAAAAACTTTTGAATATTTGTGCTGCTGTTGAATGTATTCACTCTTATTCACTTATTCATGATGATCTACCATGCATGGATGATGACGATATTAGAAGAGGCAAACCTTCAGCACATATTAAATTTGGAGAAGCTACCGCAGTGCTTGCAGGCAATTCCTTGTTAACTCTAGCTTTTGAGATTATTTCTGACAAAAAAAATTTGCTCACTCTTAAACAAAAAAATGAAATTATTGCTTTGCTATCTAATTGTGCAGGTCACACAGGTATTGCTGGTGGTCAGGAATTAGATTTGAAATTTGAGAATAAAAAAAAATCTTTCAATCAAATAATTGACATGCAAAGAAAAAAAACAGGAAAACTGTTCAATTTTTGTCTTCAATCAGCAGCAATAGTTGCGAATAAAAATATAAAAGTGAAATTAGCCTATGGAGAAATAGGAGAGGATATTGGTTTATTATTTCAATTATCTGATGATTTTTTAGATGTAAAAGGTCTAAAAAAATTGGTGGGTAAACCAATCAAAAAAGATAGAAAAAAGGGCAAGTCTACTTTGATCAGTTTAATGGGTTACGAAAAAACATTAAGGTACGCAAACAATTTGAAAAAAAAGATATTGCTTAAATTAAAAAAACATGGAAAAGTTGCTAAAGATTTAACTGAAACAATTGAATTTATACAAAGACGAAACTTTTAATGACAAGTTTAATTAAACAAATAAATTTTCCATCTGATCTTAGGAAATTTAAAAAAGAAAATTTAAAAAGAATTTCTGATGAATTAAGAGAAGAATTAATTGATGTAGTTTCTGAAACAGGTGGTCACCTAGGAGCTGGACTAGGAGTAGTGGAGTTGACTGTGGCTTTACATTATGTTTTTGATACTCCTAAAGATAAATTGGTATGGGATGTAAGTCATCAATGTTATCCTCATAAAATTATAACAGGCAGAAGAGACAAAATTAAAACTTTAAGAAAGGGTGGAGGATTATCAGGCTTTACAAAACGAACAGAGAGTGAATACGATCCATTCGGTGCTGCTCACAGTTCTACTTCTATTTCTTCCACTTTAGGGATTTCAGTGGCAAAAAAATTATCAAATAATAATAATAATGTTATAGCCGTAATTGGAGATGGGGCGATGAGTGCTGGAATGGCTTATGAAGCTATGAATAATGCAGGAGCATTAAAATCCAATTTAATTGTAGTACTAAACGATAATGATATGTCGATTGCCAGACCAGTTGGAGCTATGAGCAAGTATTTAGCAAATCTATTATCTGGAAAATTATATTTTAGTTTTAGAGAAACAATTAAAATGATTATTTCTGCATTTTCGAAAAGATTTAGTCAAAAAGCAGGAAAAGCTGAAGATATTTTGAGAAATATGGTGACTGGTGGAACATTGTTTAGTGAATTAGGATTTTATTATGTTGGTCCTATTGACGGACATGATGTTGAAAACTTAGTTCAAATATTTGAAAATGTCAAAAACTCTAATCATCAAGGTCCAGTTCTAATACATGTAAGAACTCAAAAAGGAAAAGGGTATAAACCAGCTGAGCGTTCAGGAGACAAGTACCACGGTGTGTCTAAATTTAATATATCAACAGGAGAACAATCAAAATCTAAATCAAATACTCCATCTTATACAAAAGTTTTTGCTGAAACTCTGATTAAACATGCAGAACAAGATACAAAAATTGTTGGTATTACAGGAGCAATGCCGTCGGGTACTGGTCTAAATTTATTTGAAAAAAGATTTCCAGAAAGAACTTTTGATGTTGGTATAGCTGAGCAACATGCAGTTACTTTTGCAGCAGGTTTAGCAACCGAGGGATATAAACCCTACGCTGCTATTTACTCAACCTTTTTACAGAGAGCTTATGATCAAGTGGTTCATGATGTTGCCTTGCAATCTCTTCCTGTAAGATTTGCGATTGATAGAGCTGGATTAGTTGGAGCAGATGGACCAACACATGCTGGATCTTTTGATATAACTTACTTATCTACCTTACCAAATTTTGTAGTAATGGCTGCAAGTGATGAGTCGGAACTTGTTAAAATGATTAATACAACAGTTGGTATTAATGATAGACCTTCAGCTTTTAGATATCCAAGAGGAAATGGAATAGGAGTTCGACTACCTACAACAAAAGAAGTTCTAGAAATTGGAAAAGCAAGAGTTATAAAAGAAGGCAAAAAAGTTTCCTTGTTAAATTTTGGTACAAGACTTGAGGAATGTAGAAAAGCTGCAGAAAAACTTTATACAAAAGGTATAGATTGTACCATAGTAGATGCTAGATTTGCAAAACCACTGGATGAGAAATTGATTATGGAGGTTGCAACTAATCACGAGGTATTAATTACGATTGAAGAAGGTTCGATCGGAGGCTTTGGATCTCATGTAATGCAATTGTTATCTGATAGAGGTGTCTTTGATACTGGTTTAAAATTTAGATCAATGATACTTCCAGATACCTTTATTGATCAAGATACTCCTGAGAAAATGTATGCAATAGCTGGTTTAGATAATTTATCAATTGTTAATAAAGTCGAAGAAACTTTAAATTCAAATATCATATTAGCAAAAAATAAAAATAAATTGTCTAATTAACTACACTGCGCTCTGTGCATTAAGAAGTGGTCTAATAATACGCAGTTGATCATTGCTTCACCTATTGGGACAGCTCTAATTCCTACGCATGGATCATGTCTTCCTTTTACAGAAATTTTAGTATTTTTACCTTTTTTATCAATTGTTTTTCTACTTGTTAGAATAGAAGATGTTGGTTTCACTGCGAATGAGGCAACAATATTTTGACCTGAAGAAATTCCTCCTAGAATTCCTCCTGCTTGATTAGATCTAAATTTTACTTTACCGGAGCCTTTACTCATTTCATCTGAGTTTTCTTCTCCACTTAAAAAAGCTGCATTCATTCCTGCTCCAATGTTTACACCTTTAACTGCATTAATACTCATTAAAGCTGCTGCAATATCAGTATCTAATTTTGAATAAATAGGAGCCCCCAATCCTACAGGTACCCCAGTTGCTCGTAATTCTATAATAGCCCCACATGATGATCCTGCTTTCCTTACAGCTAAAAGATATTTTTCCCAAAGTTTTACAGAATTTTTATCAGGACAGAAAAAAGGATTTTTTCTAATTTCACTATCTTTCCAATTTGATTTGTCACAAGACATCAACCCAAGTTGAGTGACTGCTCCAATAACATTGAATTTTGAGCCAATTATCTTTTTTAAAACAACTTTAGCAACAGCTCCAGCTGCCACCCTACAAGCTGTTTCTCTGGCAGATTGTCTGCCACCTCCTCTATAATCTCTGATCCCATATTTTTTAAAGTAAGTATAGTCTGCATGGCCTGGTCTAAATTTATTTTTTATTGTTTCATAGTCTCTAGATCTCTTGTCTTCATTATGAATAATAATTGAAATAGGCGTGCCAGTTGTTCTTCCTTCAAAAACTCCAGATAAAATTATAGCTTTATCAGATTCTTTTCTCTGTGTTGTAAACTTTGATTGACCAGGTCTTCTTCTATCCATATCCTTTTGAATATCACTTTCTGAAAGCGGTATATTAGGCGGACATCCATCTATTACACAACCAATAGCGGGTCCATGAGATTCTCCCCATGTAGTAAACCTAAAAATTTTACCAAAAGTATTAAAAGACATAGATATTTAATGTATAGATTATTTTAGAGAAATTATGAATCAAAAAAATGGCAAAAATTCACTGGGCATAGATATTTGCTTCGAAGATTTAGACAATCCAATAGAATTGTTCAAAAAGTGGTTTTCTAAAGCAGAGGAAAGTGAAATTAATGACCCAAATGCAGTTGCAGTGGCAACTTCTAATAAAAATAATCAGCCTAATGTAAGGATGGTTTTGCTTAAAGGATTAAGTAATAAAGGATTTGTTTTTTACACAAATTTTAATAGTAAAAAAGGTAATGAACTAAAAGAAAACCAAAAAGCCTCAATGTGTTTTCATTGGAAGAGTTTAAGACGTCAAGTTAGAGCTATTGGTATAGTTGAAGAAGTTTCAGCCAAAGAAGCAGATGATTATTTCAATTCAAGACCATATAAAAATAGGATTGGTGCATGGGCATCATCACAATCAAAAAAATTAGATAAACGAGAAACATTTTTAAAAAATATTAAAGCATATGAAAAAAAATATCCTAATGAAAAAAATGTTCCAAGACCTCCTCATTGGTCTGGATGGAGATTATTACCAAATGAAATTGAGTTTTGGTTAGATGGCGAAGGTAGAATTCACGAGAGATTAAACTATAGAAAAAATAATGGTAAATGGGAAAAAGAACTTCTTTACCCTTAAAAAGACCTGTTAAGACTGAAGCTAGTTAAATTTTGTAAAATCCTTTTATCTTCTGTATCTGGAAAAATAGCCAATGCATCAAATGAAACATTTACAAAATATTCTGCTTTTTTAAAAGTTGCTTCAACAGCTTTATATTTATTAATTAATGCAAGTGTCTCACTAAAGTCTTCCTCAGTTCTATTTTTTTTTTTCATGATTTCATTTAAAAATTTTTTTTCTTCTTCATTTCCTTTTTGAAAAACTGTAATTAGGGGCAGTGTTACTTTTCCCTCAAAAAAATCTTTACCAACTTCTTTACCGAAAAGTTTTTCCTTTGCATAATAATCAAGAGCGTCGTCAGCAATTTGAAATGCTAAACCTAAATTTCTTCCATAAGACTCTAGAGCCTTTTTTTCTTTCTGATTACTACCAGACAAACAAGCCCCTGTTTTAGTCGCAGCTGAAAAAAGAGATGCAGTTTTTAAATTAATAATATCTATATATGTTTCTTCAAGCAAATCAGCTTCCCCTTTATGTTGAAGTTGCAATACCTCCCCTTGGGCAATCTTTGCTGACGTAGATGATAATAATTTTAAAATTTCTAAATCACCATCTTCAACCATCATCTCAAAACATCTGCTTAATAAATAGTCACCAACTAAAATTGATGATTGATTACCCCAAATCGAATTTGTTGTCTTTTTACCTCTTCTCAACTCACTTTCGTCTATAACATCATCATGTAATAAAGTTGCCGAGTGTATAAGTTCAACACAAGCAGCTAAATTAATATCTCTTTTATTTTCATTATAACCAGTAAGCTTTGCAGACTCTAAAGTTAATAAAGCCCTCAATCTTTTTCCACCCGAGCTTAAATGGTGATTACTCATTTTTTCAATCAGATTTACATCACTTTTTAACTTTTGTTGAATTAGAGCTTCTACATTATCTAGCTTATTGCTCAGAAGGTTTTTTAGTTCCAAGTAAGCAGAATTTGCTGATTTTTTTAGCGGTATAACTGATCCCATGAATGATATTTATATTTGTTTTTATGTAATAATAAATTTTTAAATGGTAACGTGGTGACGCACCTATAATTCAACTGTAAGTAGCGCAATTATTAATTAAAATTTAAATTATTACTGTTATAAGAATAATAAACCATCGTAAAAATATGTTTTCATTTTTTAAAAAAAAAAAGATAGTACCACACGTGAGGCTCACTGGAATAATCGGTTCGGCTGGTAAATTTAAACAAGGAATGGAATTAGCTAACCAAAGAGATATTTTGAAAAAAGCTTTTTCAGTTAAAAAAATCACTCACGTAGCTATATCAATTAACTCCCCTGGTGGTTCACCAGTTCAATCACATTTAATCTATAGCTATATAAGACAATTAGCTGAAAAAAATAAAGTAAAGGTTATTATTTTTGCAGAGGATGTAGCAGCTTCTGGAGGATATTTTATTGCTTGCGCTGGAGATGAAATTTACGCGAATTCCAGCTCGATTATTGGTTCAATAGGAGTAATTTCAGCTTCATTCGGCTTCAAAGATTTAATTCAAAAAATTGGAGTGGAAAGAAGGGTTTATACAGCAGGAAAAAATAAAAGCACTTTAGATCCTTTTAAAGAGGAAAAAGAAGAAGATATAAAAAGATTAAAAACTATTCAATTAGAACTCCATGAGGATTTTATTAAAATTGTACAGAAGAGCAGAGGAACAAAACTTAAAGATCCTGAAAAAAATAATATTTTCACGGGAGAGTTTTGGACTGGTAAAGCATCTCTTAAGCTAGGGTTAATTGATGGAATTGGTAATGCTGATCAAGTTTTAAAAGATAAATTTGGAGATAAAGTAATAATTAAAACTTTTGAAAAACCAAAAGGATTTATTGCACGAAGACTATCCTCTTCTTTTCAAGATCCTGTTGAAAAACTTGCAAATATAATAGAGGAAAAATCGATGTGGCAAAGATTTGGTTTATAAATGCCGGCTAAAAAAAAAGTCAAAAAAAAAACTAATATTCTTTCATTTCAAGACATCATTATGAGTCTTCAAAAGTTTTGGGGAAAAAATGGATGTATAATTTTACAACCTTATGATTTAGAGGTTGGTGCCGGAACTTTTCACCCTGCCACTACATTAAGATCTCTAGGTCCTCAACCATGGAAAGCCGCTTATGTACAACCATCAAGAAGGCCAACAGACGGAAGGTACGGTGAAAATCCTAATCGCCTGCAACATTATTATCAGTATCAGGTGATAATAAAACCATCTCCCAAAAATATTAAGCATACATATTTAAAAAGTTTAGCAGCAATTGGAATTAATATAAAAAATCACGACATCCGTTTTGTTGAGGACGACTGGGAAAGCCCAACTCTCGGTGCATCAGGATTAGGATGGGAAGTTTGGTGCGATGGAATGGAAATAACCCAGTTCACTTATTTTCAGCAAATGACAGGGCTTGAATGTAAGCCCGTTCCAGTTGAAATAACTTACGGATTAGAGAGACTTTGTATGTTTGTCCAGGGCAAGAACAATGTATTTGATCTTGATTGGAATAGTGAAGGAGTAAAATACAAAGAGGTTTTTCATCAAGCTGAAAAAGAATTTTCAGCTTATAATTTTGAATTTGCAAACACGGAAAGTCTTTTAAAAAATTTTGAAAATACTGAAAATGAATGTAAATCTTTACTTGAAAAAAAACTTTCTCTTCCGGCATATGATCAGTGTTTAAAAGCAAGTCATATTTTCAATTTATTGGATGCTCGTGGTGTTATTGGTGTTGCAGAGAGAACTGGTTACATAACTAGAATTAGAGATCTCGCAAAAGGGTGCGGAGCACTGTGGTTAAGCTCACAAAGTTAAATTATGGCAGAATTTTTATTGGAATTATATAGTGAAGAAATTCCACCACAATTACAAATAGCAGCAAGATCTCAAATAAAACAATTAGTTGAAAACTCTTTGAAAGAAGACAACGTAAAGTATAAAGAATTATCAGTTTACTCCTCACCAACAAGATTAACACTTCATATTAAAGACCTTAATGAAAAAATTAAATTAGAGGCTCAAGAAATTAAAGGACCTAAGGTAGACTCTCCTGATCAAGTGATCCAAGGTTTTCTACGAGCCAAAAATGTTTCTGAGAAAGACTTAACTGAAAAAGATACTAGCAAGGGAAAATTTTATTTTATCAAAACAAAATCTCAATCAATCTTTGTTGAAGATATATTAATCAAGGTTATTCCAAAAGCCATAAGATCGATTAGTTGGAAAAAATCAATGAAATGGTCAGATCATGATTTGATGTGGGGAAGACCTCTCAGATCAATTTTTGCAAAGTATAACAATAAAAAACTACCATTTAAATATGAACATCTAGAATCAAAAGACGAGATAATTATTGAACAGGATTTAGTAACTAAAACAAGAAAAATCAAAGATTTTAAAGATTACTTATCGTTTTTAAAAAGCAATAAAATTATTGTTGATCACAATGAACGAGAGGAGATCATTCTTAAAAAGATCTATTCATTTTCTCAATCAAAACAATATAAAGAAACCTTAAATCCAAAACTATTAGAAGAAGTCGTTAACATAGTAGAAAATCCAAATTTACTTCATATAAGTTTTAACAAAGATTATCTAGAAATACCTAAAGAAATTATAATTTCTACTTTAGAGAAACATCAAAGATATTTTCCAATATTTGATAGCAGATATCGTTTAACTAATTATTTTTTTGCTGTAGCTAATAAAAAAGACGAAAACAAATTAATTACTCAAGGGAATAAAAGAGTTGTAGAGGCAAGACTAGCGGATGCTAAATTTTTCTGGGATAAAGATAGATCAAAAAATTTGATAAAACAAATAGCTAATCTGAGGTCAGTAACTTTCTATGAAAAATTAGGAACTATTTATGACAAAACTCAAAGATTAAGATTATTGGCTGGTCTATTATCTGATGATTTAAATATTAATAAAGAAAAAGTTCAAGTTGCTGCATCAATTTCTAAATCTGATTTATGTTCAGACTTAGTTGGAGAATATCCTGAGCTTCAAGGTGTTATGGGAAAATATTTTGCTTTGGAACAAGGTTTTGAAAAAGATGTAGCTAATTCAGTAAGTGATCATTATTTGCCAACAGGACTCACATCGGTGCTACCCAAGAAGCCTTTCAGCTATTCTATTTCAATTGTAGACAAGATAGATACACTAGTTGGCTTTTTTGTCATTGAGGAAAAACCTACTAGTTCAAAAGATCCGTTCGCTTTAAGACGAGCCGCTATAGGATTACTTAGAATAATTATTGAAAATAAACTATCTTTTAAACTAAGAGATTTAATTAGTTATGCTATAAGGCTTTACCAAGAGCAAGGAGTCGAAATTAAAAATGAGAAAACAGAGCAACAACTCTTAGAATTTATAAAAGAAAGAATGAGAAACGTTTTAAAATTAAAAAATATTAAAACTGATATTATTGAAGCATCAATCAGTTCTCATTCTGGAGATAATTTCTTAGATCTATACGCGAAAACTATTTTAATTCATAAATATAAAAATAAAGACGTCGGAATTAATGCAATTAGCTCTTATAAAAGAGCTTCAAGTATTTTAGATAAAGCTGGAAAAGGATACACTGGTAGACCCGATGCTATATTATTTAGAAAAGATGAAGAAAAAATACTTCATGAGAAAATAAATGAGATTCGTAAAGCTTTCACAGTTAAAGATGATAATAAAAACTATGAAAGCTTGTTAATAAAGCTTTCCGACACTAAAGAGTCAACAGATAATTTTTTTGACAATGTAGTAGTAAATGATGAAAATCAAAATATTAAAAACAATCGATTAGAGTTGCTAAAAATGTTCTGTAATACTTTTGATAGCTTTATTGATTTTTCAAAATTAGAGGGTCTTTGATGGTAAAAGTAGTATTTAGTTTTGATGATAAATCTGCCAAAAAATTGAAGAATAAAAAAAATATTTTAGGTGGAAAAGGAGCAAACCTTGGTGAGATGGGTAGATTAGGTTTACCTGTCCCCCCCGGATTTACTATTACAACAGATGTTTGCGATCTTTTTTATAAAAATAAAAAAAAATTACCTAATAAAGTAATACAAAATATTGAGTTAGAAATTAAAAATATTGAAAAGAAAACTAAAAAAAAATTCGGCGATCTTAAGAATCCATTACTAGTATCAGTTAGATCAGGGGCGAGAATTTCCATGCCTGGAATGATGGACACAATTTTAAATCTTGGACTTAATGATAAAACAGTAGAATCTTTAAAAAAGAAAACATCAAACGGAAGATTTGCTAAAGATAGCTACAGAAGATTTATACAGATGTATAGCAACGTAGTTTTGGGTGTTGAGGGGCATTTGTTCGAAGAGTTAATTGATAATTACAAGTTAACCAAAGGGGTTTTGCTGGACACAGATCTAGATGAAAGTGATTGGGATGGATTAATTACTAATTTTAAAAACCTAGTAAAAAAAGAAAAAAAAATTAATTTTCCTCAAGATGTTAAAGAACAATTATTGGGGGCAATCAACGCTGTATTTTTATCTTGGGATAGCCAAAGAGCAAAAACCTATAGAAAATTAAATCAAATCCCTGATCATTGGGGAACAGCTGTAAATGTTCAAGCTATGGTTTTTGGAAACATGGGTATCGATTGCTCAACAGGTGTTGCCTTTACAAGAAACCCTTCGACAGGAGAAAATTCTTTTTTTGGAGAATTTTTAATCAATGCACAAGGTGAAGATGTTGTAGCAGGAACAAGAACTCCTCAATATATCACTACAAAAGCAAAAAAAGACTCAGGATCTAAAGAACCTTCAATGGAAGAGGCTATGCCTAAAGTTTACAAAGAACTTGCAAAAGTATTTCTTAAGTTAGAAAGGCATTATAAAGATATGCAAGACATCGAGTTTACAGTTGAAAATAATAAACTTTGGATGTTGCAAACAAGATCTGGAAAAAGAACAGCCAAAGCTGCAATTAAAATTGCAGTGGATATGGTTAAAGAGAAATTAATTTCAAAAAAAGAAGCTATAAAAAGAATTGATCCAAATACTTTAGATACTTTACTACATCCTACTCTAGACGATAAAGTTGAGAAAGAGGTAATTGCCTCGGGTTTGCCGGCATCTCCAGGAGCTGCAAGTGGTAAAGTTGTTTTCACTGCTGATGAAGCAGAGAAATTAAACGGGATGATGCAAGATACAATATTAGTGAGGTTAGAAACTTCACCAGAAGATATACATGGAATGCATGCAGCTAAAGGAATTCTCACTGCAAGAGGTGGCATGACTAGTCATGCTGCGGTTGTTGCAAGAGGAATGGGAAGACCGTGTGTTTCTGGTTCAAGTGAAATTACAATCGATTATGAATTAAAACAATTTAAAGCTGGTGATGTGATTATTAAAGAGGGAGATATTGTTACTATAGATGGTGGAAGTGGAAAAGTAATGAAAGGACTAGTTCCTACTGTTCAACCCGAAATATCTGGATATTTCTCCACGATAATGAAATGGGCTGATGAGTTTAGAAAATTAAAAGTAAGAACAAATGCTGAAACAGAGGCAGATAGCAAAACAGCTAGAGAGTTCGGTGCTGAAGGAATTGGCTTATGTAGAACAGAACATATGTTTTTTGATGAAGAAAGAATTTTATCTGTTAGACAAATGATTTTGTCTAAATCAAAAGAGGATAGAAATAGCGCGCTAGATAAACTTCTCCCTCATCAAAAAGAAGACTTTAAAAAAATATTTAAAATCATGTCAGGTTTACCCGTTACAGTAAGATTATTAGATCCACCACTTCATGAGTTTCTACCAAAAGCTGATAAAGACATCGAGGAAGTAGCAAGATCCTTAAATTTATCAGCGAAAGAAGTTAAAGATAGAATGGCAGAACTTCATGAGGAAAATCCTATGCTTGGGCATAGAGGATGTAGACTAGGTATTTCCTTCCCAGAGATTTACGAGATGCAATGTAGAGCAATATTTGAAGCGATAGTTGAATTAAAAAAACAAAAAGTAAAAGCAGCTTTTGTAGAAATAATGATACCGTTAGTTTCAACAGAGTCTGAATTAAAAATTTTAAGAGCTTTAGTTAATAAAATTGCTAAAGAAATAGAAAAAGAAAATAAATTTAAACTTGAGTATATGGTAGGAACCATGATTGAATTGCCACGTGCTGCTTTACAAGCGAAGTCCATCTCAAAACATGCTGACTTTTTCAGTTTTGGAACAAATGATTTAACACAAACAACCTTTGGGATAAGCCGGGATGACTCAGGAAAATTTTTAAACGATTATATTGATAATAAAATTTTTGATATAGATCCATTTGTAAGTATTGATCAAAATGGAGTAGGTGAACTTGTAGAAATAGCTTCTTCCAGAGGAAGAAAGACAAATAAAAATATTAAATTAGGTATTTGTGGCGAGCATGGTGGCGATCCAAAGAGTATTGAATTTTGTTCTAGAACAGGACTAAACTATGTTTCCTGCTCTCCATTTAGAGTTCCTGTTGCAAGACTTGCAGCTGCACAAGCAGAATTATCTAAATAATAAGGTAGTATCAAATGATCTGGTACTATGAGTAATTGCACCAACTGAAATTCTATTTACACCCGTTTTAGATATTTGTTTAATATTATTTAAAGTAGCATTTCCAGAATACTCTGTTTCATATTTATTTTTACAAAGTTTTAAACAATATTTTAATTGCGAAGATTTCATATTATCAAAAAGTATTCTTTTAAATTTTAAGCCTAAAATTTGTTTAAGTTGATTTACATTTTCAACTTCAACTGTAACAATTTTTTTTGTTTTTATAGCTTTCTCAACTAATTCCCTAAGACTATTAGATGCACTTATATGATTGTCTTTAATAAGAATTTCGTCGCTTAAATTATATCTATGATTATGACCACCGCCTTTTTTGACAGCATATTTTTCAAGTGTTCTCAAATTAGGTGTTGTTTTTCTTGTACAGCAAATCTTAGTTTTTTTACTAATTTTTTTTACGAATTGATTAGTGATTGTTGCGATACCTGAGGCATGATTAAGAAAGTTTAAAGCAGTTCTCTCTGCAGTTAAGATCGTTTTCGTTTTAGCTTTTATATAAGCAATTACTTTATTTTTTTTTATTTTTTTTCCATCAGAGACTTTCTTTGTAAAAACAGTTTCTCTTCCAATTAATTTAAAAGCTGTTTTACAAAACTCTAAACCAGCTATTACACCATCTTGTTTAGCTATTATTCTGGCTTTAATAATTTTATTTTTTTCACTTACGATGTTTGTAGTGATATCACCTTTGGGCTTCAGGTCCTCCTCCAGAGCCTTTCTTACAACTGATTTAATATAAAATTGATTTAATACTTGCACTGATCTAACGACCGATCTCGGTCATTCTGATTACAGACTTTCTCGCGGCCTCTATAGTTTTACTATCTAAAATTATCTCGTTAGTTTCATTTTCTAAACAATCTAATATTTTTTTTAAATTAATTTTTTTCATATAAGGACATAAATTACATGGCTTAATAAAAGATACTTTAGGATTATCAGCTTCTACATTGTCACTCATTGAACATTCTGTAACTAACATAACTTTTTTAGGTTGTTTATTTTTTACATAATCAATCATTCCAGACGTTGATCCTGCAAAATCAGAAGCAGCAATTACATCTGGCGGACATTCAGGATGAGCTATTATTTTAATTCCAGGATTTTGGGATTTGATTTCTTCAATTTCTTTTCCTGTAAATTGTTCATGCACTATACAAGTTCCTTTCCAAGAAATTATTTTGACCTTTGTATTTTTTGCTACATAGTCTGCTAAATATTGGTCAGGTAGAAAAATTACTTTATCTACATTTAAAGACTCAACTACTTTTACTGCGTTAGCTGAAGTGCAACAAACATCGGTTTCTGCTTTAACGTCTGCAGAAGTATTAACGTAAGATACAACAGGGACACCTGGAAACTTTTGTTTTAGTAATTTTACATCTTCACCTGTGATAGAATTAGACAAAGAACAGCCCGCTTGCATGTCAGGAATGAACACTTTTTTTTCTGGACACATTAATTTTGCTGTTTCTGCCATAAAGTGTACCCCACACATAACAATTTTATCAGCTTTTGTTTTAGACGCCTCTACTGCTAACGCTAATGAGTCAGCAGATATATCCGCTACACCATGGTAAATTTCCGGAGTTTGATAGTTATGAGCAAGTATAATTGCATTCTTCTCTTTTTTAATTTTATTTATTCTCTCTATTAATGGAGCATGAATTTTCCATTCAGCTTCAGGAATGAATTTTGAGATTTTCTTATAAATCTCTTGCGTAGGGCTCAGATTTTGTTGTTGTACAGACATACTAATTCCAATTTACCAACTTGAGATTAAATTGTCATTCATTTATTGTCGCATTATTATTGCGGTCGTGCTGAAATTGGTAGACAGGCACGCTTGAGGGGCGTGTGGGTTTCCCGTGAGAGTTCGAGTCTCTCCGACCGCACCAAAAATGACTTTATGATTGAATATATAAGAAAACACAAAAGAATTATATTTATAATTTTAGTTATAGCTTTTATTGAATTGAGTGGATATGGGATACTAGCGTCGTTATCTAGGTTACTTAACGCGTTCTAATATTTTACATTCTTTATTATTTGCTAATAATTTTTTATTTATAAAATCTTCAAGATTAGGCTCGATAACTTTAATTAATCCAAAGGCGTACGGCTGATCAATTAGTATTTTTCCAATTTTAATATTATTAAAAGTAATTTCATCACCGATATTTAATCTTTCAATTGATGATATGGGTAATAATCTTTTTCTAAGTTTATTTTTTAATTTCATCCTTGCAGTGTTTTCTTGTCCTACAAAACATCCTTTTTTAAAATCTATGGCTTGAAGCGTCTCAAAGTTTGCTTCTAAACCAAACAATTGATCTTTTAAATTGATTAATCCTTTTTCAGGTATTCCTAATTTATGTGCAAGAGAATAATACTCTTTATCATCGACAATATTAAGACTTAACTTTTTAATTGTTAAGTAAAGTTTTTCAAGATTTGAAATTATTCTTGCTCCTAATTCTTTATTTCTTGGATCTAAAAAAATAGGTGTGTCCCTAAACGTAATAGTATTTTCATTTGATTTTAATTCTTCTTGTAATTCTTTGAATTTTGTCTCATTTATTACTCCAATAACGAATTTAGAAGAAAAGTCTTCAATTTCAACTTTTGATCTTAGTTTGTACTTTGATAAATCTTTAATTAGCTCCCCAGTGGAGTTCTCGCTACAGTCTAATAAATATCCTTTATTACTCTGAATTATAAAAAATTCATTTAAATATTTTCCTTGAGGAGTTAACAAGGCAGCAAAAACTGAATTTTTATAAGAAACCTTATTTATATCATTCGTTATTATATTTTGAAGAAAATCTTTAGCATCTTCTCCACTTACTAAGATTACACCTCTTTTTTCTAAAATTACAACTTGATCTTTTTTCATAATTGTTACTTATACATTATACTATATATAAAAAACATGTCTGATAATTATAGTCTTATTATTAAAAATGGTTCCTGTTATATCGATGGGAAATTAATTAAATCTGATATCGGTTTGCATGAAAATAAGATTAAAAAAATAGGAAATATAGAGAAAAATAATTCTAAAGTTTACGACGCAACTGACAAAGTAGTTTTGCCAGGGATCATTGACACCCAAGTACATTTTAGAGAACCTGGATCTACCGATGCAGAAGATTTAGAGAGTGGAAGTAGAGCTGCAGTTCTTGGCGGCGTAACTTCTTTGTTTGAAATGCCAAATACCAATCCTCCAACAGCAAATTTAGTAGAGTTTGAAAAAAAATTAAAAGCCGCAAAAAATAGAATGCATAGTAATTATGCATTTTATTTTGGAGCAACTCCGCAAAATACTGAACAACTTGCACAACTTAAAAACGTTGAAGGTTGTTGTGGAGTTAAACTTTTTGCAGGATCTTCAACAGGCAACCTGTTAGTAGACAAAGAGGCGGATATCGAAAAAGTGATTTCTAGTAGTGACAGGATAGTTTCAATTCATTCTGAAGATGAAGATATTATTAAACTTAGAAAAAAATTTATTAAACAAGGAGATGTTCACTCTCATCCTGAATGGAGAAATGTAGAATGCGCAATGTCCTCAACTCGTAGGGTTGTAAAAATTGCAGAGAGATATAATAAAAAAATTCATGTCTTACATGTCACTACCAAAGAAGAGGTGGATTTTTTAGCTATGCATAAAAAAAATGTTACCTTTGAAACTACTCCTCAACATTTAACTTTGTATGCCCCAGATTGTTACGATAAATTAGGCACTTACGCTCAAATGAACCCGCCCTTAAGATCAAAAGATCATTACGATCGCTTGTGGGTTGCTATAAAAAATAATGTTGTAGATGTCCTTGGGTCAGATCATGCTCCGCATTTAAAAATAAATAAAGACAAAGAATATCCAAATACTCCATCAGGAATGCCAGGTGTTCAAACAATTTTCCCAGTTATGATTGACCATGTTAACAATGGAAAACTAAAATTAAATCAACTTATAAATTTGATGTGTGAAAACCCGTGTAAAATCTTTGGAATTAAAAATAAAGGTTTTATAAAAGAAGGTTTTGATGCAGATTTGACGATAGTTGATATGGATAAAGAAGTTACTATAAAGAATGAAATGATTGCTAGCAAATGTGGATGGACGCCATTTCACAATTATAAAGTAAAAGGTTTCCCTGTAGGTACAATAGTAAACGGTATTTTAGTAATGTCCGAGGGAAAAATATTAGTTGAGTCTAAAGGGCGACCTTTAAAGTTTTAGAATATTATTATCTTTTAAGTCTTGTTTTATTTCATCTAAAATAGCAGGATCATCTATAGTTGCTGGCATTTTATAAGGTTCATTATCTGCAATTTTTCTAACAGTTCCTCTAAGCACTTTTCCTGATCTAGTTTTAGGCAATCTCTTTACCACAATAGCTATTTTGAATGCCGCAACGGGACCAACTTTTTCTCTAACCATTTTTACGCATTCGCTAATAATATCTTTTTTATCTTTAGTTACTCCTGCTTTAAGCGCTAGCAATCCAATAGGTATTTGACCTTTAAGTTTATCAGCTATTCCTATCACTGCGCACTCTGCAACATTTGGATGTTCTGCTAAAACTTCCTCAATAGCTCCGGTAGATAATCTATGACCTGCAACATTAATTATGTCGTCGGTTCTAGACATGATCCAAACATAACCATCTTCATCAATGTGTCCCGCGTCGTAAGTTTGATAATATCCCGGGTAAGTAGTCATATAATTCTCCTTATATCTTTTATCCGCTCCCCAAAGAGTTGGAAAAGTTCCTGGCGGAAGAGGAAGCTTGACAACAATATCACCCATCTTTCCTGGACCTACTTCTTTACCCTCAGAATTTAGAACTTTTAAATCATAACCTGGTACCGGTTTAAAAGCTGATCCGTATTTTACAGGAAAATTTTCTATTCCTGTACAACTTGATGTTATTGCCCAACTTGTTTCAGTTTGCCACCAATGATCGATTACAGGTGAGTTAGAAAGTTTTTCAAACCATTTTATTGTATCAGGGTCGGCTCTCTCACCAGCAAGAAATAGTTTATCAAACTTACTTAAATCATATTTTTTAAAAAATTCTCCGTTAGGATCCTCTTTTTTTATAGCTCTAATAGCTGTTGGTGCAGTAAAAAGAGATTTTACTTTATGCTCTGAAATTACTCTCCAAAAAACTCCTGCATCAGGAGTTCCCACCGGTTTTCCCTCAAACAAAACTGTCGTGCAACCATAAAATAATGGACCATATACTATATAGGAGTGTCCAACTATCCAACCAATATCACTAGCAGACCACCATACGTCCTCTGGTTTGATATTATAAATGTTTTTCATAGTCCATTTTAATGCAACTATATGTCCTCCTATATCACGAACTATTCCTTTGGGAAGACCCGTAGTTCCTGATGTGTAAAGAATATAGGCGTAGTCATTTGCATTCATTTTTTCACAATCTGCAGGCTTAACATCTTTGTGAGCATCATCCCAGGTAATATCAATCGCAGGATTTAATTCTGCTTTATCTTTTTCTCTTTGAAAAATTATACACTTTTTAATTTTATGATTAGCTAATTCTAATGCTTTATTAACTAAAGGTTTATAATGAACAGTTCGCCCAGGTTCATAGCCGCAAGAGGCGGTAACAAGTATTTTAGCTTTAGAGTCATCAATCCTGCTTGCTAGTTCGTTTGCTGCAAAGCCCCCGAATACAACGGAGTGGACTGCACCTATTCTTCCACAGGCAAGCATAGCTATTACTGCCTCTGGTATCATAGGCATATAGATTATAACCCTATCTCCTTTACTTACGCCTTGTTTTTTTAAAGCTCCAGCAAATAAAGCGACTTTTTCTTTCAACTTATTATAAGTTATATTCTTTTTTGCACCTGTTATGGGACTATCATAAATAATCGCAATCTTGTCGCCTTTACCTTGTTCGACATGGAGATCTAAAGCGTTATAACATGTATTTGTTACCCCGTCTTCGAACCACTTGTAAAACGGAGGATTTTGGGAATTTAAAATTTTTGTGGGTTTTTTGTACCAAAATATATCATTAGAGATTTCTTTCCAAAAATCCTCTCGATTTTTGATAGATTCTTGGTAAATTTCTTTATATTTTTGAGTCAATTTTAACTCCCGGAATTTCTTTCATTTTTAAGAGTATTTCATAAATATCCCCAAAAAAAAATAGAAAATCCAATAAATATGCGGTTTTTTTGCAAAAAAAACACTTCACTGTAACTTTGTTTTTTACTAAGGTCCCACATGATTATTCGGTGGTGAGTTTATTTATCACTCGTCCGAGTAGTTTATATATAAACTAAACGAAAACTAAACAAACGAGGGAGGTTTTCATGAGAAAATTAGGTCTATTTGCTTTAGCAGCTGTTGCCTTTTTAGGTATTACTAGCTCAGCTAACGCAGCGACTGCCATGTTACAGACAAATGATTTCGTAGGAATTTCATTTTGGCTTGTTTCAATGGGAATGATCGCAACAACTGTGTTTTTCTTTGCTGAAAGAGGGACTGTTGCTGCATCATGGAGAACATCTTTAACAGTAGCAGGACTTGTAACTGGTGTTGCATTTGTTCACTACATGTATATGAGAGAAGTTTGGGTGACTACAGGTGACTCACCAACGGTATACAGATATATCGACTGGTTAATCACAGTGCCACTTCAAATGATCGAATTCTATCTAATCTTGGCAGCTGTAAGAAAGGTGCCAACTTCTATATTCTGGAAGCTATTAATTGGTTCATTAGTAATGTTAATCGGTGGATACTTAGGTGAAGCTGGTTATATTCAACCATTTGTAGGTTTCGTAATTGGAATGGCTGGATGGATTTACATCTTGTTTGAAATATTCTCAGGTGAAGCTGGAACTATGGCGGCAAAAGCTGGTAACAAGGCTATGTCAACTGCTTTCAGTGCAATGAGAATAATCGTAACTATCGGTTGGGCAATTTATCCTTTAGGATACATTTTCGGTTACTTGACTGGTGGTGTTGATGCTAACGCTTTAAACGTGATTTACAATCTAGCTGACTTTGTTAACAAGATCGCTTTTGGTCTAGTTATCTGGGCAGCAGCAATGCAAAACACAAGATTATCATCTAGATAATAGATAACTTAATTGAAGAGGGCGAGTATGTCTCACATACTTGCCCTTTTTTTATTGGTAGTAGATTAATATGGAGATCTCAAAACCTTATAAAGGAAAAGGAAAACGTAAAATTAAAAAAATGCCTTTTACAGTGAAAGGCTACATTCTTTATTACGCCTTCTTTTGGGTAGTAATTATTTCAATTTATTTAGCTTATTATTAGGAAATTAATTTGTGCCAAAAATTACATACATAGATAATGAGGGTAATTCTAAGACTATTGATGTAGAAAATGGTCTTTCAGTGATGGAGGGGGCTATTCAAAACAATATACCAGGAATAGATGCAGATTGCGGAGGATCAATGGCTTGCGCTACTTGCCATGTTTATGTCGAAGAAAAATGGTTAAACAAACTTCCTAAAGCTGAAGACGCAGAAGTAGATATGATTGATATGGCTTTTGAACCGAAAAAGAATAGTAGATTAAGTTGTCAACTAATAGTTTCCGATGAGCTTAATGGATTAACAGTAACTACACCATCTAAACAATCTTAATGAAAAAAAAAGACGTAATAATTGTTGGAGCAGGACCGGTCGGTTTATTTGCAGTTCATCAATTAGGCATTAAAGGACTGAATGCAGTTGTAATAGATAATTTAGATAAAATAGGCGGACAGTGTATAGAATTATATCCTGACAAACCTATTTACGATATTCCAGGAGTTCCAGAGTGCACTGGTAAAGAATTAACTGATAAATTATTAGAACAAATAAAACCATTTAAAACAGAATTTTTTTTAAATGAAAGAGTCGATGAAGTCAGACAAGATAATAAAGATGAATGGACTGTTAAAACAAATAAAGGTAACGAATTTTTATCTCCAAACATTATTATTGCTGGTGGAGTAGGCTCGTTTGAACCAAGAAAACTTCCAATTAAAGAGGCAGAAAAATTTGAGGGAAAATACTTATTTTACTCTGTGAGAAATAAAGATGACTTTAAAGGTAAAAATATAACAGTATTTGGTGGAGGAGACTCAGCACTGGATTGGGCTTTAGAGCTTTCTAAATTTTCAAAAATAAATCTAATTCATAGACGAAATGAATTTAGAGGTGCGCCCCATACTTTGTCAGAGCTTAAAAAGTTAGAAAAGGAAGGAAAAGTTTTAATTAAAACGCCCTGTCAACTTGATGCAATAGAAGGTGAAGAAAATATAAAGTCTATAACCCTAAAATTTGATGATGGTAAAGTGGAGAAAATTAATACTGATATTGTTTTAAGTTTTTTTGGTTTAATAATGAAACTTGGACCTATTGCTGAATGGGGACTAAATATGGATAAGAAAACCATTCAAGTAAATTCAGAAAACTTTCAAACTAATAAAAAAGGTATTTTCGCGGCTGGAGATATTTGCAGCTATCCAGGTAAACTTAAATTAATTCTTTCAGGCTTTCACGAAGTTGCATTAGCATCTGTTGAATGCTTTAAAAGAGCTAGGCCAAATGAAAAATACAGATTTGAATTTACAACTGCTTCTAAAACTATTCAAGAAAGATTAGGAAAAAAGTGATTGAGCTTTTTACCGCTGATACGCCTAATGGTAAAAAAATATCAATAATGTTAGAGGAAATTGAGTTTGATTATAAGGTCACAAAAATTAACATTTATAAAGACGAACAATTTAAACCAGAATTTAAAAAAATAAGTCCGTTTAGTAAAACACCTGTTATAATTGATCACGATAATAAAAGGAGCCTTTTTGAATCTGGTGCGATACTAATTTATTTAGCTGAGAAAAGTGGAAAATTTTATGACCTGCAAGAGAGAACAACAATAAATCAATGGCTGATGGGCCAAATGGGTTACGTAGGTCCAATGCTTGGACAACATCATCAATTTCATCATTATAATCCCGGTAAGAGTGATTTCGGGGAGAAAAGATATTTTAAGATCTCTAAGAGAATTTACAAAGAATTGAATGAGAGACTGATGGTCTCAAAGTTTCTAGCTGGAAAAGAATATACTATAGCAGATATTGCAACTTTTCCTTGGATAGCTAGGCATGAATGGCATGATATAGGTTTAAAAAAATTTGAGGGTCTTACTCGATGGTATCAAGAAATTTCAAAAAGAGAAGCAGTTATAAAAGGATATGATCTTTTAAAAAATGGGGAGAAAATTCCATCTGTTTAATCATCAATAAAAATTTTTTCATCTCTTTCATGTCTCTCTTGTGCTTCAATGGATAAAGTTGCTACCGGTCTAGCCATCAATCTTTTAAGACCAATAGGTTCTCCCGTTTCTTCACAAAATCCATAAGTTCCATCTTTTAATCTTTGTAAAGCGGAATTAATCTTTGAAATTAGTTTTCTACTTCTATTAAGAGCTTTCATTTCTACTGACTTATCAGTGTAGCTTGACGCTTGATCTACGATATCTGCAGAAGATACATTATCGTCACTTGAATTTAATAAATTTCCTAAATTATTAGCTTTAATTATATCTCTTTTCCAATTTAGTAACTCGTCAGTGAAAAATTTTTTATGTTTTGCACACATATATTTTTCTTTTGAACTAGGTGTGTATTTTTTAATAGTTGTTTTTTTTACCATTTTTAGAATTTCGCGAGTATATGTTTGATTTTAGTCGTGTCAATAGCTTATAAATTGTAATAATTTCAACATATGATTAATAAAAATTATTTATATAAATTTTATCTTTTATTTTTATCACTTCATTTAATCATATGGACCTTAGTACCTTCTTTAACAAATGAAAATTTACCTCTTGATACTATAGAAGCTTTAGCATGGGGGAGCAATCTTGATTGGGGTTTTAATAAACATCCTCCATTTAGTGCTTTTGCTGTTGAGATATTCTACCAAATATTTGGAAATAAAGATTGGGCATACTACCTGCTAAGCCAAATTTTTGTTTTAACAGCTTTTATTATAGTTTTTAAATTTGCTTATGATTTTTTTGACAATTTCAATTTTGCATTTTTATCTATAATTTTATTAGAAGGAATATTTTTCTATAATTATACCACACCAGAATTTAACGTTAATATTTCTCAATTACCTTTTTGGGCTTCAGCTATTTATTTTTCCTGGCGTTGTATTAAAAACGAGAAAACTTTTGATTATATTTTATTAGGATTTTTTATGGGGCTAGGTTTTCTCTCAAAATATCTTTTTCTATATTTAATTTTAGGGATAAAATTTTTATTTATATATCTGATTATAAAAAAAAAAATTAAGTCCTTCAATTTTTTATTAGTTGGGCCAGTCGCTTTAATAACAATTTTTCCCCACCTAATTTGGCTTTTCCAAAATGATTTTATAACATTGAATTATGGATTTCAAAGAGCAGGTTTAGAACAAAATGATTTTTCTGATCATTTGATTTTGCCATTTCTTTTCATTACGAAACAAATAGGAATTTTAATTCCATTTTTTGTAATGGGATTCTTTTTATTAAAAAAAATAAATCCAAAAATTACTTATGATAAAAAATCAATTTTTCTCATATTCACTTTTATAATTCCAATAATATTGATTATTTTAACTTCAATTATAATGGGTATAAAAATTAGGACTATGTGGATGACACCTTTTTATCTAATTGCAGGTGTAGTTTTTATTCAACTATTTAAAAAAAATATAAATTTAAAAAAATTAAATAAATTTTTCTTTGTTTTTTTTATATTATTTGCTCTCTCTCCTTTGACTTATATCGGAGTATCAATTTCGAATGATTTTAAAAGAACTGATTATGAAGGAAAAGAAATAGCGAGGCTAGTTCAAAATAAATGGGATGATAATTTTATCAACGAGATAAAAGTTGTTGTTGGAGATGAATGGTTTGCTGGTAATTTATCTTACCATTTAAATTCCAGACCAAGATGGATTATTGAGCTAACAAAAAATGATACTATTAAATTAAAAGACGATGAGGGAGTCATTTATACAGGAAACCCAAAGATACTAAAAAAAATTTGTCCAGGAGTTTATGGTACTATAAAGCCTGTAGGTTATTGTATGATCGGTAGAAAATGAAAAAAATTATAATATTAATACCTGTTTATAATGATTGGGACTCTCTTGAAAAACTATTAGGAGAAATAGATGAAACTGTAAAAGATATAAAGAATATTTTTATTGAGTGTTTAATTATTAATGACGCCTCAACAATAATATCTCCACAATTTATTAAGCCTAAAAATATAAAAAAAATTAATATTCTAGATATGAAAGAAAATAGAGGTCATGCTAGGTGTAACGCATTTGGAATAAGATATGTTAATGAAAACGAAGACTTTGATAATTTAATTTTGATGGACAGTGATGGAGAAGATAGACCAATTGAACTTAAACTTTTAATAGAAAAAATAATTGAAAATCCAAATATATCTGTCGTTGCTAAAAGAATAAAACGTTCAGAGGGACCTTTTTTCCAATTTTTATACTCTTTGCATAAAATAATTACATTTGTTTTTACAGGCCAAAAAATTAATTTTGGTAATTATAGCTGCTTAACGAAAAGTGACGTTTCAAAACTTTTTAACAAAGCAAGTTTATGGAGCAGTTATTCTGGCACATTTAAAAAAAATATTAACGACTTTAATGAAATTAATTCAACTAGAGGCAAAAGATACTTCGGGCCTTCTAAAATGTCTTTATATAATTTAATTATTCACTCTTTTTCAATTATAGCTGTATTTAAATTACAAGTTTTGACTAGATCTTTTTTTATAATTATAATTCTAGGATATATAAATAAATTCTTCACTTTAGATTTAGTTTTTTTAAAAATACCTGTGATCCTATTTTGTATTATTATATTTTTAGTATCTTTAAGAGAAAATGAAAAAGAATTATTAAAAAGCTCGGAAAATTTGATAAATATAAAAGAAATTAATAACTAAAAGTTGTATTTTGAGTCTCTAATAGAATCAAAAAGGAATCAAAAGGTGAACATTTGCAAAAGATTTTGAGGTATTGTGGATATTGTAAAACATGAGTAGTGTGAAAAGTCTAAAATAAAATTTTATGAAAAAATTAAAATGTCATTGTGGAAGTGTAGAGGCTCAAATAAATGTTGAAAAATTGGTCAAAACATTAAAATGTAATTGCTCAATATGCAAAAGAAAGTCTGCAATTATGTCCATGGTTAAAAATGAAGATTTTAAAATTACAAAAGGAGAAGAAAAATTAACCTTATACCAATTTCATTCAAAAGTTGCCAAACACTATTTCTGTTCCCAGTGTGGTATCTATACACATCACAATCCAAGATCTAATCCTGCAATGACAGGTTTTAACTTAGGTTGCGTAGATGAAATAGATACTTTTCAATTAGATGACATTTTAATTAATGATGGAAAAAATCATCCTCTAGATAAAAAATAAAATGCAGCATACTAACTTGCATTATCTAAAAGTAAAAAAAAAATATTTAGAATTTTTAAAATCACAAGAAGTATTATCAGAACCTTTTAGGGATAAATTAGGCCAATTAAACAATTTTTACTTACCTTTAAGTGAATTTATTTTTAAAAATTATTCGAAAAATAAAAAAACAATAATTATAGGTCTTACTGGAGGTCAAGGATCAGGTAAATCGACAATATCAAATATTCTTAAGATATTATTAAAAGAGGCTTATAATTTAAATACAGTAATTTTTTCAATTGACGATTTTTATAAAACTTATAAAGAGCGAAAAAAAATGTCAGAAAAAGTAAGTCCATTATTTCTAACAAGAGGAGTTCCAGGCACTCACGATACTAATTTATTATTTAGCTGTTTAAAAAAACTTAAAAAATCAAATTTTAGTAAAATTTTAATTCCAAAATTTGATAAATCTATAGACGATAGATTGCCAAAAAAAAAATGGCAAAAAGTAAAAAAAAAACAAGATATAGTTATATTTGAAGGTTGGTGCGTCGGAGTAACACCGCAAAAAGAAAAAGATTTAATAGTACCTTTAAATGAATTAGAAAAAGACAAAGACAAAAAAAGAATTTGGAGAACAAAAGTAAATACAGAATTAAAAAAAAAATATAAAGATATTTTTAAGCTAATTGATACAACCATCTTTTTGAAAGTACCTAGTTTTAAACATGTATTTAAGTGGAGATTATTACAAGAAAAAAAACTGAGCGTTACATCTAAAGGAAAAAAAATAATGAATAAAACTCAAATAAAAAATTTTATAATGTTTTACGAAAGACTTACTAAGCATATGTTAAAAAACTTTGGTAAAAGTGCGGACTCTATTATTAAAATAGATGAAAAGCATAAACTCAAGTCAATTAGGTTTAATTAGATGAAAAAAATATTTTTTATAATTTTCCTATTTTTATATTTTTCAAATCTTAATGCAGAAATTAATTTTAATTACTATCTTAATAAGGCAATAGAAAATAATCTTCAACTTAATGCAGAAAGAAAAAATTTAGAATCGGCCAAACAGAGTAAAAATATTTCTAGGAGTGAATTTTTACCAAGTATTACTATTTCTGGAGATCAGACTAGTACCACTTCAACTAATCAAGTTAATAAAAGCGGCACAAGTTTAGTAGACTCAAATTTAGACTCTGAAAGTAAAACTATAACATTAGAGCAAAAAATTTTTTCCGGTTTCAAAGGTATAAATACATTTAAAAAAACTGAATTAGAAACCCAAAAAGCTAATTTAGAACTAAGACAAACTGAACAACAAACTATATTAGATACTGCTAATGCTTATTTTGATTTTATATACAAATCTAAAAATGAGAATTTTAATAAATCAAACGTTAATTTATTTGAGAGACAAGTTGAGTCAGATAATGCAAGATTACAAAAAGGGGAAATTACTCTTACTGATCTAGCTCAATCGGAATCTTCTTTAGCAGGTGCTCGCGCTAATTTAATTAAAGCAAAAACTGAACTTCTTTCCTCTAAAACTAACTTTCAAAGAGTCACTAGTGAAAAAACTCCAGACTATGAAAGTTTAGATCAAAGTATCGTCTTAGATTTACCTAATTCTCTAAACTCAGCATTACAATTAGCTGATTTAAATAATTTGAGACTTTTAATTTCTAAATTAGATTATGAAATATCGCTTAAGAAATTAAATATAGAAAAAGCAAGACTCTCACCTTCAGCTTCAATAAAAGTTTCAAAATCTGAAAATAAAGATTTTAGTTCAACAATAGACGAAAAAGACGATGAAACTGTAAAAGCAACTATTACTTGGCCTTTAATAAAAGGGGGAGAAAATATCTCTTCCATTAAAAAATCCTCTTACGATAAACAGCGCTCAAAATTACTTCTACAAGATACTGAAAATTTAATAAATATAGAGACCTCTAACGCTTGGTCTCAATTTCAGTCGTCAAAAAGTGTTCTTGAAGCAACTAAAGCACAGCTCAAAGCTGCAGAAATTGCAAATGAGGGAATTACCTTAGAGTATGATTCTGGTAATACAAGAACAACTCTGGAGCTCATTCAATCTAGAAGCCTTTTATTGGATGCTAGAATATCATTTGCTCGTGCTGAAAGGGACTTTGTGGTCTCCCAGTTCGAACTTGCAAAACAAATAGGAACACTGTCTGTTAACTCCCTAAAATAAAGGCTTTTTCGAGGAGATATTTTAAGTTCTTGATAAAAAGAACAAAATGTGTACATTTATTATAACGATTCGAATAACAAAAAAGGATAAAAATGACAAAAAATAACTTAAAAGTCGTAAAAACTGACAGCAAAAAACAGCAAGAATTAAAGGAAAAAAATAAATCTTTAGAGGCTGCAATTAGCCAAATAGATCAAAACTTTGGAAAAGGCTCTGTAATGAGACTTGGACAGCAACAGGCTTTAGACGTAGAGGCAATTTCAACAGGTTCATTAAGTCTAGATCTTGCTTTGGGTATTGGAGGTTTACCAAAAGGAAGAATAATTGAGATATATGGGCCAGAATCTTCGGGTAAAACAACTTTAGCTTTACAAGTTGTTGCTGAAGCACAAAAAGCAGGTGGTATATGCGCATTTGTGGACGCAGAGCATGCAATGGACCCAGTTTATGCTAAAAAACTAGGAGTAAAAACTGAGGAATTATTAATCTCTCAACCTGATACTGGCGAACAAGCCCTAGAAATAACTGATACATTAATTAAATCTGGATCAATTTCAGTTTTAGTTGTTGACTCTGTAGCTGCATTAACTCCAAAAGCGGAATTAGAGGGAGAAATGGGCGATCACCATGTTGGTTTACAATCAAGACTGATGAGCCAAGCCTTAAGAAAAATTACTGGATCAGTTTCTAAATCTAATACAATGGTAATATTTATAAACCAAATAAGGATGAAAATTGGTGTTATGTTCGGTAATCCAGAAACTACATCCGGCGGAAACGCACTAAAATTTTATTCATCTGTAAGAATGGATATTAGAAGGATAGGGGCCATTAAAGAAAAAGATCAAATTATAGGTAACTCTACGAGAGTAAAGGTAATTAAAAACAAAGTTGCACCACCATTCAAAGTCGTAGAATTTGATTTAATGTATGGAAAAGGAATTAGTAAATTAGGTGAATTAATCGATCTTGGTACAAAAGCAGGCGTGGTTGAAAAATCAGGTGCTTGGTATGCCTATAAAGGAGAAAAGATTGGTCAAGGTAGAGAAAACGCGAAAATTTATCTTCAAAAAAACCCTAATGTTGCAGCAGAAATAGAAAAAATCATCAGAGATGAAGCTTCTGCAATTAGCAAAGAACTAGAGGGCAATCCCTCAGCAAACGAAAAAATTAGCGATAAAAAAGAGGAACAATAATTCTTCTGCCATCATTTCAACGGGAGGTTTAGTTTAAATCTCCCGTTTCTCATGAAATCTCAACTCTAAATTGACTAATCCTACATTTAGTGTTTAAAAAGTTTGGGTCAAAAATACATGTGTACAATTTAGTTCAGATTGGTTTTAATTAAGAAAATAATAAAAGGGGGAAAAATGAGTACACAAGCATCAAGCTCGAAAGTGTCTTCATCTTTAGATACCTCTCATTTGAAGGTTAAATTTCCATTTAAAGCTAAGTATGGAAACTACATTAACGGAAAATTTGTAGAACCTAAATCAGGAAAGTATTTTGATAATACTACTCCTATCACTAATGAAGTTATCTGTAAGGTGCCACGATCGAACGATAAAGACGTCGATTTTGCTTTAGACGCAGCTCACGCAGCATTTCCTGCATGGGGAAAAACATCAATCACAGAGAGATCAAATATTCTCTTAAAGATTGCTGATGTGATAGAGAAAAATCTTAACGTTTTAGCGACAGCAGAATGTTTAGACAATGGAAAGCCAATCAGAGAATGTATGGCGGCAGACTTACCTTTGGTAATTGATCATTGGAGATATTTTGCAGGAGTAATTAGAGCAGAGGAAGGTTCAGTTGCAGAAATAAGCAACAGTGAATATTCTTACCATATACCTGAGCCATTAGGTGTAGTTGGTCAGATAATACCATGGAACTTCCCATTATTAATGGCTACATGGAAACTAGCTCCAGCATTGGCAGCAGGAAACTGTGTAGTATTAAAACCAGCTGAACAAACGCCAGCATCAATAATGTTGCTAATGGAATTAATTGGAGATCTATTACCAGCAGGTGTTGTTAACGTTGTAAGCGGATATGGTCTTGAAGCAGGTAAACCTTTAGCTTCTTCAAAAAGAATTAAGAAGATTGCTTTTACAGGTGAAACTACTACTGGACGTTTGATTATGCAGTATGCATCTCAAAACTTAATACCAATTACTTTGGAATTAGGTGGTAAATCGCCAAACATTTTCTTTGAAGATGTAATGGCTAAAGATGACGACTTCTTTGACAAATGTTTAGAAGGTTTTGCTATGTTTACGCTTAACCAAGGAGAAGTTTGTACTTGTCCAAGTAGAGCTTTAATTCAGGAATCTATCTATGACAAATTCATGGAGAAAGCGATTGCAAGAACAAAAGCTGTAAAACAAGACAATCCTTTGAAGATGGAAACAATGATTGGAGCACAAGCTTCATTAGAACAAATGGAAAAAATTAAGTCTTATTTAGACTTAGGTAAAAAAGAAGGTGCCAAAGTTCTATGTGGTGGAAGCGCTGCAAAAATAAATAGTGGCCTAGAAAAAGGAAACTATATACAACCAACAATTTTCGAAGGAAAAAACAACATGCGAATATTCCAAGAAGAGATCTTTGGACCAGTTGTATCAGTTACAACTTTTAAAGATGAGAAAGAAGCATTAGAGATAGCTAATGATACTCTTTACGGATTAGGAGCAGGTGTTTGGACTAGAGACGGAAATATTGCGTACAGAATGGGAAGAGGTATTGAAGCAGGTAGAGTTTGGACAAACTGTTACCATGCATACCCAGCTCATGCTGCATTTGGTGGTTACAAACAATCTGGTATTGGAAGAGAAACTCACAAAATGATGTTAAATCATTATAGACAAGTAAAAAATTTACATGTGTCTTACAGTGAGAAAAAATTAGGCTTCTTTTAACCAATAATATATAATGGCCCATGATTCTAAATCATGGGCCGAAATATACAAATGAAGGTGTCATTTACATTATCAGCAAAAAAACTACTTAACGAAATTAAAGAAGTTCACGGCGACGATCTTTTATTTCATCAATCAGGCGGATGCTGCGATGGAAGCGCGCCTATGTGTTTTCCAGCTAAAGAATATCAAGTTGGGAATAGTGATGTAAAATTGGGAGAGGTAGACGGAACTCCTTTTTACATGAATGAAGACCAGTATGAAAAATGGAAACATACAGACCTTACAATTGATGCAGTTAAAGGAATTGGTGGAATGTTCTCGCTAGATAATGGTACTGGACAAAGATTTCTCACAAAATCAGAAATATGTGTTGTTGTAGATAACGATAAAAAGCGGACAAATTAATCTCTTTATAGACAAGCTGAAAAATATCTGTATTTAATTAAGAATGAGCCAAATTTTGCTTACAGATGTAAGAAAAAAATTTTTAGAATATTTTAAAAAAAATAATCATCAAATTGTTGATTCAAGTAATTTAGTACCTAATAACGATCCAACACTAATGTTTACTAATTCAGGAATGGTCCAGTTTAAGAACGTATTTACTGGCTTAGAAAAAAGACCCTATAAAACTGCGACCACATCACAAAAATGTGTGAGAGCAGGCGGAAAACACAATGATCTAGAAAATGTTGGTTATACTCCTAGACATCACACCTTTTTTGAAATGCTAGGAAATTTTTCATTTGGTGATTATTTTAAAGAGCAAGCCATCCATCATGCTTGGAATTTGTTAACTAAAGATTTTGGATTACCAAAAGAAAAATTATTAGTAACTGTTTTTCATGAAGACGAAGACGCACTCAATCTTTGGAAAAAAATATCGGGGTTAAGTGAAAATAAGATAATTAAAATATCAACATCTGATAATTTCTGGTCTATGGGTGATACGGGGCCATGTGGCCCATGCTCTGAAATATTTTATGATCACGGTGATAAGTTAAAAGGTGGAATTCCAGGAAGCCCTGATGAAGATGGTGATAGATTTATTGAAATTTGGAATCTTGTATTTATGCAATTTGAACAAATATCTAAAGATAAACGAATTGATTTACCTAAACCTTCAGTTGATACAGGTATGGGACTAGAGAGAATGACAGCAGTCCTTCAAGGTACTCACGATAATTATAAAATTGATCACTTTCAGAAAATTATGGATGTTTCATCTGATATTACAAAAACTTCAATCAATGATAAAACAATCGCAAGCCACAGAGTAATTGCTGATCACTTAAGAGCAAGTAGCTTTTTAATTGCTGAGGGGATATTACCTTCTAACGAAGGCCGAGGATATGTTTTAAGAAGAATCATGAGAAGGGGAATGAGACACGCTCATTCTCTAGGTAGCAAAGATCCTGTTTTTTATATACTTTTTGAAACTCTACTAAATGAAATGAAAAGTAGTTATCCAGAACTAATTAGCGGGAAAGAATTAATAGTTGAAACTCTTAAAAATGAAGAGGAAAAATTTTCCTCACTTCTTGAACGAGGTATGAAAATATTGAATGAAAATTTAAATAAAGTTCAAAACAAAACTCTTCCAGGAAAAGAGGCATTCAAGTTATATGATACCTATGGTTTCCCTTTAGATCTGACTGCTGACATCTTAAGAGGCAAAGATATTAAAGTAGATAACGATGAATTTGAGAAGGAGATGGAAAAAAGTAAAGCGTTAGCTAGAGCTAATTGGAAAGGTTCGGGAGACAAGACTGTTGAAGAAAGATGGTTTAAAATTAGAGAGGAATTAAATCCCACTGAATTTTTAGGTTATGAATTTGATAAAGCTGAAGGCGTAATAATTAAAATTTCAAAAAACGGTAAATTTGTTCAATCTGCTAGCACTGGAGACGAAGTAGAAATAATAACTAATCAAACACCATTTTATGGAGAGTCAGGTGGCCAAGTTGGTGACCAGGGATATATTTTTAGCTCAGAGTGTAAAATAAAAATTAATGATACACAAAAAAAAATGGGAGATTTACTTGTTCATTACGGAAAAATTGAAAAAGGTACAATATCAACTGGGCAGAGTGTAAATTTAGAAATAGATGTTTTAAAAAGAAATAACTCTAAAGCCAATCATTCAGCAACTCACTTGTTACATGAGTCATTAAGAAGAACTCTTGGAAAACATGTGACTCAAAAAGGATCATTAGTTTCACCTGAGAGATTAAGGTTTGATTTTAGTCATAATAAACCTATTGAAAAAGACGAAATGATAAAAATAAATAATATAGTAAATGAAATAATAGCAGGAGCCTCCGATGTACAAACAAGAATAATGACACCAAAAGAAGCTGTTAGTATGGGTGCTCTTGCACTATTTGGAGAAAAATACGGAGAGGAAGTAAGAGTGGTTTTTATGGGGAAGGAAAATAATGGTTTTTTTTCAACTGAATTATGTGGAGGTACACATGTTAGAAATACTGGAGAAGTTGGAAAGTTTAAAGTTATAAGCCAATCCTCGATTGCCTCAGGTATCAGAAGAGTTGAGGCATTAAGAGATAAGCAACTAGAAGAGTATGAAAAAACACAAAGTAAGGATAAGTCTAAGAAAGAGTCTAACCTTAAAAAGGAAATAGAGTTAATTAAAAAAGATCTTCAAAAATTAAAAATCAAACCTGATTATAAGGAAAATTTAGATTTATCTGAAAATTTAAAAATTTTGACTAAACAACTTAATAAATTAAGAATTGAAAGTATTAAGAAAGATAAGAGCAAAAATATAATAAAGGATAAAAAAATTGGAAATATATTAATTCGGGAACAAATTTTAAAAGATTTTCCTCCAAAAGAACTTAGAGATATTATCGATCAAGGAAAAAAAGATATCAAATCTGGAATAATAGTTTGTATTTCTACATTTGAAGATAAGGTTGGTTTAGCTGTAGGAATTTCTCAAGATTTGACATCAAAATACGATGCTGTTGATCTTGTAAAAACTGCATCTACTATTTTAGGAGGCAAAGGAGGCGGCGGTAGAAAAGATTTTGCTCAAGCAGGAGGTGTAGATAAAAACAAAATCGAGGATGCTTTTAAAGGAATATTTAAGAAAATTAATTAAGTTTCCTTTTCAGATTTCCGTCAATCGCTTCTAAGAATTGATTCGTGGTTAGGAATTTATTTGATTTATCTATCAAAATTGACAAATCTTTAGTCATTGAACCACTTTCAACTGTTTTTACACACACGTCTTCAACATTTTTAGAAAATTTAATTAGTTCTTCATTACCATCGAGTTTACCTCTATGAGCTAATCCTCTTGTCCAGGCAAATATAGACGCTATTGGGTTAGTTGAAGTTTCTTTTCCTTGTTGATGCATTCTATAGTGCCTAGTCACGGTTCCATGAGCTGCCTCAGATTCTACTGTCTTACCATCCGGAGTCATTAAAACGCTGGTCATAAGTCCTAAAGACCCGAATCCCTGGGCAACAGTGTCAGATTGCACGTCACCATCATAGTTCTTACAAGCCCAAATGTACCCACCATTCCACTTCATAGCACAAGCAACCATGTCATCAATTAATCTATGTTCATAAGAAATATTTGCTTTCTTAAATTTACTTGAAAATTCTTTTTCAAAAACTTCTTGAAAAAGATCTTTAAACCGTCCGTCGTAAGCTTTAAGGATTGTATTTTTAGTTGATAGATAAACTGGCCACTTTCTTCCAAGACCATAATTCATACATGCTCTTGCAAAGTTTTTTATAGAGTCATCTAGATTGTACATTGTAAGAGCAGTTCCAGATCCAGGAAAGTCAAAAACCTTAAACTCTTTTTTATCTTTTCCATCCTTTGAAGTCCATTTAACTTCTAAATTACCTTCACCAGGTATGAGAAAATCAGTAGCTCTATATTGATCACCGAAAGCATGTCTTCCTATTACAATCGGCTGGGTCCAACCAGGGACTAATTTGGGAATATTCTTACAAATGATTGGCTCTCTAAAAACTGTACCCCCTAAGATATTTCTAATGGTTCCATTTGGCGATCGCCACATTTTCTTTAGTTTAAACTCCTCTACACGAGCCTCATCAGGTGTAATTGTTGCACATTTTACTCCCACGCCGAATTTTTTGATCGCATTTGCTGCATCCACAGTAATTTTGTCATCAGTTTTATCTCTACTTTCCATCCCAAGGTCATAGTATTTAAGATCTATCTCAAGATATGGTTTAATAAGCTTATCTTTTATAAATGACCATATAATTCTGGTCATTTCGTCGCCGTCTAACTCTACTACCGGATTTTTTACTTTTAATTTTGCCATAAAATATTGATTGATAAACTGTGATTTTTATACATATTAAGAAAAATTTAGCAAACTTAAAATTATGTTTAATACAATATTTCCAAAAATTCACAAAGAAGGCTACAAATTCTTAGCTATTTCTATCTTAATAACATTTGTAGTTTTGTTCTTCTCAAAGTTTTTAGGGTTCATTTCAATATTAATAACAGTGTGGGTCTATTATTTTTTTAGAGATCCTGAACGTTTTCCAATAAATGATGACACTTATTTGGTAAGTCCAGCTGACGGATTGATAACTGATATATCAGAACGATCTGGTCCTGAGGAACTTCGATTGGAAAATACTACTTATACAAAAGTAAGTGTTTTTATGAACGTGTTTAATTGCCATGTAAATCGAATTCCTACTAGTGGAAAAATTGATGAAATTTATTATAAACCTGGAAAGTTTTTGAATGCATCATTAGATAAAGCTAGCGACGAAAATGAAAGAAACTATTATAAAATTAAATCAAAACAAAATAGTGAAGAAATAATAATAGTTCAAATAGCTGGATTAATTGCAAGGAGAATTGTTTGCGAGGTAGAGCAGGGGCAAGAATTGAAACAAGGAGATAGAATCGGTATGATAAGATTTGGAAGCAGAGTTGACATTTATTTTAAAAATAAAAAAGTTCTTGCTAAACTTGGACAAAATGTGATTGCTGGAGAAAGTATAATTGCATCATAACAATGGATCAAAATAAAAAATTTAAGCTAGTTTCTTCAAAAAAAACTAGATATTTACTACCGAACATTTTAACTCTTGGGGGTGTATGTTTAGGAATAAGTTCAATTAAATTTTCAATTGATGGAAATTTTAATCTCGCAGTCACACTAATATTATTAGCATCAATTTTGGATGCATTGGACGGAAGAATAGCTAGATTGATCAAAGGAACTTCTGACTTTGGAAAGGAATTAGACTCTTTAACAGATTTTGTTAGTTTTGGTATCGCTCCAGTATTTATTTTATACTTTTGGGAGTTAAATAATTATGGGAAACTTGGATGGGCTATCTGCTTAATTTACTCAGTTTGTTGTGTCTTAAGACTAGCTAGATTTAATCTCACAAAAATTGAAGATCACGATGAATGGAAAAATAATTTTTTTGAGGGAGTTCCGTCACCTGCAGGAGGATTATTAATATTAACTCCATTAATTTTTGAATTAAGCGCTCTTAGTTTAAATATTGATATGAGAAGCTTAACCCCCTTTCTTACAGTTTTCATAGCTTTACTTTTAGTGAGTAAAATACCAACACCATCTTTAAAAAAGATATCCATCTCATCAAAAGCTACTATTTTCCTGCTATTAGTAGCGGGTCTCATTTTTATCGCACTTTTATTTTACACTTTTGAAACACTTTTACTTTTTGGTTTACTTTACTTATCTTCAATACCAATAAGTATTTTTATTTTTTATAATCAAAAAAAGAAAAAATTAACAAAAATATCTGATGAAGATCATGAAGATATTTTGTAATGAAGAAATCTAAACGAGTTAAAAAAAGTAATTCTTGGAGGATTAAGCAACATAGAGATCAGTTTTTCAAGAAATCTAAAACTTTAGGTTACAGATCACGTGCATCTTTTAAATTGATTCAACTTAATGATAAATTTAAATTTTTAAAAAAAAACATCAAATTATTAGACCTTGGTGCAAGTCCTGGTGGATGGTCTCAAGTTGCAAGTAAGTTGATTATATCAGGAAAAATTTTATCTATTGATATAAAAGTCATGGATCCTTTGAAAAATGTGGAATTTATGAAGTATGATATCCTAGATGATGATATTGAGAATAAGATAATTAGCTTTTTTAATGGAAAACTCGATGTAATTATATCAGATATGGCTGCGAATACGACGGGAAATAAATCTCTCGATTCTATCAGAACAAATCAATTGTGCTCTGAAGTAATAAATTTATCATCGAAAATACTTAAACCTAAAGGAGTGTTAGTTTCCAAGCTATTTATGGGAGATGACTTCTTAGAGGTGAAAAATTTAGCAAAGTCAATGTTTCATAACGTTAATTTTTTTAAACCTGAGTCCAGTAGAGACGAATCCAAAGAGACTTATGTACACTGTAAGATTTTAAAGACTTTATAAATTTTTAAAATTGTTTATAAGTGTATATGGGTACAATTAAAGAATCTTTAACCTTTGATGACGTTTTACTTCTCCCAAGATATTCAAATGTTTTGCCTTCAGATACAAATATTTCATTAAATTTAACAAAAAAAATTACTCTCGAGGCGCCTTTTTTGTCTTCTGCTATGGATACCGTTACAGAGTCTAGAATGGCAATTGCAATAGCTAAATCTGGAGGATTAGGTGTAATTCATCGAAATTTGAGCATTAAAGACCAAACCAAAGAAATAATTAAAGTAAAGAGTAAAAATTTATTGGTTGGGGCAGCAGTAGGAACTAACAAAGAGGACTTATTGAGATCTAAATCTTTAATTGATAACGGATGTGATTTAATAGTAGTTGATACAGCTCATGGACATAGTGAAAAAGTTCTTAAAATATTGTCAAAATTAAAAAAAATTAATGGTAAAATTCCAATATGCGTAGGAAATATAGCAACAGGAGAGGCTGCAAAAAAATTATATAATTCAGGGGCAGATATAATTAAAGTAGGGATAGGACCCGGCTCTATTTGTACAACAAGAATGGTTGCGGGCATCGGAGTACCTCAAATATCTGCAGTAATGGATGTAAAAAAAGCTCTTAAAAAAAAGAATGTAAAGATAATTTCTGACGGGGGTATTAAATTTTCTGGAGATATCGCAAAAGCTTTGGCAGCTGGTGCAGATGCAATAATGATGGGGTCAATATTTGCAGGTACTGATGAAAGTCCAGGTAAAAAATTTAAATATAAAGGTAAACTTTACAAACAATATAGAGGGATGGGATCGATAGGCGCAATGTCTTCAGGATCAGCCAATAGATACTTTCAAAAAAATTTTAAAGATAAATCTAAATTTGTTCCTGAAGGAGTTGAAGGCAGGGTAATTTATAAAGGGTCAGTTTCAAAAATTATTTACCAATTAAAAGGAGGTTTGCGCTCATCAATGGGCTATATAGGAGCAAAAAATCTTAATCAGATTATAAAAAACGCTGAATTTATTAAAATCACTAAGGCTGGATTCTATGAGAGTATGGTGCATAGTGTAGAAATGACAGAAAAAACAATCAATTTTAAATTATGAAAATCAAAATAATTACTATAATTTTAATTACGATTATTTTTCCAAATAAAATATTCGCTAATACCAAATTTTTTCAGCAAGGACTAGATCTTTATAATGAAAAAAAATATAATGAGGCTAAATTTAAATTTGAACAGGATTTGGTGATAAATCCAAAAAGTGAGATGTCATATTTGTATTTATCAAAAATATTCAAAAATTTAGATAAAAAAAATTTAGAAGAGCAAAACCTAAATTCAGTCATTTTATTAAATCCTAAAAATGAAGAAGCGATATATTATTTAGCAAGACTTAAGCTAGATTCTTCTGACTATAAGCAGAGTAAAGAATTAAATGATAGATTGATTGATCTATGCTCTAAATTTTGTGGTAAAAGCAAGAAACTAAAAATAGAAATTGAAAATTTATCAAAGAAATAAATGCAATTTCATAATGTTAAGGAAAAAGTTTTAATTATTGATTTTGGGTCCCAAGTAACTAAATTAATTGCTAGGAGAGTAAGAGAACTGGGTATTTTTTCAGAAATTATAACTCCTAAAGAAATTAAAAGAGTTAAAGATTTTAATTCTATTAGAGGCATCATACTTTCTGGTGGACCATCAACAGTGACTAAAGAAAAATTTGAAAGAGTTCCTATAGAAATTTTTTCAAAAAAAATACCGATACTTGGTATATGTTATGGCCTGCAATTAATTGCAAAATTATACGGTGGTAAAATTAAGTCCTCGAAAAGAAAAAGAGAATTTGGAAGGGCATTTATATTTAAAAAAAGACGATCAGAATTAACAAAAAATTTCTTTAAGAACAAAAGCTCAGTTTGGATGAGCCATGAGGATGCAGTTGTAAAATTACCAAAAAATTTTCAAGTTATTGCCTATACCAAAGACTCTAGATTAACAATTATCGAGAATAAAAAAAAAAAAATCTATGGAGTTCAGTTTCATCCTGAAATAACTCATACAGATAATGGAAAACAAATATTTAAAAATTTTTTGTTTTCAATTTGCAAAATTAAAAAAAGATGGAATGCAGCATCTCAAAAAACTAAACTAATTAACGATATAAAAAATATTGTTCAAAAAGATAAAGTTCTTTGTGCATTATCAGGCGGAGTAGATAGTAGTGTCGTAGCGCTTTTAATAAATAAGGCAATTAAAAAAAACTTGATTTGTATTATGGTTGACACAGGTTTAATGCGTAAAAATGAGTTTAAATATAATTATAAAATCTTTAAGAAAAAATATAAACTTAACGTGAAGTTAATTAATGCCTCTGAAATATTTCTTAAAAAATTAAAAAATGTTACTAATCCAGAAAAAAAGAGGAAAATCATTGGCAATTTATTTATTAAGATATTTGAAAAAGAGTCAAAAAAATTTCAAAACATAAAATATCTCGCTCAAGGAACACTTTATCCAGATGTAATTGAAAGTAAGTCTTCCACAGGAAGTAAATCCTCAAAAATAAAATCACACCATAATGTAGGTGGACTTCCAAAAAAAATGAATTTAAAATTAATTGAACCATTAAAAGAATTTTTTAAAGACGAAGTAAGAATTTTAGGAAACGCATTAGGACTTTCAAAAAAAATATGTTATAGACATCCATTCCCTGGGCCAGGTTTAGCAATAAGAATTATCGGCAATATAACAATAGAAAAAATTAAAATACTTCAGGAAGCAGATTTCATTTATATGAATGAATTATTAAAAAATAATTTATATGATAAAATTTGGCAAGCTTACGCAGCTCTTCTACCAGTAAAAACAGTAGGTGTTATGGGTGACTCAAGAACTTATGAATATACTTGTTTGCTAAGAGCAGTTACTTCCGAAGATGGCATGTCTGCAGATTATTTTAATTTTCCCAAATCTTTCTTAGATAGAATTTCAAATAAGATTGTAAATAATGTAAAAGGTATCAACAGAGTTGTTTATGATATCAGCTCAAAACCACCAAGTACAATTGAGCTTGAGTAAGATTTTATAAAAAATGAAAAAAAAAATAAAGAATATTTTAAATAAAAAAAGAAAATCAAGAATCGTAAGTTTAACAGCTTACTCAAAAAATATAGCTGAAATACTTGATAAGTATTGTGATATTGTTTTAGTAGGAGATTCAATGGCAAATGTTCTTTATGGACATAAAGATACACATAAAATAACTTTACAAAATATTATTCAACACACTTTAAGTGTTAAAAAAGGTATAAAAAAATCTTTACTAGTTGTTGATATGCCTAAAGGATCTTATAGCAATAAAAGACTTGCCTTAAAAAATGCTAGAAAAATAATGAATTTAACTAGATGCGATGCTGTCAAAATAGAAAGCAATAACAAAAATTTTAGTATTATTTATGAGCTAGTCAAAGCAAAAATACCAGTTATGGGACACATTGGTTACACACCACAATTCCAAAAAAAATTTAAAATTCAAGGAGACTCAATTAATGCAATTAATAAACTTTTGAAAGAGGCACTAACTATAGAAAAAGCTGGAGCATTTTCCATAGTTCTAGAGTGTTTAACGCCTAAAGCATCAAAGCTGATTACTAATAATCTTAAAATACCTACAATAGGAATAGGATCATCTTCGAATTGTGATGGTCAAATACTTGTTACAGATGATATGCTTGGAATGAGTGGTTTTTATCCTAAATTTGTTAAAAAATATGCATTACTAAATAGAATAATTGAAAAAGCTGTAAAAAAATATACTAGAGAGGTTAAACTGAAAAAATTTCCCGCTACGAAAAATTTTTTAAATGGAAGAAAATATTGAAAAAAAACAAGAATTAAAAAGTAGGTTAAAATACTTTTTTGATAAAAATAAATTTAAATTTTTTATTCTAATCTCATTAATAATTATTGCTATTTTTTCTCTCTCATTATTTCAAATAAATGTTAAAAAAAAGAATAGTTTAATCGCAGAAAAATATATTCAAGCAGGAATTTACTTAGCTAATAAGAAAAATGCTGATGCAACACTAATTTTTGAGGAAATAATAGAAAGTAAAAATAAATTTTATTCAATTTTGTCTTTAAATACAATTTTGGAAAAAAAACTTTTAACTGACAAAAAAAAAATTTTATTACTTTTCAAAAAAATAGAAAAAATAAAAACAACCCAAGAACAAAGAGATTTAATAAAATTTAAAAAAGCACTATTCCTTATAAATAATTCAGAATTTGAGGAGGGCAAAAAACTGTTACAAGAAATAGCAGATTCACAATCAGGTCTTAAATTTCTAGCTGAAGAAATAATTTCAAAATAATACTCTTTTATGAAATTTTTTTTATTATATTTGATGCTAATATTTCTCAATAATTGCTCTTTTGATGATAAATCAGGTATTTGGGAAAATGACAGCAATATTCATAAAAATAAAAAAGATAGTTTTAGTCAATTTAAAAATATATCAACCTCAATTGACCCATTCAATGAGATCATTCAAATAAAAAAAGATTACAAATTTAAACTGAGCAAAAAAATTAATTCAACATCTTGGAAACAAATATATTTTAATCAAAACAATAATCTTGATAATTTTGAATATAATAATTTAAATGAACTTTTTTTCAAAGGCAAAAAAATTTCAAAATATAAAGTCAGTGAACATATATTTTATGAGAATGGAAATATTATAAATAGTGATATGAAGGGAAATATCAATGTTTATTCTGCGACGGATAATAAAACTTTGATAAAATTTAATTTTTATAAAAAAAAATATAAAAAAATAAATAAAAAACTTAATTTAATTATTGAAAATAATATTATCTATGTTTCTGATAATTTTGGATACCTTTATGCTTATAATTACCTTGATGGAAAATTATTGTGGGCGAAAAATTATAACATACCTTTTAGATCAAATTTAAAAATATATAAGAATATAATTTTCGCAGCAAATCAAAATAATAATTTATTTTTTTTTGATAAATTAACTGGTGAAATTTTGAAACAAATTCCAACTGAAGAAACTATTGTAAAAAATAATTTCATTAACAGTTTATCATTAGATGAAAAAAATATATTTTTTTTAAATACTTATGGCTCATTATATTCGGTAGATATAAAATCCAAGAGGATTAATTGGTTTATTAATTTAAATCAATCCTTAGATGTAAATCCAAATAATATGTTTAATGGGAGTCAGATTGTAAATTCTGGCGGTAAAATAATTACATCCTCAAATCAATTTTTATATATAATTGATAGCAATACAGGGTCAATCATATTAAAAAAAAATTTTCCAATTTTGATCAATCCTTTAATAATTAATGATATACTTTTTATAGTTAGCAAAAAAAATTTTTTAATTTCTTTTGATTTAAATAAAGATGAAATTATTTATTCATATAATATTGATAAAAAAATTGCAGATTTTCTTAAGATAAAAAGAAAAAACGCAGATTTAAAAAATATAATGATGGCTGAAGGTAAATTGTTATTATTTTTAAAAAATTCCCATATCTTAGTTTTTAATACTAGAGGAAATCTTGAGAAAGTGAATAAGTTACCAGGTAAAATGAACACTTTTCCTATTTTAATTGAAAAAAAGATTCTTTTTTTAGATAAAAAAAACAAACTTACTATTGTTAATTAATTATTTGACTTACCACTTAGTAAAGATAATTGTTTTACTTTGTATCCATGTAAATTATCATAAGGTTTGATAGGGTAATCCCCAGTAAAATAGTGATCACTAAACTGAGGATAATTAGAATTTCTTATACTACCAGTCAAAGCTTTGTAAAGACCATTAATACTTAAAAATTTTAAACTTTTCGCCTTTATGTAATTACTCATTTCGTCTAAACTTTTTTCATGAGCAAGTAATTCTTTTTTTGTTGGCATATCTACTCCATAAAAATCTGGAAATTTAATTTCTGGGCAAGCAATTCGTACGTGTATCTCTTTTGCTCCAGCTTCATAAAGCATTTTAACAATTTTGTGACAAGTTGTACCTCTGACTAATGAGTCATCAATTAAAATAATAGATTTATTTTTTACTATTGTTTTTGTGGAGCTGAGTTTTAATTTAACACCTAAACTTCTAATATTTTGTGTTGGTTCAATAAAAGTTCTACCAACATAGTGATTTCTAATTAAACCTAATTCAAATTGTTTTCCCGACTCTTCAGCATAACCTAGAGATGCAGGAACGCCCGAGTCTGGAACTGGTACTACTAAATCAGCTTTTACATCGGCTTCTTTAGCTAATTCTATTCCAAGATTTTTTCTGTACTCATAAGCGCATTTTCCATTAATAAGACTATCTGGTCTTGCAAAATATATATATTCAAACACACAAGGTCTTGGTTTTTGTTTTGGAAAAGGCTTTATACTTTCTAACTTATTGTTTTCAATTACTATAATTTCTCCATTTTCCACTTCCCTAATAAATGTAGCTCCAACAATATCAAGAGCGCATGTTTCTGAAGCAAAAATAAATGAGTTATTTAATTTTCCAATTACCAACGGTCTAATACCGTATGGATCTCTGACTCCTACTAATTTCTTATTTGTCATTAATAAAAGTGAATAGCCGCCTTGAATTTGAAACAATGCATCCACTAATTTATCTAAAAATTTCTCTCTTTTTGATTTTGCTATTAATTGTACTATTGTTTCTGTGTCACTAGTAGTTCTGAAAATTGCACCATCCTTAACTAGAGCTTCTCTTAGTTGTAAAGCATTGGTCAAGTTTCCATTATGAGCCACGCTTAACCCGCCCATATATAAATCGGCAAAAAAAGGCTGTATATTTCTTAAAGATGTTTCTCCTGTAGTAGAGTATCTATTGTGACCAATAGCAAACGTTCCAGGTAATTTTTTAAGAGTTTCTGGATCGGTGAAATGATCACCAACTAAACCTTGTCTTTTTTCAGAGTGATAGTTTTTACCATCAAATGATACTATTCCACATCCTTCTTGACCTCTGTGTTGAAGTGCGTGCAAGCCTAAAGCTACCAATGCAGCCGAGTCAGCGTGATTTGATATTCCAAAAATACCACACTCTTCTCTTAATTTATCTATTTTAGAATTTTTCAATTTTTTCTTTCGTATCCTTAAAATCTTCACCTGTAGGGAACTCTTCAACCAATATATGGCTACCTTTCTGTATTAAATTAAATGAAATTGCATCTTCTGCTGATATACCCCAATTATTGTAAGGATAAAACCAATTTAATATTGAAAATATACACACTGATATTACGTAGCCTTTAAAAAAACCAAATAATATGCCAAAAATTTTATCTATAGAACCAACACCGGTCCATGTAACAGCTCTACCAATAGATTTTCCAATCACTATTGATAAAAATAGAGTTAGAATAAATATTCCAGCTCCAAGACCCACGTTGTTTATAAATTCCGACTCTATATAATCACTTACAATTGGTTGTAGTTTTGGAACTAAGATAATAGTAACAATTGTCGAAATTATCCATTTCATAAATGAGATTAAGCTTAAGGAAAAACCTTTTAAAAAACATTGGATTATGGAATATATAAAAATCAAACAAACAAAGAAGTCAAAAAAATTGATATTTTTAAAAAATTCTAACAAAGTATCCACCATATTAACCTTTAATAGTCTTTATCAAAAGGTTTATAAATTAGAAGCAATTTTGGCAACAAAGTAAGCACTGAGATCATGGCTAATAACATTGCAAGACCAGTAAAAAATCCAAAATATATGGTTGGGATAAAGTTAGATAAAACCAAAATTGAAAATCCAAAAACGATAGTTATAGAAGTATTTAAAATAGCAATCCCAACAGTGCTGTGACATCTGTCTAATGTCTTATTATAGTCATTAATCTTTTTGAATTCTTCCTTAAATCTATAGATATAATGTATGCTATTATCTACAGCAATTCCAATAGTAATAGCGGCAATCGTGATAGTCATCATATCTAAAGGAATTTCCATTAATCCTATTATACCAAGAATAAAAAAAGCAGCTATAAAGTTTGGCACTACACCAATTATAGATAAATACAAGTTTCTAAATAAAATAAAAAACATTGCAAAAATTCCAAGCATAACTATACCAAGTGTAAGGATCTGAGATTTGAATAAACTTTGTAAAAGATTATTAAATAAAATCAAAACTCCAGCTAACTTATACTCATCTTTGCTGAGTCCAAGTTTTGTATTTAAGTCGTTTTGAATTTTTTCTATTAAATCATTTCTCCTTAATTTATCTTGAGAATCTTTTATTCTTACAGAGATTCTTGCCTCATCCTTTTCTACTGATATATAAGGTGAGATGATCTCTTTTTTAATTTCAACCGGAATTTTACTATAAAGAACAGCGATTTCTAAACTTTGCAATTCTTTTTGGTTTAAATCTTCCGCCACTCTCAATATTGATCCAAACGATAGGACTTTTCCAATTTCAGGCAAGGAGTCTAAATAATCATGCACCTTAAGAATTTTATCCATTTTATCTCTGGTGAACCAATATTTTGATTTTTCCTCATCTTTACTGCTAGAATCCTCATCCCATTCAGAAAATTCATCATCAGTTTTATCATTTTCTATAATTGGAAATTTTAAGATTACATTTAATGGTGTAGTACCGCCAAGATCATCGTCAATTTTTTTCATCCCTTTATAAATTTCTGTCTCTTTATCAAAATAATTAATAAAACTATTTTCCACCTCAAGTTTTGAAATTCCTAAGATACTCGCTACTAAGATTAAAGATGTTAAGCTTAAAACTAATATGGTCCTTTTTTTCGCTATTGATGCTAGAAAAGACGTAATTACAGATTTTTCAGTATCTCTCACATTAATCTCAATATCTTTGGAGAAAATGTTTATTAAAGATGGTAAAAGCAAGAAAGTTACAATTATTGAAACAATTAACCCCAAAGTCATCATCCAACCGAAATCAATTATAGGCTTAATATCACTAAAAATTAAAGAAAGAAAAGCACATATAGTTGTTAAAACAGTATAAAGAATTGGAAGCATCATTTTTTTACTTGCTTCTAATACAGTTTTTTCTTTTGAAAATGTTGGTTGCTCTTTTTTAAGTTGCAGATATCTCACTGTGATATGAATATTCATTGCCATGTTTAAAATAAGCATCAAAGCAATAAAATTTGAGGATATTACTGTAACTTTCCACCCCATAAAACCTAACAGGCCAATCATTATTATTACTGAAGTTGCACAACCTATTAATGGCATCAATACCCATTTTATGTTTCTGAAAATGAACCAAAGTGTAAAAACTATAAAAATGAAGACACCAATACCAAAAACAATGATATCACTTTTTATAAAACTCATCATATCATCAGCAATCATTGGAATGCCACCTAAGTGAATTTTTGCATTTTCACCATATTTATTTATTACGTCTCTTATCTCTGCAATATTTTGGCTATTCCTTTTATTATAAAGATTTTTATATTTTTCGTATTCTTTTAAAAAATTTTTATAATTACTTTTTTCCTCTTTAGTTAATCCCGTTTCATTGGATTGATTAAAATATTTGTCTTTTACTTTTAGATACTCCGCTAATCTTTCATCCTTTTTAAGATACACTACAATCCCTGATGTTTTACCGTCCTCGCTAATGACATAATTTTGATAAATTGGACTATTTATAATTTCCTCAAATCCTCTTTTTTTATCTATTTCAGGATAAGCTAAGGTTTTATAGTTTTTCAATCTATCCATTAATCCTTCGTCTGTGCTCTTGAGCAATGGAACATCAATTACAGTTATAACACTATCCACCCAGGTTAGTTTTTCGATTTTTGATTTTAATAATTGAAGATTAAGAATAGTCTCATTTTCTGTAAAACTAGATATTGGTGTATAAGTTAGGACTAAAAAATCTTTAGATCCATACCTCTCGTTTACTTCTCTTAAATATCTTAAATCCTCATCTCCTTCTAAAAGAAGTGCATCAGAAGATGCGTCTAAATTAAAATTCTTCGCGTGATAGATTGAAAAAACTAATGTAATTGCAATTAGTAGAAAGGTTAATTTTGAAAAATCAATGATTAGTTTTTTATAAATATAAGACCACATCTATATAATTCAGATATATCTTAATTTATTTATAACTAAAGAAAAAATTAAGTCTAATTTCTACTTAAATCTTTAAATTTTGTGTAAATTCCCTCAAACTCTACTTTGATAGTACCTGTTGGACCGTGCCTCTGTTTACCTAATATTATATCAGCTAAACCATTCACATCATTCATCTTAGATTGCCATTCAGCATGCTCTATTGAACCAAGTTTGGGCTGTTTTCTCTCTAAATAATAAGCTTCTCGGTATACAAACATTACCACATCAGCATCTTGTTCAATTGAACCGGACTCCCTTAGATCTGCTAACTGGGGTTGTTTATCGTCTCTTTGCTCTACCGCTCTAGATAATTGTGATAAAGCTAATACAGGCACAGATAGTTCTTTGGCTAAAGCTTTAAGTCCTTGCGTAATTTCAGATATTTCTTGAACTCTACCGTCGTTTTTGTTTGAGCTTGATCTCATAAGCTGAATATAGTCAACAACAACTAAGCTAAGTCCATTTAATCTTTTAATTCTTCGTGCTCTATTACTTAAAGTTGCTATCGTGATTGCGGGGGTTTCATCAATGTATAACGGTAAGTTATAAATGTTTCTGGAGGTCTCTATATACCTATTTATTTCTTCTTCAGTAACTTTACCTCGACGAATATCATCGGATCTAATTCTTGCTTGTTCAGATAATATTCTTGTTGATAGTTGTTCCGATGACATTTCTAACGAAAAAAAAGCTATTGAGGATTTTTCTTGCCGTTTTAAAATATTCTGAGCAGCATTATACGCAATATTTGTTGCCAAAGCAGTTTTACCCATTGAAGGTCTACCAGCTAAAATAATCAAATCAGATTTATGTAGCCCACCAAGTTTTTCGTCTAAATCACTTAAACCAGTAGGCACTCCAACTATACCTTGATCATTCTGCATTGCTAAAGTAGCCATTTGTATTGTTTGATCTAACGCTTTATTAAATTGGATAAAGGATTGAGAAAAACTACCTCTCTCCGCTAAATCGAAAAGTGATTTTTCCGTACCTTCAATAATACTTTCAGCATTTTGTTCTTTTGAACTTGCATTCAATGTTTCTGAAGATAGTTTATCAGAGATTAAAATTAATTGTCTTCTTAAATACATCTCATGAATAATTTTTGCATAATCGACTGCTTGCTTAGATGAGCTAGAGAATCTTGTAAGTTTAACTAAATATTCCGTACCGCCTACCTCATTAAGCATATTATCTTTTTCAAAAAAATTTTTTAAGGTTATAGGATTTGCTATCATCCCTCTATTATTTAAATTGACTATCACGTCATAAATTTTTATATGAGCTGGATCAAAAAATATGTAGGATTTTATAGTATTAGAAATTTCATCTATGATGTCATTATTAACTAAAATTGAACCTAAAAGAGCTTGTTCTGCTTCAATATTACAAGGCTGCTTGTTTTCAACTTTATTTTGAATAGATTTAATTTCTTCCACGAAATAATACTATGGAAAAGAATTTTTCAATAAAGAAAAAAGTTACACACTGTTTTAGAGATACTGTGGAAAAGTTATTTTGATTGTATTTTATTTATTTTTATAGAGATTTGAGCCTTTACTTCTGAATGAAAATTTATATCTACTTTGTAAACTCCTATTTTATCGAGATTGTTTTTAAGAATTATCTGAGAGGGGCTAACTTCAACATTGAGTTTTTCTTTAATTAAATTGGTTATCTCCTTTGGTTTTATTGAGCCGTATAATTCTCCATTTTCTTTAGACTCTTTACTTATCGAAAATGTTTTTTTGTTTACAACGTTAGATATTTCTTTAAATTTATTTTTAACTTCTACATTTTTTTTGTTTAATTCGTCTTTTTTTTTACTTACAAAATCCTGATTTTCTTTATTAAACCTTAAAGCTTTACCTTTTTTTAGAAGATAATTTCTTCCATAACCGTTTTTAACTTTAACTTTATCTCCTATATTTCCTAAATTAAGTATATTTTCTAATAATATTAATTCCATTTTAAATAAGTCCTAGAATTTTTGCTTTTTTAATTTCTTTCGTTAGTTTTTTTTGTTTATTAAAAGAAACAGATGTGATTTTTGAAGAAATAATTTTACCGTTATCAGAAACATATTTTTTTAATAGACCTATGTTTTTGTAATCGATTATTGGCGCATTTTTACTTGATAATGGACATTTTTTTGAGAATTTACCATCATTTTTTTGAAAAAGACTTAACTTACTAAGCGAATTAGTATTTCTTTTTTGAAAATTTTTACCTTTTCTTTTCATATTGATTTGCTGTTGAAAAACTCATTTTTAGTATCAAGTTTTTTATATTTAACAGTTAAATATCTTATTATTGATCCATCCACCTTTATCTTTTTTTCTATTTCAATTAGAGTATCTTTATTACCTTCAAATTTATAATGAATATAAAAACCTTTTTTATAATTTTTAATCTTATTAGCCAAATTTAATAAACCCCATTCTTCAATTTTTATAACTTTACCCGAAGACTTATTTATCAATTCATTGTATTTTTCTTTGATTGTTTTAAGTTCTTTTTCGGCCAAATCTTGTTTGGCTACAATAGTATTTTCGTAAAAAGCCATAATTATTTGCTATTATTAGTTTTATTATTTATTTGTAAAATCTGGGTTATACTATAATGAAGAATTATAGCAATACTAATTATTATTGATTAAACTGAAGAAAATGAGCGCTTTATTATTTCCGGGTCAAGGTTCACAAATTGTAGGCATGGGATCAGAATTTTATAATAATTTTGATATTGTGAAAAAAATTTTTAAAGATGCAGATGAAAAATTAAATTATTCTATATCTAAATTGATTTTAAATGGACCAGAGGATCAGTTACAACTTACTCAAAACACTCAACCATCAATTTTGACTGTAAGCTTTTCAATTTTTAAGGTCTTAAAAGAAGAGTTTAATTTTGATTTCAATACATTTAATTACTTTGCTGGACATTCTTTAGGAGAATATAGTGCTCTAGTTTGTTCAGAGTCATTAAAATTTGAAGACGCACTCTATTTATTATATGAGAGAGGTAAAGCAATGCAAGAGGCAGTTCCAGTCGGGAAGGGAAGTATGCTAGCAATACTTGGTGCAAAAATTAAAGATATCTCTGATTTGCTTAATTCATTAAAAGAAAAGGGAGTTTGTGAAATTGCTAATGATAATGCGGATGGACAAGTAATTGTCAGTGGTGATAAAGATAGTGTTGTTTCTTTTCAATCTTTATTGAAAGAAAAAAAGATTAAATCAATACCATTAAAAGTCAGCGCGCCATTTCACTGTTCTTTGATGAAATCAGCTGCTGATAAAATGAGCGATAAAATCAAAAATACTAATTTTAGGAGTCCTACGCATTCAATTTTAAGCAATGTAACAGCAAAAATTGAAAAAAACCCAGAAAACATAAAAAAATTGCTAATCGATCAGATTTTTTCAACTGTTAAATGGCGCGAAACCATTATAAATATTTCTAATGAAGGGGTATCCAATTTTGTAGAAATTGGACCAGGAAAAGTTTTAACAGGTATGGTAAAAAGAACCGTAAAAAATGTTAATTGTTTTTCAATCAATTCAATCGATGATATTAAAAATTTAAAAAATGAATTTAACAAATAAGAAAGTTTTAATCACAGGAGCTACAGGAGGTATTGGAAATTGCTTAGTGAAAAAATTTGACAGTTTAAATACAAAAATTATTGCAACTGGTACTAATGAAGAGAAGTTGGGTAATTTGAAAAAGAATTTTCCAAATATTCAAGTCGAAAAGTTTAAGCTAGATCATCACGATAAGATAGATGATTTTATCAATAACGTTCATGATAAATTAGAAGGTCTAGATATTTTAGTTAATAATGCTGGTATAACTCTAGATAATTTATCTATTAGATTGACAGAAGCAGATTGGAAAAAAGTTTTAGATATTAATCTTACATCTACTTTTTTAATGTGTAAATCAGCTGTTAAAAAGATGCTGAAAAAAAAATATGGAAAAATAATTAATATTACCTCTATTGTTGGTCATACAGGTAATTTAGGTCAAGCTAATTATGCAGCTTCAAAAGCTGGAATTATTGCATTTTCAAAAAGCTTAGCCATAGAATATGCAAAAAAGAATATCAATATAAACTGTGTGTCGCCTGGTTTTATAAAAACTGAGATGACAGATAAAATTAATGAAGAATTTAAAAAAAATCTCATAAACAAAATTCCTTCGGGAAACCTAGGTACGGGCGAAGATGTTTCTAATTGTGTAGCTTTTTTAGCTTCTGATATGGCAACTTATATAAATGGGGAAACAATACATGTTAACGGTGGAATGTATATGGCTTGACAATTCTATTTAATAATCTAATAAGAATTAAATAAACACGAAAGGAATTCATGTCAGACGATATAAAAAATAAGATAAAAAAAATTGTAGCAGATCATTTAGGTATAGAAGAAGAAAAAGTTACCGAAGAGGCAAGTTTCATTGATGATCTTGGTGCAGACAGTTTAGATACCGTTGAACTAGTTATGGCTTTTGAAGAGGAATTTGGTTCAGAAATTTCAGATAGTGAAGCTGAGAAGATATTAACTGTTGGTGATGCTATTAAGTTTATAGAAAGCAAATCTAGCTAAATCATTTTAAAATGAAGCATGATAATAAAAATATCATGGTAGTTTTATCATCTCCCTCTGGAGCAGGTAAAACGACGATTACAAAAAAAATTCAACAAAAATTTAGTTCCTTTAAAATATCTGTATCTCATACCACAAGAAAGCCAAGACCTAACGAGGTAAACGGTGTTGATTATCACTTTATTAACTCAGAAAAATTCAAATTTTTAATAAATGAAAATAAACTTTATGAACATGCAAAAATATTCGATAATTATTACGGAACTTCAAAAGAAATTGTTGACAATTTAATCAAAACTAACGACATAATATTCGACATAGACTGGCAAGGAAATCAACAACTTTCAAAATATAAAAATTTAAATTTAGTAAAAATATTTATTACAACTAAAAATAAAGAAGAAGTTAAAAATAGATTAATGAAAAGGAATCAGGACAGTAAAGAAGAAGTAAAAAAAAGACTAATGTCTTTTGAAGAAGATATTAAACATTGGGATGATTACGATTATATTGTAACTAATGATGATTTAGAAAATTGCTTTAAACAAATTGAAAATATTATTTTGTTACATAAAAAACCTATAATTTTTCCTCGTACAATTCAGTGATTTTGTAATAAATTTCTGACTTAAGGTCAGATGGTCTTAAGTTGAGATTTAAATTTTTAATTCTTTTTTTTCCTAAAATTTTTTTATAATTTTTCTTAATCATTTTTCTCTTATTAGAAAAAAAAATATTAGTAATCATTTCTAAATTATCTAAGTTTTTAATCTTATTAATCTCTTTTTTTATTGGTGATAAATGTAAAACAGAGGAGGTAATTTTAGGTTTTGGGTAAAAACAATTTGGAGATACATTAAATTTATTTGAAAGTTTTAATCTGTAATTAGTTATTATTGTCAATCTTCCAAAAGATTTACCTATAATTTTTTCAGCAACCTCTTTCTGAAACATAAAAATTAAATCAGTAAATTTTGGAGGCCAATTTTTAAATTTTATAAGTTTTACTAAAATTTGTGATGAAATATTGTACGGTAAATTTCCAAAGACTATACTTTTTATATCTATTATTTTTTCAAGGTCTATTTTAAGAATATCTGAATTAAATAATGTTACTTTATTATTATTTTTATATTTCTTTTTTAATACTTCGTACAATTTATAGTCTTTCTCAATTAATATAAGACTTTTAGGGTTTTTTTCTAAAATTTTTTCAGTCAAAGCCCCTCGTCCAGGGCCAATTTCTAATATATTTCTATTTTTAATATTTTTAAGACTTGTTATTTTATTTATTATATTTTTATCAATAAGAAAATTTTGTCCTAAAGATTTTTTAGGATGAAGCATTATCTCAACCTATCTAAAAAGTTTATACAATTTATCAAGCTTTGATTATCTGCTAAATTTTTCCCAATTATATCTCTTGCAGTACCATGGTCAGGTGACATTCTGATGTATTTTAGTCCCAAGGTAATGTTAATTGCATCAAATTTGAATAAATTTTTAAAAGGGATTAAAACCTGATCGTGATACATACCAACTATTACATCATATTTCTTATAATCAGAATTAAAGAAGCTGTCTGCAGCCATTGGACCAAAAATATTTGCCTTCATTTTTAAATACTTAATTGCTGGTATAATTTGCTTCACTTCTTCAGAGTTTTTTTCATATTCAGCATTATGTGGATTTAAACCTAAAACAGCTATTTTAGGCCAATATTTAAAAATTTTTTTAAAGTAAAAATTTAAAGTGCTAATTTTTTTTATTAAATTTTTTTTTTTAATATTTTTAGATATATTTACTACTTTAATATGTGTTGTAACTGGGACAACAGATAATTTTTTATTATAAAGCATCATAACTTCAGAAAACTTTTTAATTTTTGACTTTTTTGCAATAAATTCGGTCACTCCATGGATTCCTTTTTTTTTAATAAGCTTTTTATCTATTGGGCAATTAATGAAGCCTTTAATTTTTCTCTCTGTACATATTTTATTTGCTAAATTTAAACAACCAGTCACATATTTCGTAGCGTGTTTTTTTTGAACTTTAAAGCACTTTTTATATTTCAGAGGATAATCGATAATATTTAAAAAATTCCCATCATTTTTTTCATTAATATTATTAATCTTTTTTAAAGGAATTTTTATTTTAAGCTTTTTTGCTTGATCATACAAAAGTTGAAAATTACCAATTAATGTAATTTTTTCTTTCTTTAATTTACTAACTTCTTTCCACGCTTTGAAAATAATTTCAGAATTAATACTATTTGGATCACCACTAATTATTATTATTTTTGAGTTCATTTAAATTCAATTAAGGTGTTATTTTTTTTAAGAGATAAATGTGTATTAGAGTACAAATTTAAAAGGTCGGTTTTTTGTTTATTTATAATTGAATTTTTCAATTTTTCGGTATCAATGTTGTTTAAATTTTCTTTATATCTTTTACTGTTTAATTTAAGAAAAAGAATATTATTGCTGCTTGTAATTAAAGTATATTCACCAACATCAATTTTATTAATCGACTCATATACTGATTTAGAGAGGCTATTAGAATTTGTCCAACCTAATTTTCCACCATCTAAAGAAGTATTTGAGATACTAAATTTATTTGCAGATTTAGCAAATCCATATTTTTCAATATGAATTTTGATGTCATCTATAATTTTATTTTTTTCATCCAAATTTACAAAATTTACTTCTATTTCAGATAAATTAAACTCTTCAATATTTTTCTGTTCTTTTACTACAGAGTTTAATTCATTTAAAATCTGTTTTTCATCAATATTAATTTTTTTTGAATAAATCCTAAAAATAAGATTCTGCCAAGAAAACTCTGTCTTAATTTCATTTAAGTACTCATTATAGTCAATTTTATTTTTTATAAACAAATTTTCAAGTTCATCAGTATTAATATTTAGCTTTGATGAAACTATTTTTAAATGGTTTTTAGTTCTTTCAAAATGATCATTTTTGTAATTGTATTTTTTCAACTCTTCTCTTTTTAATTTTAGATTTATTAATGAGGTCATAGATACGTTTTTAATTGAATTAATATTTTTTTGGCTAAGATTTTCTCCAGCTAAAAATAAAGTAGTTTTAATTTTGTTTTCTAATTCAAAAGAGGTTACTATTTCACTGCCGACTTTCGCGATAATTTTTGTCTTGTTTTGTGCAAGTAAATTATTGTTTAATATTAAGATAATAAAAAAAATTTTTATTGATATTTTAAATAAAGAAATCATTGATAACTAAAATTTAGGTGATGAAATTTCTCCGAAAGGACTTAAAGTAACTTTGAACATCAATGAATTTTCTGCCTCTAACTCTGAGTCGTTGTAAAATTCTCTTCTATAAACTAAACCAGCTCTTAAACAATCATTTATATACTCATAACTTAAGTTGTAATATTCAGAAGAATTGGTGATTATGTTTCTTTTATTACTAAAAGTGAATAAACCGTTATTACCTCTTTTAATTTCCAATGAAGATTTTAAATATTCTTTTACGTCAGAAATATTATTTTCCTCTAAATAATTTAGATTAAATTTCATATTGCTTAAGGAATACTCCGCACCAACTTCATTGTAATTCATCTCCTTAAAATTTTGATCAAGTGAATAATTATAATCTATTTTTAAATTATTAGTATCAAATTCAAATGAACCGACTACATCTGAAAATCTTTTATCTAAGCTTGATGTATCAGACATTCTTTCATTTAATTTTTTTTCATTGATAACCTGACCTAACGAAAATTTAATATTATTTTCTTTTCTTTTTCTCTCATAGTCAAATCCGTAAGTTAAATTTGAACCACCCTCAAAATTCGATGATGAATTTACTCTATTTAGTGAAAAAATATTCTCTCTATATAAACTATTATCTTCCGTCTCATTTTTCATGTGATTGGGGGCATATTTTAGTAAAAACTTTGGTTTTAAAATATGATTTGTCCCATTAGTGTCAGATTTTATCAAATCAAAGCTTGCTAAATAACCAAGTGCACCCATTAACTCACTAGTTGTTTTTTTTTTAAATTTATCTACATTTTTAGCTTCATAATTTACATTTTTTAAACTTGTAAGAAAACTCCCTTCATATGGTAAATTAAAAAAAGTTTTATTAAATGACCATTCAAAATCATTTATTAAAAAGTTTTCAAATTTATTTGTATCGTAATTATGAATTTTAAAGTTTGAATTAAAACTTCCACTTCCAAGTTTCTCACTATATAGATTTTTATTAAGATTTAACTCAGGTAAAATGAATTCATATTTGTCATTGTAAGACTCATTCAAATTCCTATAAATACTTGATCTAATTGAAACAAATAAATCTTTTTCATCATCGTAGTGGTTAAAATTTACAAAATTCTCCAAAGTATTAGTTTCATAATTAACTAAGTCCGATTCTATCCTATATAATTTAAGATATTTTCTGTGTGATATATCTTGTAAATTAATTTCAAAGTCACTTGTCCTATTCTCATTGTCACTGAACTCTTTAAAAAACTTTGCAAAAAAATGTGATTTATCACCCGGCTTTTTGGTGTCCGAAGTATTTTTGTATCCTTCTGAATAACCAAAATCAAAAATTAAATTAGAATTTTTGAATGCTTGACGATACTCTCCAATAAATAAAGGATTTTCATTCACAAATAATTGATTTTTTAAGGTGAAGTCCCTATCAGGACTTATAGCCCAAAAATAAGGAATTTTTACACTTGATCCTAAGTTCTTAGTATCAGCATATGACGGTATAAGAAAACCAGATCTACGTTTTACTGTCGGATCTGGATGAGCAAGCTTAGGAAAATAAAAAATCGGAACATTGTAAATTCTTATAACAGCATTATCATAATAAATTGTCTTTTTTATATTATCATGCTTCATTTTCGAAGCTCTTAACTCCCACGGAGGGCATTTGTCATTTTCTCTGTAATTACATGTTGTGAAAGTACTTTTGATAAAATTTGACTCTTTTTCTTTTAAAGAAATAGAATTAGAAAAAATTCTTGGCTTATTTTCGTTATTCATTTTGAACCCATCCTGATTTAAAAATGCTTTCGAGTCAGATCCGATTAGTTCTTTTTTATTTTCGTCAATATAAATTTGTGAAAATTCATAGGTATTATTTGATTTATCGATGACCTTTATTAATCCAACAGATTTAAATATATTTCGTTTCATTTGATAATTAAAATTTTCTAAATAAATTTTGTTATTTTGCACATCTTTTATTACTGTGGAACTTTCTGAATTAATAAAATTTTTATTCTTATTAAAATTGATATCTTTAGTTTCAACAATATAACCTTTAGAAGTTGTAATGACTGTATCTCCCTTAGCTTCTATAATTTGAAGTTTATAATTATAAACTGCGTAATCAGTTTTTATTATATTATTATCTTTATCGATTATAATTACTTCATCTTGAAAAATTGAAATTTCTTTTTTTTTATCCAGTGATATGTTTTTTGCACTTATTTCAAGTTCGTCTGCAAATGAAACATTTGTTAAAAGAAAAAATAGGAGTATTTTAATTAAATTATTTTTCATTAATTTGAAGAATGCCTATTGTACTAAATATTCCAATTACTATTACAGGCACCCATGTTGATAGTGTAAGTGGAATTCTATTCGTTTGGCCTAAAGCTACTGATAGATCTTTTAGATAATAAATAAGAACACAAGAAATAATTCCTATGAATATAAATCTTACATTATTTGATTTTTTTAAAGTCCCCATAACAATTATCGATGCTAAAGCAGTCATAATAAATAAGAAAAAAGGCAAAGATAACATTGCGTGTAATCTCTGATTTAAAAAAAGCTTATTATAGCCTTTATTTATAAGGTTTTTATAATTGATCAATAAGTCAACAAAAGACAGAGTTTCAAAATTTTTAAAAAGATTAATTATGTTATCGTAAGTGTAAATAGATGTAATGCTATCTTTTTTCAATTTTATCTCTTGTTGACTATTTTCACTAAATTCAACAATAGAGACTTTACTTAATTGCCATTCATTACTTTCTATATTTGCAGATTTTGAATAAATTTTTTTATTAAGATTATAATCTTCATCTAAATTAAATATAGTAATATCCTCTAATTTTTTACCGTTATATTTATTGGCAGTTATAATTCTACTGCCAGTCGATAAGTTTTCTTTGATCCATAATCCGTTATTATTAAACGTTACAAGATGATCAATATCTCTGGAATAGTTTGACTTTATTTGCTCATAATATTTTGACATTTCTGATGTAACAGGATTTATTATTAAGAGAATTATCCACCCTAAAATAAAAGATGTACTTGCAAGAATAAAAAATATTTTGAAATTTGAAAATCCAAATATCTTCATTGTAAGCAGATCTTTATTATTTCTTAAGTCAATAATAAATTTCATACTCGATATAAAAATTATAAATGGGAGTAAATTAATCATCATACTCGGAATATAAAGATTAGTTAAAATCAAAGGTGTAAAAATTGAAGACTCCAAATTTTTAAAAAATTCTATTTCTTCAAATAAATTTAAAATAATTCCAAAAGCGTAAAAAAATAAGAAAACTTTAAAAAAAGTTTTTAAAAAACCATTTAGAATATAATTTAGTATTACACTATTCATAAATTTTTCGTTTCTTGCGATAGCTTAATTTTTAAAAAAATATATATAAATATTGCCAAAGCAGCAGGTGAAAATAAGAATACGTTTTTTATAATTTCGTTTATTCCTGTATATCTTATTGTTAATTCAGCATACAAAAGAACCAGGAAAGAATAAGCAAATATACTTACTTTACTATAATAAATTCTTCCACTAGTTTTAATAAATAATAATGAGGAAATTAATGTTATAACTGGAATGAAAAGAGGCAAAACCATTCTTCTATTGAGAGTTGGTAAAATTTCCTCGTTAAAGCCCCCTTTACAAATTGGATCTTTTGAAAATTTATTATAAATACAAGAGAATAATCTTAAAGTTGATGTCTCTTGGATTTTCGGTTGCTTGATAGTAGTATTTTCAAGATTTCTTAAATCAATATCAATTTGCTCAAATTTAATTATGTCATTTTGAGTATTTCCTTTACTTTCAGAAATAATTAACCCATTAAATAAAACAAGTTTTTTTTCTTCTACAATTCCAGTTTTTGCTATTATTGTTGAAGATGTTTCCGATTCTCGATCAGATGAAATATTTTTCAAAATATTAGACTTATCATGTAAAAATATATTTTTAATTTGATTTTCAAACTTATCATCAACAATAAAAGTAAGGCCTTTGAAAGAGTCACTAAATTGCTGAATTTTTAGGGTGGGTAATATTGAGATAATTTTCTCATTTCCAAGAAGTTTTCTTGACTTATTTAAAGCAGTAGGTGTTATAAAAACTGAAAAAATTAAATGAAACAAGGATATGAATAAGGATAAAAACAAAAATAAATGAATAACTTGTATTTTTTTTACTCCTGAGGTCCATAAAATAATCAATTCATTTTCTTGTAACTGTCTAATTATAAAGATTGATAAAGCCAGTAGAAATGACAACGGAATGAACTTTGTAAGTATTCCAAACAAATTCAAAAAAGAATACTGAAAATAAGTAAAAACAGGGTATCCACTTTCTACTATTAAATCTAAAAAGTTTACGGCTCTTACAGTCCAGGCAATAATTGCAAGACTAAACAAGATGACTAAAAACAATTTAAAAATCTCAATTATATAGTTATGGTAAATTTTGTTTTGAAGCATTTGTATATTTCGTATATAAATAATCTATCCATAAAATAAATTCAACTAATGGTTTAAATATGATAAAATTATCATTGAAAACTTATATTTTTGAACATATATCACTGACACAATTAGGTTTTATCTAAAATTTATGTCTATCAAGTTTAACTATTTAAAAAAAACAATAAACAAGCCTACAGGCAACGTAGTTTTATTTTCAAATGAAAAATTTAAAACTAATGAGTTAAAAAAATATCTTTCAAATTTTGAATTTTCTTATATCAACGATTTGTTAAAAAATACTGATTACAAAAAAAACTTATATATTTTTGAACTTTCTTCAAAAAGAAATATAATTTTAGTATCAATTAAAAAAGATTTAAAAATTTCTGATATTGAAAAACTTGGTGCAGAATTTTTTGGGAGAATTAATATTGGAGATAGTAAAGATTACTTTATAATTTCAGATACTATTAATAACAAAAACAATAATTTTTTAAGTCATTTCCTTCATGGTGCGAAACTAAAATCTTATGTATTCAAAAAATATAAAACTAAAAAAGAGAAAAGAGATATTACATTAAATATAACTGGCAATAAAAATAAACCTTCAATTCAAAATCAAATCAAATTCAAAGCATTAGAAGAAGGTACATTTTATGCAAGAGATTTAGTATCAGAGCCTGGAAATGTTTTACACCCTGATGAATACGCAAAAAGATTAAGTTCTCTTAAAAAAGATGGATTAAAAATTAACATTTATGACGAAAAAAAATTAAAAAAAATGGGCATGCATGCCTTACTTGGAGTAGGTCAAGGAAGTATTAGAGGCTCGTATTTGGTAACAATGGAATGGAATGGTGCTAAAAACAAATCGAGTCCACTAGCATTTGTAGGAAAAGGAGTTTGTTTTGATACCGGAGGTTATTCTTTGAAGCCAGCAAAATTTATGGAAGACATGACTTATGATATGGCAGGCTCCGCTGCTGTAGTTGGATTAATGAAAAGCTTGGCTTTAAGAAAAGCTAAAATCAATGCTATAGGAGTTGTTGGTCTAGTAGAGAATATGGTAAGTGGTAACGCACAAAGACCAGGAGATATTGTAAAATCTTTTAGCGGTAAAACTATAGAAGTACTAAATACGGATGCAGAGGGAAGATTAGTTTTAGCTGATGCTATTACTTTTACTGAAAAAAAATATAAACCAAAATTTATTATTGATTTAGCTACCCTTACAGGAGCAATTATAGTTTCCCTTGGCTCAGAGTATGCTGGACTTTTTTCAAATAACGATGATTTATCGAAAAAAATTTTTAACGCTGGGGAAAAAGTTGATGAAAAAGTATGGCGTATGCCATTACATAAAAATTACGATAAACTGATGAATTCAAAAAATGCAGATATGCAAAATATAAATTATGTAGGGGGTGCTGGGTCAACTACAGCTGCACAATTTCTCCAGAGATTTATCCTGAATAAAACTCCATGGGCTCATTTAGATATTGCTGGGATGGCATTTTCAAAATATGGAGGAGCTCTAAATTCTGGAGGAGCAACTGGTTTTGGGGTGAGGTTACTTAATGAGCTTATTGAAGAAAATTATGAGTAATTTTGAACAAACATTGTCAATTATTAAACCCGATGCAGTTGAACGAAATCTTGTTGAAGAGATAAAAAGAATATTTACTTCAAATAATTTAAAAATAAAAGAGTCTAAAAAAATTCAAATTTCTAAGGAGGAAGCTGCAGAGTTTTACAAAGTCCACCAGTCGAAACCATTTTATGAAAATTTGTGTTCATATTTATCTTCTGGCCCTATTGTTGCTATGATTTTAGAGGGTGAAAACGCTATATTAGAGAATAGAAAATTAATGGGAGCAACTGATCCAAAAAAAGCAGAGGAAAATACAATTAGAAAACAATATGGAATTTCAATTGATAAAAATTCTGTGCATGGTTCAGACTCAAGCGAAAACGCAAAAAAGGAAATCAATTTTTTCTTCAAAAATTAACGATTCCTGTATAATTTAATTATCGCCTCTGGATAAGCTAAGCGCTCTAATTTTTGAGTTTTGATTTTTAGAGTTTCTAAATTTTCATCTTTATTTATAAAAAAAAATTTTTTGTTTATAATTTTTCCATCATCTAATTTCTCATTAATAAAATGTATGGTACAGCCTGTTTTTTTCTCTTTGTTCTTTAATACTCTATTATACGTATCTAAACCTTTATAATTCGGCAACAAAGACGGATGAACATTTATTATTTTTTTTCTAAATTCTCTAATAAACTTTTTTGATATGATTTTCATATAACCAGCTAAACAAATTAATGAAATCTTATTTTTTTTAATTATTTCTAAAATTAAATTTTCGAACCCCCTTTTTTTTGTATTAATAATTAGGAAAGGTATTGAATTAATTTTTGCGTAGTTAATTCCTTGAGCATTTTTATTGTTTGAGATAACAAGTTTAATATTTATTGGAAAATTATAATCTCTTGTTTTTTTTATTAAATTTTTTAAATTCGAGCCCTTACCTGATATAAAAATACATGCATTTTTTTTTACCATTTTAATGAATTGCTTATTTTTACTTTTGTTTTTTCCCTAGAGATAAAACCAATTTCATAAGGTTTAAATTTATTCTCAAAAGTATTTTTTATTTTCACGATATTTTTTTTAGGGGAAATGATACAGAAACCTACTCCGCAATTAAAAGTGTTCATCATTTCATTGTCAGAAATATTCTTACTTTTAAGCCATTTAAAGATTTTATTAACTTTTATTTTAGATAGATCTACGTTTAACGATAAATTTTCAGGTATTGATCTCGTTAGATTTTCTATGAGCCCACCACCAGTAATATGTGCTGCAGAATGAATTAAATTTTTAGCAGTTAATTTTAAAATTTCTTTTGAATAAATTTTTGTTGGTTTCAATAATTCTTTTCTTAAACTTAATGGAATTTTGTTAGATTTTAAAATTGATCTTACTAATGAAAATCCATTAGAATGCAATCCGTTGGAAGGTATAGCCAAAACTACATCTCCTGATCTAACTTTTTTTTTACTTAGAATTTTTTTCTTTGATACAATACCTACACTAAAGCCCGCTACATCAAATTTATTCTTTGAGTATGTTCCAGGCATTTCAGCAGTTTCGCCTCCAATAAGTTTACAATTTGATAATCTGCATCCTTCAAAAATACCCTTTAAAATCTTTTTGGTTTTGTTTAAATCTAATTTACCTATCGCTATGTAGTCCAAAAAAAATAGTGGTTTTGCTCCTTGAACGATTAAATCATTTATACACATTGCAACTAGATCTATACCAATAGTATCAAATTTTTTAAATTTGTTCGCTAATTCGATCTTAGTGCCAACTCCATCAGTACATGAGACAATCACAGGGTCTTTAATATGTAATTTACTAATATCAAATAATGAACCAAATCCTCCAATTACATCTCTGTCAAAAGAGTTTTTCGTTTTTTTGACACCTTTTTTTGATATTAAAGAAATGTGTTTTACTAATTTATTTGCTAATGAAATATTTACGCCACTTTTTTTGTAACTATTTTGTATTTTTTTCATTTATAAAAATGATATTTAACTTTTATGAAGCTTAATAAAATTATAATTCTTATCTTAGTTATTTTTATTAAAACTGGAAATGTTTTATCTCAAGACAGTATATTTAATGTTAATAATATTGAGATTATTAAGAAAACAAATACCTCTAATAAGGATATTGCAAATCAGGCTATTAAAAAAGCTTACCTAAAGCTCATTGATAAAATTCTATTAATTGATGATAAAGAAAAAATTTCAAAAATGGATTTTACAAAAATTAAAGAGTTAGTTTCTTATTATCAAGTAATATCAAATGTGGAAAATGACAAAAAGGAAGATATTGTAATTTTTAATATTTTCTTTGATAAGGATAAATTGCATAATTTATTTTATGAAAAAGATATTTCTTACGCCGAAATTACTAATAAAGAATTTTATCTTCTTCCAGTTCTTAAAAAAGATGATCAATATTTCATATTCAATCAAAATTTTTTTTATGAAAAATGGAACGATTTTGAAGACAATGATTTAGTAGAATTTATACTACCATTTGAAAATATAGAAATTATACAAAAAATTAATATAAATAAAAATAATTTATTTGATGTAGAAATAAATACTTTATTTTTAGAATATTCAAAAAAAAATCAAGCATTGTTATTAATTGATGATAAAAATGGCATTGTAGAAAAAATCTTTTTAAGGGCCAACATTTCAGGAAAAAAAATAAATAAAAATTTATTGATTAAAAATAATTTCAAAGAAAAAGAGAAAAATTACAGAGAAATAATCCAGAGAACTAGGAATGAAATAATTGACTTAGTAAAATCAAAAAATTTGATAGATATTAAAACACCATCATTTTTGAATATAAAATTGACTCCAAATAAAAATAATAATTTAGCTGAATTACACAAAAGACTAAATAATATTGGTTTAGTTGACGATTTATATGTTCAAGAAATTAACAGCGAATATGTTTTACTAAAAATCAAATATTTGGGAAAATTAGAAAAAATTATAAATGAATTGAAAAAAGAAAACATTATTTTAAAACAAAAAAATGATGAATGGGGTATTAAACTTATTAAATGAGTCAATTAGTTTTTAAATTTCCTTTTAAAACAAAATATTTTGAGCAAGATTTTTATGTCTCAAGTAATAATTTTTCAGCCTACAAACTTATCGAAAGTTGGCCCAAATGGAACGAAAAATGGTTAAATATTTTTGGTGTACCCGGTTCAGGTAAAACTCATTTATCAAAAATTCTTGAAAAAAAAATCAACAAAATAAAAATCGTTGAAGCGAAAAAAATTAATGACAATACAATTTCAAATCTGAACAACTTAGAGTGCCTAATTATTGATAATTTTAATAATAATATTAATGAAAAATTATTATATTCAATACTTAATCATTCAAAACAATTAGAAAATTTTGTTTTAATTAATAGCGTAAAGCCCTTAAATCAAATTGAATTTGAATTAAAAGATTTAAAATCTAGAATTAGTAGTTTTATTTTTATAGGCATAGATTTACCTACTGATGAACTGTTACAAGTAATTATCTCAAAATCTTTTTCTGATAAACAAATCAACCTAAATCCAAAAATATCAGACTATATTATTAAAAATGTTGAGCGATCTTATGATAAAATATTCAAATTTCTTAAAGATATCGATGATTTATCTTTATCTTCTGGAAAATCAATAAATATTAATTTAATAAAAAAAGTATTAGATAAATGAATAAATATAGAACTCATAATTGTGCAGAATTAGACGAGACTAACATTGATAAAACAATTACATTATCAGGATGGCTTCATAGAAAAAGAGACCATGGAAATTTATTATTTATAGATCTTCGAGATCACTATGGTTTGACTCAATGTGTAATTGAAAATAATAATAAATTTTTTTCTATTTTAGAAAAAATCAAAGCCGAGTCTGTTTTGAAGGTTTCTGGAAAAGTAATTAAGCGTGAAAAAGGAACAGAAAATTTAGAATTAAAAACTGGAAAAATAGAGGTTGCTATAGAGTCGCTCGAAGTTTTATCGGACGCAAAAGAATTACCAATGCCAGTTTTTGGTGAACAGGACTACCCAGAAGATATTAGATTAAAATACAGATTTTTAGATCTTAGAAGAGATGAGATGCACCATAATATTATTTTGAGATCAAAAGTAATTTCTTTTATTAGAGAGGAAATGCTTAAAATAGGATTTTTAGAATTCCAAACCCCAATACTAACCTCGTCTAGCCCAGAAGGTGCAAGAGACTTTTTAGTTCCAAGTAGATTGAATCCAGGTAAATTTTATGCTCTACCCCAAGCACCTCAACAGTTTAAGCAACTAATCATGGTTTCTGGATTCGATAAATATTTTCAAATTGCTCCATGTTTTAGAGATGAAGACGCAAGAGCTGACAGGAGTCCGGGGGAATTTTATCAATTAGACTTAGAAATGTCATTTGTAGAGCAAGAAGATGTATTTCAAGTTGTAGAAAAATTATTAAATAATGTATTTAAAAAATTTTCAAACAAAAATATTAAATCGACGAAGTTTCCAAGAATTCCTTATAAAGAAGCTATGCAAAAATATGGTACAGATAAGCCAGACCTAAGAAATCCTTTGATAATTCATGATGTAACGGAAATTTTTTCAAGAGATGATGTAAAGTTCGATATATTTAAAAAACTTGTTAAATCTGGTTCTTTTGTGAAAGCTATATTAACTAAAAATACAAAAGATAAACCTAGAAGTTTTTTTGATAATATCGACAAATGGGCAAAAGAGCAGGGAGCTTCAGGGCTAGCTTATTTTACTTTTGAAAAAGATGAAAAAATAACTGCAAAAGGACCAGTTGGAAAATTTTTTAGCGAAAACTCTCTTAAAGAAATAATGAAAATTTGTAATGCATCTATTGGAGATAGTTTATTTTTGTCATGTGGAAAGGAAAAAGAACTTGAAAAAATACTGTCTATTTCAAGAGATAAGATATGCTCAGATTTAAATCTTATTAACAAAAATGAATATAGTTTTTGCTGGATTGTGGATTATCCAATGTTTGAAATAGACGAAAAAACTAATAAGATTATTTTTAGTCATAATCCTTTTTCTATGCCACAAGGAAATATTAAAGAAATTAATTTTGATAAACCACTCAATATAAAAGCTTTCCAGTACGATATAGTATGTAATGGAATTGAGTTATCTTCTGGGGCAATAAGAAACCATATTCCAGAATTGATGTATAAGTTATTTTCAATAGCAGGATATAGTGAAAAAAACGTTAATGAAAAATTTAGCGGTATGATAAATGCACTAAGTTATGGTGCACCACCTCATGGAGGCATTGCACCAGGAATTGACAGAATTGTTATGCTTTTGGCTGATGAAAAAAATATAAGAGAAGTTACATTGTTTCCAATGAATCAAAATGCAGAAGATTTAATGATGAAAGCACCTTCAAAAGTTGATGAGGAACATCTTAAAGAATTGAATATAAAATTGGATCTTAAGAAAAGTTAATTTTTTGTTTTTAAATTAATTCTTACGTCAGATAGATCTACGAGTTTTTCCTCCAGATTACTTCTTACAAATCCTTTCGAAGTAATGTTTTTTACTATTTTAAGAAATTTGTCATCCGAGTCGTCCCCTGATAAAGCTTTAGAACTAGCTATTGATGGTGTATGAGCTAACTCTTCTTTTCCAAGATAAGAGATTGCAAGCTCTCTAAATACATAATCTAAAATTGAAGAAGCACTTAAGATCCTATCATTACCTATTACGTTCCCTGAAGGTTCAAATTTTGTATCAATAAAAGCGTCTACATACTCATCTAAAGGCACTCCATACTGTAAACCAAGCGAAATTGCTATTGCAAAATTATTCATCATAGCTTTTACAAGTTCACCTTCTTTGTTTGTATCGATAAAAATTTCTCCAATTTTTCCATCGTCATATTCTCCAGTATGTAAATAAACTTTATGATCACCGATCTGAGCCTTTTGAATATATCCCTTTCTTCTATCAGGCATTTTAAATCTCGCATTACTCTTGACTTTAAAAGCAGTCATACTCTCAGCTGATATTTTTTTTTCTTTTTCAATTTTGTTAGAAATACTTTTAGGAATTGAATTATTTATTCTTATATTTTCAGGTTTTTCTTTGCTTTCACCGCCAATTTTTTTTGTTTTTCTATTGTTCAGCTTTACATCAATAACTTCTACACTCCCATCATTTCTGTCATCTATTTTAGATAATTCTTTATCGTTTAGATCATCTAAAGTGTGGACGGTCTTAAAGGTACAAGTATAGTAAGTTTCAACAACGAATTTTTTCATATATAATTGGAATCGAATATTGATGATATATATAAAATACTATAAGTGTCTATCCTATAATTATACAATTGTTAATTGTGTGGATTTAAAATTTTAAAATGAGCTTTAAAATAATTTTTACTTGGTGGAATAAACAAACTTTAGGAACTTTTCTTAAAACTTTATTTACTGGGATTTACGTTGGCAAGGATGAATTTGGTAACAAATATTATAAAAATAAAAAAAATGAAAGGTGGGTGATTTATTCAAAGGATATTGAAGCTACAAAAATTACTTCTGATTGGTATCTATGGATGCATCATACAATCGATAAAATTCCAGTTGAAAAAGAGAAAAATAAATATATTTGGCAAAAAAACCATAAAGAAAACAAAACTGGTACTAAAGAAAGCCACAAACCTATAAGAATTAGAAAAAACAATGTACAAAAAAAATATGAAACTTGGAAATAAAACTTTAATTTTATTAATCAAATTTTTTTTTTTAATTACATATAATTTATATGGAAACGAGGAAATTTCAACATCACAATTGATCAATATTGAAAAAATTAAACCAAGCTTTGAAGAAGTTGAGGAAAAAAATGAGTCCTCACTTCAAAATCAAAAAGATAAAGACATCAAACAAAAGAGAAAAACAATTAAAAAGCTTAATTCTTCGCATGCAATTTTAGTCGGATTAGATAAAATAACAGCAAAATCTTCAGAAATTTTAGTAAATTTAAACGAGACAAAAACTTTTGGCCCTCTTGAAATTAAAATTTTGAAATGTAAAAAAGTCAAAGCAAATAATAGAATTAACGATGTTGCATATATGCAAGTAAAAGACTTAACTAAGACTGAAAATGAAAAAGTCTTTATTTTTAATGGTTGGACGTTTTCGGAAGATCCAAATTTAACACCATTCGATCATGCAATTTATGATATACAACTATTAAACTGTTATAATACTTAAAAAAATTTTTCTTTACTTAGCCAATTAGTATCAAAATCTGAGTTAACAAATTTTTTATGTTTCAATATTTTTTTGTGCAAGTCAATTGTTGTTGTAATACCTTCAAGCACAAATTCATCAAGTGATCGAAGCGTTCTTTGAATAGCTTCTGTTCTGTTTCTTCCTTTACATATAACTTTCGCAATTAAACTATCGTAAAATGGTGTAATTTTACATCCTTGAAATATTGAACCATCAACCCTTGTTCTAAACCCTGAAGGCTGATGACAAACACTTATGGTACCTGGACTAGGTTGAAAATCCATTGCAGGATTCTCAGCATTAATTCTACATTCTATCGAATGACCTCTCGGATTTATATCGCTTTGTTTTAAAGCTGTTTCTCCAGTATATGCTATCCATAATTGCTCCTTAACAATATCAATACCAGTCTGAACTTCAGTAACAGGATGTTCAACTTGTACTCTTGTATTCATTTCTAGAAAATAAAATTTTCCATCCTCATAAATAAATTCTACTGTTCCTGCACCCTCATAATTAATTTTTTCAACCATTTCTACTGTTTTTTTTAAAAGATCTTTTCTCTGATCTTCGGTAAGAACTGGGCTAGGAGTTTCCTCAATAAGTTTTTGATGTCTTCTTTGTACTGAGCAGTCTCTTTCACCCAAGTGAACAGTTCTATTTTTACCTGACATTATTTGAACTTCTATGTGTCTTGGGTTTTTAAAATATTTTTCAATATATAGTTCATCATTTCCAAAAAATTTTTTTGCCTCAGTCTTAGCAGTTAAAAACATATTTTCTAATTCGTTATCTTGATTAACTATTTTCATACCTTTTCCACCACCTCCACCAGCTGCTTTAATCAATATGGGATATCCTATTTCTCTTGCAATAGATTTTGCTTCATCCAAAGATTTTACACCCCCTTCAGATCCTTCAATAACAGGAAGACCGTACTTTTTTGCAATTCTTTTTGCCTCAATTTTATCTCCCATTTTAGAAATGATATCAGCACTAGGTCCAATAAATTTAATTCCGTGTTTTTGTACAATTTCTGAAAATTTAGAATTCTCAGATAAAAATCCATATCCTGGATGAATTGCTTCTGCTCCGGTCAGATCAACAGCAGACATAATTGCTGAAATATTTAAGTAACTATTCTGAGGTTGATGAGAACCAACACAAACACTTTCATCAGCTAATCTAACATGCATAGAGTCAGAGTCTACATCAGAATGAATTGCAACGGTTTGTATTCCCCATTCTTTACATGCCCTTATAACTCTAACAGCTATTTCACCTCTGTTAGCAATTAAAACTTTTTTAAACATTATTTTTTATTTTAGAAGAACTAGTGTTTGACCAAATTCAACTGGTTGGCCGTCTTCGACTAAAACTTTTTTAACTTCCCCGTCACTTGTGGAAGGAACATGATTCATTGTTTTCATTGCTTCAACAATCATAATAGTTTGACCTTTTTTCACTTTATCTCCAACATTAACAAATTTTTTTGCACCTGGTTCAGGCGCTAGGTAAGCTGTGCCTATTATTGGAGATTTGACTCTTATTCCATCAGTGGTGTCCGATGTATTTAAAACAGCTTTATTAGGAGAAACCATAGCGCTCGACTTTGATTGTTCTATCGCTTTAGAAGCTTTAGAAACTTTTATTTTAGTTTGCCCTTCTTGATATTCAAGTTCTGTTAAACCAAATTCTTTTAAGTTATCAACTAATTCTTTAATTAATTTTTTATCTATCTTCATTATTTAAATACTTTATCATTGCATTCAGAGCCATTATATAGCCATCAGTTCCGAAACCACAAATTACTCCATTAGCAACATTACTAATTAGAGATTTATGCCTGAATTCCTCTCTATTGTAAATATTACTTATATGCAATTCAATAATTGGTAACTTTAATATTTTTAAAGCATCATGTATTGCAACTGATGTATGCGTATATCCACCAGCATTAATAATCAGGCCATCTTGATCTTTTCTAGATTCTTGAATTTTTTCTACTAACTCCCCTTCAATATTTGACTGAAAAAAGGATATTTTTAAATTATTCTCTCCAGCAAACTCTTCACAACTTTTTTCAACATCTTTTAAAGTGGAGTCACCGTATTGGCTTTTTTCTCTCTCACCTAAAAGGTTGAGATTTGGTCCATTAAGAATTATAATTTTTTTCATCGTTAATTATTAGTATCATTGATTAGCTCAATTATGGCAAAAATACAATTAAATGGAAAAAAGATTACAATCAATTCTAAATCTTCAATTCAAGATTTGCTTAAAAAATATAACTTAATCAATAAAAAAATTGCTATCGAGCTTAATGGTATAATTATTCCAAAAATCAAATTTAAAAAAAAATATTTGAAGAATAAGGATAAAGTTGAGGTAGTACATTTTATAGGGGGAGGTTAGTGAAAGATATATTTAAAGTTGCTAATAAAAAACTCAAATCTAGATTAATTGTGGGGACTGGGAAATATAAAAATTTTCAAGAAACTGCTAAAGCTGTTGAGGCTTCAGGCGCAGACATGGTTACCGTAGCAGTTAGAAGAGTAAATATTTTAGATAAAAAAAAACCCATATTAACAGATTACCTTAATCCAAAAAAAATAATTTTTTTACCGAATACAGCTGGTTGTTTTAATTCATCTGATGCATTAAGAACCTTAAGACTCGCAAGAGAAATGGGAGGGTGGAAACTAGTTAAATTAGAAGTATTAGGAGATAAAAAAACTTTGTACCCAAATATGATTGAAACAGTTAAATCAACGAAAATTCTAACAAAAGAAGGATTCAAAGTAATGGTTTATTGCACTGATGATCCTTTGTTAGCAAAAAAATTAGAAGATAATGGTGCTGTAGCGATTATGCCTTTAGCTTCGCCAATAGGATCTGGGTTAGGATTACAAAATAAAATTAATATTTCTATGATTATAAAACAATCAAAAGTACCAGTGATTGTGGATGCAGGTATAGGCACAGCCTCAGACGCAACGGTAGCCATGGAACTTGGTTGCGATGGTGTATTAATTAATAGCGCTATTGCAATGGCAAAAAAACCCATCTTAATGGCGAAAGCTTTTAAAGATGCGGTTATCTCAGGACGTAATTCTTATTTAGCAGGCAGGATGGAAAAAAATTATATAGCTTCTCCAAGCTCTCCTACTAAAGGTTTAATTTAATTTTTTTTTTCTTCTCACCCACAAAGTTCGTAATTTTTTCTTAGTTTTTGATTTTTTTATTTCTTTCTTTTGTTTTTTAGCGTCTTTTTTTTCTTTTGATTTATCATTACTAATTTTTTTGTTAAAAATAATATTTTCAATGTGCTCGACTTTATTTATGACTTTTTTAGATTTATTTAATAATTCAATCTTATATTCAGGTATAACAAGTTGCTCAGTAGAAATTAACTCAATTTTGAAAGAATATTTTTTTTGGAAATATTTTAATTCATCAATTAAATTTTTTTCCATGTTAGTCTTAATTTTTTCTGGAATATATGCTTTAATAATTTTTACTTTTTCAGTAAATGCTAAATATTGTATTTTCTTTAAAATTTTTTGAGAAAAAGATCCGAGAGAAAGTTGAGTTTCCCATTTTATCGAACCTTCTCTGAGCCTTTGACGAGTCATCTCAAGTAAACCAAAACTACTTATCCTTCCAATCTGTATTCTAGCTCTATCTTTTCTGATACTTTCTCTCATTTTTTTTTCGACTGTCCTTTTATTATAAAAGTTCATCATATCGATAAAGTCGATTACTATTAATCCTGATAAGTCTCTCAACTTAATTTGATGGGCTATTTCTTCAGCGGCTTCTAAATTCGTATTTAAAGCCGTTTTCTCAATATTAATTTGTTTTGTAGATTGACCAGAATTTATGTCTATAGAAACTAAAGCTTCAGTAGGATTTATTACAATATAACCTCCGGACTTTAGTTTAACTGTTGGTTCAAAAATATTGTTTAATTCTTTTTCTAAATTAGCAAAATGAAAAAGAGGTATTTTACCTCTATATTTTTTTATATTTTTTACACTTTTTGGCATTAATTCTTTCATAAATTTTTTTGCTTTTTGATAAGCTTCATTTCCTTCAACATAAACATTTTTGGTTTCGTTATCGTAAGTATCTCTTAAAGTTCTTTTAATTATATCTCCCTCCTCATATACTAAAGAGGGCGCATTGGAGTCTAAAGCTCTGTCCTTAATTTCATCCCAAGTTTTTAAAGTATTTTGAAAATCCTTTTCAATTTCATTTTTTGACTTATTTGATCCAGCTGTTCTTACAATAACACCCATGCTAGTTGGTATACTTATTTCATTTAATATGTTTCTAATTTTTTGTCTGTCAGAAGAACTAAAAATTTTTCTAGAAATTCCGCCTCCTTTTGGAGTATTAGGCATAAGAACAATATATTTTCCAGCTAATGAAATAAAAGTGGTTAGAGCGGCTCCTTTTTGGCCCCTTTCTTCTTTGATGACTTGAATTAATACTACCTGTCCAGGTTTTATTACTTCCTGAATTTTATAACGTCTTATACCGAATGACGATTTTATTTCTTCTCTATACTGTTTTTTTTCGTTTTCATTACTTTTTAACATACTTCCATTTTCTAATTTATTACTTTCAGGTTGCGAAATGTTTGTTTCCAACTGATTATTTTCTTGTGTTTCACCATCATTTTTATTTTTGAGTTGTTCTCTAATTTGTTCCTCTGCTTCTTTTAATTTTTCTTTATCTTCCGATGGAATTTGGTAATAGTCAGACTGTATATCATTAAAAGCAAGAAACCCGTGTCTCTCTCTACCAAAATTTACAAATGCTGCCTGTAAGGATGGCTCGACTCTGCTGATGGTGCCTAAATAAATATTATTTTTAAAATTTACGTTATTGCTATCTTCAAATTCATATTCTTCAATTGAATAAGCTGATTTAAGAACAATTCGAGTTTCGTTTGGATGCGATGCATCAATATATAAATTTTTTTCCATTTTAAATGAATTCCTTTTATTTTTTTGAAATCTGATAATTTTAAATTAGTCATAGCTTTATTTTATACAATTTTGTGAATAAATACAGATATTTAATTTATATGCCTAAAGAAAGTCTTAATTTTTAATGATAAAATAAAGAATGCTTAAATTTCTTAACTTTTCAATAAAATTTTTAATCATATTTTCTATCGCAATTTTGATTTTTTTGCTTACAACCTTATGGTATTTTTCTATAGGTTTACCCGACTATAAAAAATTATCAAATTATCAACCCCCGATATCATCACGAGTATACTCCAATAACGGTAAGCTAATTGCAGAATATGCTCTTCAAAAAAGATTATTTGTTCCGTATGACTCTATACCTAAAATTGTAGTTAACTCATTTCTTTCAGCAGAAGATAAAAATTTTTTTACCCACCCAGGTATTGATGCTAAAGGTATTTTGAGAGCAATCATAAAAAATTTGAGGAATATCACTCAAAATAAACGGTTAGAGGGAGCTTCTACTATTACTCAACAAGTTGCAAAAAACTTTCTTTTAACAAATGAAGTTTCTTTAAAAAGAAAAATAAAAGAGGCTATATTAGCCTTTAGAATAGAAAGAGCTTATTCAAAGGAGAGAATTTTAGAACTTTATTTAAATCAAATTTACTTAGGTCAAGGGACATACGGTATAGCAGCTGCTAGTTTAGAGTATTTTGATAAATCAATAAAAGAACTTACTTACCCAGACGCAGCCTTATTAGCAGCACTTCCAAAGGCACCAAGTAAATATAATCCTTATAAATACCCAGACGTAGGAAAATTTAGAAGAGATTTAGTTCTTAAAAATTTAGAAGAAAATAATTTTATTTCTAAAAAAGATCTAATTAAATTTAAGGAATCAAATCTAAATTTAAAAAAAAGAAAAATTGAAATTGTAAATGAGGCTAACTCTTACACCGAGGAGGTTAGAAGATCTGTTAAAGAAAATTATGGTTTTGAAAAACTGTACTCACAAGGATTAAGCATCAAAACACCTCTTAATATTGATTATCAAATTCAAGCAATAAAATCTTTAAGAAAAGGAATAGAAGATTACGATAGGAGGCATGGATGGAGAGGTCCTATAACTAATAAATTAAAGAATGGAAACTGGAGAAATAAAATTGATGAGTTTAAACTAGATCCAACATTAAAATGGAAATTTGCAGAGATTTTAGAAATAAATGAGAATGAAATAAATTTTAAAATAATTAATCAAAACGAAAAGAATTCCATTGAAAAACTTTACTTTAAAAATTTAAAATGGTCCTTACCGAAAAACAAAACGATTTCCTCTATACACAGTATCGGAGATATAATTTTTGTTAAAAAAGAGAAAAATTTATGGAAACTAAAACAGTATCCAAAAGTAAATGGCGGAATAATCGCCTTAGATCCTTTTACTGGTGATGTTAAGGCTTTGGTGGGTGGTTTTAATTTTAAATCAAGTGAATTCAACAGAGTTACACAAGCAAAAAGACAGCCAGGATCTGCTTTTAAACCTATAGTTTATGCAGCAGCTTTAGAAAATGGATTTTCACCCAATTCAATTATTTTAGACGCACCTTTCGTAGAAAGTCAAGGAGTAGGTTTAAAAAATTGGAAACCTGAAAATTATGGAAAAAAATTTTATGGCCCTACAACATTAAGAAAAGGTATAGAATATTCTCGAAATTTGATGACAGTTCGAATTGCAAAAATTTTAGGCTTAGACAAGATTTTAGACCTATCGAAAAAATTAGATATTTATAATGAAATACCTGAATTACTATCTGTTTCGTTAGGTGCTGCCGAGACTACATTGATTAATTTAACCGCTGCCTACGCTTCATTTGTAAATGGTGGAAAAAAAGTTAATCCAAATTTAATTTCAAGGATACAAGACAGAAGAGGTAAAACAATTTTTCAAATTAAAAGCAGAAAATGCCTAGGCTGTGATAAATTTATTGATCAATCAATCGATTATCCTAAAATAGAAAATACTAATAAACGTGTTTTCAGCGAGGCAACAGCCTACCAAATGGTAACAATTTTAAGTGGAGCTGTTGAAAGAGGTACAGCAAAAAAATTAAAATCCTTAAATGTTCCTCTAGCTGGTAAAACAGGAACTACTAATGATAACTATGATGCTTGGTTTATTGGTTTTTCATCAAATCTTGTTGTTGGTGTTTATATTGGATTTGATAATCCTAGAACTTTAGGAAAATTTGAAACAGGATCAAAAGCTGCTTTACCTATTTTTAAGAATTTTATTGAAAATTCACTTTTCAAAGACGATTTTAATGATTTTCAAATACCTGAAAAAATTTATTTGACGTCATTAAATTATGATACTGGACTTAAGTCTTCAGCTAATGATGAAAAAACAATAATTGAAGCTCTAAAAATAGAAGATATTAACAATATAGATAATAATAGTTTAATTTCAGTTAATGATCGTGATACTCTAATCAAATTTAGACAATTTTACTAATGGAAAGCTTTGAAAATAAATTTATAGTAGTTGAAAGAACTCTAGAAAATATTAGGGGGTATCTTTGATAAGGAAGATATCAAAAAAAAATTAATAGAGTTAGAAAAAAATCTTCTTAAAGAAAATTTTTGGAAAGATAAAGAATTAGCAAAAAAAACAATTAAACAAAAAAAGAATTTTGAACAAATACTTAACTCTTATAAAAATTTTTTTACGGAAATTCAGAATCTAAAAGAGCTTTTTTTACTTGCGACACAAGAAAAGAATGAAGAAATCATAAATGAATGTTCTCAAAAAATAGATACTATTTCAAAAAATTTAAAAAAAATTGAAATTAACTGTTTTCTTTCTGGTGAAAACGATGACTTAAATATTTACCTAGAAATTCATGCTGGGGCAGGAGGCACTGAAAGCCAAGATTGGGCTGAAATGCTTAGAAGAATGTATATGAAATGGTTCGATAAAAGGAAATTTAGTTATGAAATTATTAGTGAGCATAAGGGAGAGGAGGCAGGTATAAAATCATCAACATTAAAAGTTGATGGCAATTACTTGTACGGATTAATGAGATCAGAGTCTGGGGTGCATAGATTAGTTAGAATATCACCTTTTGATAGTGGTGCTAGAAGGCATACAAGCTTTGCAAGCGTGTGGGTTTACCCTGCAATTGACGATGAAATAGATATTAGTATAGATGAAAAAGATTTAAGAATTGATACATACAGATCAAGTGGCGCAGGCGGTCAACATGTTAATACCACAGATAGTGCAGTAAGAATTACACATTTACCAACCAAGATAGTAGTTCAATGTCAAAATGAAAGATCTCAACATAAGAATAAAGAAACATGCTTTAAGATGCTAAGAGCTAGACTTTATGAACACGAGCTTCAAAAAAGAGAGGAACAGAATTCAAAGGAACTCAATACTAAAACTGATATTGGTTGGGGCCACCAAATTAGATCTTATGTTTTACAACCTTATCAACTCGTAAAAGATTTAAGAAACAGAATTGAAAGTACAAATCCGTCAAGCATCCTTGATGGTAACATCGATCAATTTATAGAAGGAGGAATTAAAAATAAGTAATGAAAAAGTTTTTTACGATTTTAATTTCTTTAATTTTTATCCTTTTAATTTCAATAGCATCAGCTTTATTAACTATAGGAATTGAAACAGAAAGGTTTAATAAATTAATATTAAACAAGATTAATCACATAGATAATAAAATAAATGTAAAAATAAATACCATAAAATTTAAGCTTGATATTAGTGAATTTAGCTTATTTTTAGAAACATCTGAACCAAATATATTTTATAGAGATATTTCAATTCCCACTGAAAAAATAAAAGTATATGTGGATTTTTTTTCAATAATTAAAACTAAACCAAAAATTAAGCGAATAAATATTTTATCAAGAAAATTAAATATTAAAGATTTAAAAAATATTAATGTAGTAATTAAACCCTCAAATTTGAAGAGTTTCTTAAAAAATAATGTTAAAAACGGAAATTTAATCTTAGATTTAGCATTTTATTTAGACACAAATAACTCAATAGATAATTTTATCGTAAGAGGGCAAGTGACAAATTTTAATTCTAAAATATTCAAAGAAATATTTTTACAAGATACCAGTTTCGAATTTTTTGGAGACAAATCAATTATATTATTTAAAAAGATTAATGGTGAAATTAATGGCATTTTAGTTAAAGATGGAGATATAAAATTAACTGTTTCTCCTGAAATTTCGATTATTTCAAACTTTAATTCTGATATTAAATATCAAAATTCTCTTAAAAATGGGTATTCAAAATTACTTAAAAAATTTAAAAATTTAAAAGAGATTACAAAGATCGAAGCAGTATTGAAAAATAATTTGAAAATTAACTTTGATAAAACTTATAAAATTAAAGATTATAATCTTTCAAGTAGAGGAGAAATAATAAAAGGATCGTTGAAAATTGAAAATCCTTTGTCTAGTGAAATATTAGAAGAAAAAATAGATCAATTCTCGATAACTGATACTGATTTGAAAATAGATTTTGACTCAAAATCAAAAAATTTTTCTTTATCTGGTAAATATTCAACAGAAATTGAAAAGTTTCTTAATTACAATATTAAAGGCAATATAGAAAAAGCCTTTTCTAGATATGAAATAGATGCTGAAATAGATAAAAAAATAGATATTAAACATATAAATTATTCTAAGAAAAAAAATCTAATTTCAAACTTATCTTTGATATTTGAAATAAGTAAAAAAAAATTAAATTTAAAAAAATTAGTATTTGTGGAAGATAATAACAAAATATTAGTAGATGATTTATTAATCAGCAAAGGTAAACCTCTTACTTTTAAAAGGATTTCAACAAAAACTTATAAAGAGGGATCTATTAATAATGATTTTTTGATCACTGGAGATAAAAAAATTAAAATAAAAGGCTCAAAATTTGATGCAACAAATTTACCTAAAATTATTACTACAAAAAATAAGAATAATAATTTTTCAAATTTCAGTAAGGAAATAGAAATCGATTTAGATAATGTAATTGCTCCTTTATCAGAAAATTTAAAAAATTTTAAATTAATTGGGTATCTTGATAAAGGTGAGTTCGCGAAAATTTCTGCAAAAGGAGATTTTGGAAAAAATAATTTTTTAGATATTTCTCTAAAAAATGACAAAAAAAAAAATAGAAAATATTTGGAAATTTACTCTGATTTAACCTCACCATTATTAACAGAGTTCAAATTTTTCAAAGGGTTATCCGAGGGTAAACTCTTATATACATCAATTATTAATGGTAATGACTTCAATTCAAAATTAAAAATTGAAGATTTTAAAGTTACTAATGCTCCTGGATTGATAAAGCTATTATCTTTGGCTGACTTGGGAGGGCTAGCAGATCTTGCTAAAGGTGAGGGTTTATCTTTTGATAGTTTAGAAATTGAAATGAGCAGAGAAAAAGGTTTCCTTAAAATTATTGAAATATTGGCCCTAGGACCTAGCATATCAGTTTTAATGGAAGGTTATAGAGATCAAAATGAGATAACAAGCCTTAGAGGTACATTAGTGCCTGCAAAAAATTTAAATAAGCTTATATCTAAAATTCCAATTATTGGAGATATAGTAATTCCAAAAGATGTTGGTGAAGGTCTCTTTGGAATAAGTTTTAAAATGAAAGGACCACCTGGAAGAATAAAAACTTCAATTAATCCTATAAGAACTTTAACACCAAGGTTTATTCAAAAAATTGTTGATAGAAAAAAAAAGGTTAAATAAGTTTTATTAAATAATGTTTTTTTTTTCCAAATGAAAGTTTTAAAGAACTATTTTTGAAATCAGACATTTTTAAAATTTTATTTTCATCAGTAACTACTGAATTATGAATTTTTATTCCATTATTGGCTATTGCTCTTCGAGCCTCACTTTTAGATGAAAGCACACCGTGTTTTGATAAAATGTCTAAAATACCTATTCCTTTTCTTATCTCACTTAATTTTATACATATTTCTGGAAGACCAACGCCAACGCCACCGCTTTCAAAAGTTTGTTTTGCAGTCTTTTCAGCTTTTTTTGTTTTAGTTTCACCATGTAATATTTTTGTAGCCTCATTAGCTAATAAAACTTTTAATTTGTTAATATTTTTTTCTTTTTCACAAAGATTTTTTATATCCTCTACTTTTAAATCAGTAAAAAAATATAAAAAACGCTCAACATCTCTATCATCTGTGTTTCTCCAAAATTGCCAGTAATCGTAGGATGATAGTAAATCCTCATTCAGCCAAATTGCTCCCTTTTCGGTTTTACCCATTTTCGCCCCAGAGGCCAAAGTAATTAATGGTGATGTAAGCCCGAATGATTCTTTTTTCATTATTCGTCTTATTAGCTCAACTCCATTTACAATATTTCCCCATTGATCAGAACCTCCAATTTGAAGAATACAATTTTTATTTTTAAAAAGCTGATAAAAATCATAAGCCTGTAAAATCATATAATTAAATTCCATATAGCTTAATGATTGTTCTCTTTCTAACCTTAATTTTACACTGTCAAAAGATAACATTTTATTAATAGTGAAGTGACTTCCAATCTCTCTCAAAAATTCGATATAATTTAATTTTGTTAACCATTTTGAATTATCTACAAAAATCGGTTTTGTTTTCTTATTTGAAAAATTTAAAATTTTATGAAAAACTTTTTGAATATTAAAAATATTCTTCTGAATATCTTTTTTATCTAATACTTTTCTTGTTGAGTCTTTCCCTGACGGATCTCCAATTAAAGTAGTGCCCCCGCCTAAAAGCACAATAGGTCGATGGCCGTAATTTTGCATCAATCTCAAAATCATTATTTGGAGTAAACTTCCAACATGAAGACTGCTTGCAGTACAATCAAATCCTATATATGCTGTTATTGATTTTTGGCTACTTATTCTTTCTAAATTATCAAAATCAGTGCATTGGTGCAAATAACCTCGAGATTTCATTTCAAATAAGAATTTATTTTTCATAGTATTAATTGATAACTACTATTATACAAAAATTGTTATAAATAAATAAAAATATGCAAAAAGAATATATATCTTTGGGATTAATGAGCGGTACTTCAGGCGATGGAGTTGATGCATCGTTAATTAGATCAGATGGAATTACCAATTACGAAGTTTTAAAAAACAGATATTTTGAATATGACAAGGATATTTTTGAGGACATTCACAAATTAAAAGAAAAGATTTTTAAAAAAAAAGACTTAAATACTTATGTAAATGAAATTTCAGAACTAGAGAGAAAAATTACTTTATTTCACTCAAAAGCTACAAGTTATTTCAATGATAAATACAAAAATTTAATTATAGGATTTCATGGGCAAACTATATTTCATAACCCTACAGAAAAAATCTCATATCAATTAGGAGACGGAAATTTATTAAGTCAATTAACAAAAAATAAGATTGTCTTTAATTTCAGAGAAAATGATATAATGAATGAGGGAGAAGGAGCACCTTTAACACCAATCTTTCATCAACTTATTGCATCCAAAACTAACATTGAACTACCAGTTTGTTTTTTGAATATTGGGGGCATATCTAATGTTACAATTATTAAAGATACATCAAATTTTTCAAAAATTTTCAGTCAAGATATTGGCCCTGGAAATTGTTTAATTGATTCTTGGGTAAGAAAAAATTCGGAAAATAAATTTGATAAAAACGGCCAACTTGCAATAAGCGGAAAAAAAAACGAAATAATTTTAGAGCAAGCCCAAGAATTATTTTCAAATAGACCTGACAAAAATAAACGTTCTTTAGATACAAATGATTTTGATGTTTCATTTGTAAGAGGATTAAATTTAGAAGACGGATCTGCTACTTTGACTGAATTTACAGCTAGTATAATTGGTAATAAATTAAGTAATTTATTTAAAAATTTTGATTACCAGATAAAAAATATTTTTCTTTGTGGTGGTGGTAGAAAAAATGATTTTCTTATTAAAAAGATCAAAACTTATCTTAGTACAGACATTAAAATAAGTTTAATTGATAAGTTAAAAATAGATGGAGATTTCATTGAGTCCCAAGCTTTCGCATTTCTCGCAATAAGAACTTTAAAAAATTTACCAATTTCTTTTCCAAACACAACCGGATGCAAAAAACCTTGTGTCGGTGGTAAAATAATAGAAAATTAAATTAATGCTGTTTTATCTTTGAGATATTTTTCTATTTCTTCTGAAAGTTCTTTTTCTTTACTTTTAAAAAAATGATTTGAATTCTTTATTTTTGAAAATACTACTTCAACGCTTTTTTGACTTTTTATCCTGTTGTCTAATTCAGTAATACTCTCTTTGCTCACTAATTCATCGTTATCGCTGTATATTATTTGTCCTGAAGTCGGGCAAGGAGCTAAAAAAGAAAAATCATAAACGTTAGGTTGTGGAGAAACAGCTATAAAATTATTAACTTCAGGTCTTCTCATAATAAGTTGCATACATATAAGTGAGCCAAAAGAAAAACCAGAAACCCAACATTGACTGTAATCTAAATTTTGCCTTTCAATCCAGTCGAGAGCTGCTGCAGCGTCTGATAGTTCTCCCTGACCATTATCAAATACACCTTCACTTTTTCCCACTCCTCTAAAATTAACTTTAATCACAGAGAAACCATTTTCCAAAAAAATATTATACATAAGCTGAACAATTCTATTATTCATTGTTCCTCCATATTGAGGGTGCGGATGTAAAACAATTGCTACTGGTGAACCAAATTTCGGATTTTTATAATACTTCGCTTCAAGTCTTCCAGCAGGCCCAGGTATAAAAATTTCTAAACTTTTTGGCTTCATAATTGATAATGATTATTATTAAAAAAAAAAGTAATGAGTTATATCACGTTTTTATGCGACAAATATTTTTTTTTAATCCTGACTAAAATAGTAGGAATTATGCAAAAACTATTGTAATACATGGCATAATAATGAAACTTACAAATAAAGGTCGATACGCGGTTATGGCTATGGCAGACTTGGCATCGAATACTAAGGATGGTCCGATAAGTTTAACTGAAATATCGTTACGACAAAACATATCTCTGGCTTACTTAGAACAAATTTTTTTAAAACTAAAAAATAATAAGTTAGTAAAAAGTTCTAGAGGAGCTAATGGAGGATATGTGCTTGAAAAACCGGCTTCTGAGATAAAGTTATCAAATATAATTTTTGCTGTAGATGAAGAAGTCAAAACTTTAAACTGTAAAAAAAATTCAAAAAAAGGATGCAATAATAAAACAACTAAATGTATCACTCATAACTTATGGGATCAATTAGATCAGCATATCAATGGTTTTTTTGAAAAAGTAAAACTACAAGATTTAACGAAGATAAATTAAAGATTATGAAAAGTGGAGAGCTTAAAAATCAAGAATACAAGTACGGTTTTTCAACCGATATTGAAAATTTCAAAGCTCCAAAAGGACTTTCAGAGAAAACTATTAAATTTATTTCTGAAGTAAAAAAAGAGCCTAAGTGGATGCTTGATTGGAGGTTGAAAGCTTTCAATAGACTTAAAGTTTTAAAAGAGCCTAACTGGCAAAAACCCAAATATCCAAAAATAAATTATCAGGATTTATATTATTATTCTGCTCCAAAAAGCATGAAAGATAAACCAAAAAGTTTAGACGAGGTTGATCCAAAACTTATTGAGACATATAATAAACTAGGTATTCCTTTAAATGAACAAAAAAGATTGAGTGGTGTAGCAGTTGATGCAGTATTTGACTCAGTTTCAGTAGCAACAACCTTTAAAGGTGAGCTTGACAAGAAGGGAATAATTTTTTGTCCAATTTCTGAAGCAATTCAAAAACATCCAGAATTGGTAAAAAAATATCTTGGCTCTGTTATTCCTATAAGCGATCATTATTTTGCAACATTGAACTCAGCGGTATTCACTGATGGTTCTTTTGTATACATACCACCTAATACAAGATGTCCGATGGAACTTTCTACATACTTTAGAATTAATGCATCTGAGACTGGCCAATTCGAAAGAACTTTAATTATTGCAGATAAAGGAAGCTATGTGAGTTATTTGGAGGGTTGCACAGCTCCCATGAGGGATGAAAATCAATTACACGCAGCTAACGTTGAATTAGTAGCATTAGATGATGCAGAAATTAAATATTCTACAGTTCAAAATTGGTACCCGGGCGACAAGGATGGAGTAGGTGGAATTTATAATTTTGTGACAAAGCGAGGAGCATGTAGAGGTAAAAACTCAAAAATATCATGGACTCAAGTTGAGACAGGATCCGCAATAACTTGGAAATATCCTAGCTGTATTTTGCAAGGCGATAATTCTGTTGGTGAATTTTACTCTATAGCTATTACAAACAATCATCAAAAAGCAGATACTGGTACCAAGATGATACACTTAGGTAAAAATACAAAAAGTAAGATTATTTCAAAAGGAATTTCTGCAGGTCAAGCCGATAATACCTATAGAGGTCTTGTAGACATTGGAGCTAAAGCTAAAAATTCTAGAAATTATACACAATGTGACTCACTCTTAATGGGTAACAAATGTGGTGCACACACTGTACCTTATATAAAAAACAAAAATTCATCTTCAACAGTAGAACACGAAGCTACAACATCTAAAATTAACGAAGATCAGTTATTTTATTGTAATCAAAGAGGGCTCAATCAGGAAGAAGCAGTAAGTCTTATAGTAAATGGCTTCTGCAAAGAGGTCTTACAGCAACTTCCGATGGAATTTGCAGTAGAGGCACAAAAACTAGTTTCAATCAGCTTAGAAGGGAGCGTTGGTTAATGCTTCAATTACAAAATTTAAAAGCTTCAATTAATGATAAGTTTATTTTAAACGGATTAAATTTAGATATAAAACCTGGTGAAGTGCATGCTATTATGGGTCCAAATGGTTCTGGAAAAAGTACTTTAGCAAATATTTTATCAGGCAAAAATGGATATGAAGTAAGCGGAAATTTAAAGTATGAAGGTAAAAATTTGCAAGATATACCAATAGAGGAGCGAGCGCAAAAAGGTATCTTTTTAGCGTTTCAATATCCTCTAGAAATTCCAGGTGTGAATACAACTAATTTCTTAAAAACTTCACTAAATACAATCAGGAAAGCTAAAGGTGAAAAAGAGTTAGATACTTTAACTCTTTTAAAACTAATAAAAGAAAAAGCTTCTGAACTAAACATAGATGAAAAATTTTTATCAAGACAATTGAATGTTGGTTTTTCAGGAGGTGAAAAAAAGAAAAATGAAATACTTCAAATGAAACTTTTAGAACCAAAATTAGCCATCTTAGATGAGACAGACTCAGGTTTAGATATCGACGCATTGAGAATAGTCGCTAATGGAGTTAACTCTCATAAAAATAAAAATAACTCATTTTTGATTATCACTCACTATCAAAGATTACTTGACTATATTAAGCCAGATTTTATTCATGTTTTATCTAACGGAAAAATTATCAAAACAGGCTCTGCTGATCTAGGCCAGGAATTAGAAAAAACAGGATACGAAAATTTGAAATAATGGACCAACTATTTAATATAGATTTAAAAAAAATACCTGTTTCTTCAGATCAAGAAGCATTAGAAAGGAAAAAAAATTTTGAGTTATTTTTAGAAAATGGCTTACCAAATAAAAAAGATGAAAATTGGAAATTTAGTGATCTTAATTATATTATAAGTAAAAATTTTAAACAAATTTCAGTTTCAGATGATTTTAAATTTGATAAAAAAATTGAATTTATTAATGATTTTGAACATAACCATATTACTCTCATAAACGGAGCATATAAATCTTGCGATATAAGATTTGAAGAAAAAGAAAAAGTAAAAATTGAAAGCTTCAAATCATTTGATAATTTTACCAATGAAAAAGGTAACAATCTTTATAATCTTAATAAAGCCCTATCTTCAGGTGGATTTAGTCTTGAAATACTAAAAGATTACAAATGTAAAAAACCAATAATAATTTATAATTATTTTACATCAGATCTAGATAATAAAATTATAAGTAATTCAAATCAGATAAAGCTTAGTAAAAACTCAGAGTTAACTTTAATTGAATATAATATAAGTGAAGAGAGTAAATTTTTTAAAAATACTTTCGAAAATATAAATATTGAACAAGGTTCGTTATTAAAAAGTATCACTATACAAAAAAATAAAAGTAATGGTTATTTTTATAAAAATATATCAGGCATACAAGATTACAACTCTAGCTATCAAAGTTTTATATTAAGTTCTGGTCTTAAATTTAATAAAATCGAAATTAATATGAATTTAGAAAAAGAAAATAGCACTTGCTATATTTTATCTGGATTGAGTTTGGGTAAAGATGAACACCAAGAAATTAAAACACGAATAAATCACTTGGCTCCAAATTGCAAAAGCTATCAAAAAATTAAAAATGTTTTAGAAAATGATAGCAATGGAGTTTATCAAGGTAAAATATTTGTTAAAGATATTGCACAAAAAACAGACGCATATCAATTGAGTAAAGCTTTAATTTTAGACGATCAAGCAGAATTTAACGCTAAACCAGAGTTAGAAATTTATGCTGATGATGTTAAGTGTTCGCATGGATCAACCTCGGGCAGCATCGATGAAGATGCTATTCATTATTTAATGACAAGAGGAATTAAATTACCTATAGCAAAAAAACTTTTAATAAATGGTTTCCTGAATGAAATTTTTGAAAATATACAGGAGGAAAAACTTAAAACTTTCCTTGAAAAAAGTATAATGGAGCAAGTAGATGGAATTTAATAATATTAAGTCTATATTTCCAATTTTTAAACAAAAAATTAAAGGAAAGCCATTAATATACCTTGATAGTGCTAATTCTTCACAAAAGCCAAAAATGGTTATAGATGAGATTTCAAAATTTTATGAAACTGAGTTTTCAAATGTTGGAAGAAGCGTTCATACATTAGCGGTAAAAGCAACAAATAAGTTTGAAGAAACAAGAGACATAGTAAAATCTTACATTAATGCAAAACATAGAGAGGAAATAATTTTTACAAAAGGCGCTACAGAAGCAATAAATTTAGTTGCAAATACTTATGGAGAGAAATTTATTAAGAATGGCGATGAAATTTTAGTAACTGAATTGGAGCATCACTCAAATTATGTTCCGTGGCATTACTTAAGAAAAAAAAAAGGTGCAGTAATAAAATTTGCTTCAGTAAATGATAACGGAGAAATAGATATTGATGAGTTTAAAAAGAATATTACTGAAAATACTAAAATGATTGCTTTCACTCATATTTCAAATGTTACTGGCTCAATCATGCCTGTAAAAAAAATTATTGAAATGGCTAAAACAAAAAATATTCCAGTGTTAATTGATGGAACACAGGGAGCTCCTCATGCAGTTTTAGATGTACAAGATTTAGACTGCGATTTTTATGCAATATCTTGTCATAAAATGTATGGTCCCAATGGTCTCGGTATTCTGTATGCGAAAAAAAAATGGTTAGATGAATTACCACCATATCAAGGTGGCGGAGGAATGATAAGTGAAGTAAAAAAAGATGATATATCTTATGCAGAATCACCAAACAAATATGAAGCTGGAACGATGCAAACAGCAGAGGTAGTGGCTTTTGCAAAGTCCATCAAATTTATTCAAGATTTAGGAATTAAAAATATAGAAGACCACGAGAGCAAAATACTTGAGTATGGTTTAGAAAAATTAAGAAAAGATAATTCTGTTAGCATTATTGGTAATCCTAAAAATAGGGCATCTATTATTTCATTTACAATAAAAGGAGTTCATCCTCATGATATTGCAACTATTTTAGATGATGATGGAGTCGCAATAAGAGCAGGTCATCACTGCTGTCAAATTTTGCATGATAAACTTGGAATTCCTGCTTCAGCTAGAGCCTCAATAGGAGTTTATAATGACAAAGAGGATATCGACGTATTATGTGAGTCAATTAAAAAATGTAAAAAGGTATTTCAGATTTAAATGGAATTAAAAGAATTATATCAAGAAATTATTTTAGATCACGCTAAGAACCCTCGAAATAAAGGTAAATGCGAGGGTTATAATCATGATGCAAAAGCACATAATCCACTTTGTGGAGATAAAGTACATATTTATTTGAAACTAGATAAAGATAAAAATATTTCAGGGTTGAGTTTTGAAGGCGAAGGTTGTGCAATATCTTTAGCTTCTGCATCAATTCTCACTGACATTCTAAAAGGTAAAGATCTTAATTTTTCAAAAAAAGTTACAGATGATTTTTTAAATATGTTAAAAAATAAGACAAAAATAACTTTAAATAGCTTATCCGAAGATCAAATTACAACTATTTCATCATTATCTGGAGTTCAAGAATTTCCTATGAGAATAAAGTGTGCTACTATGGCATGGCATACGCTGTTGTCAGCCTTAGAAAAAAAAAATTGATATGTCTGAAATAAAACAAAAAATAGTAAGTGAAATTAAAAAAATTTATGATCCTGAGATACCTGTAAATATATACGAACTAGGATTAATTTATAAAATTGAAGTTAATGAACAAAAAAAAGTAAACATTGAAATGACTCTTACATCTCCAAACTGTCCAGTAGCTGAAGAATTACCAAATACTGTAAAAAAAAATGTATTAAAAATTCCAGAAATTAAAGATGTTGATCTGAAACTAGTCTGGGATCCACCTTGGACAAAAGACAAGATGTCTGAAGCAGCTAAATTAGAATTAAATTTATGAATGAACAAGTAATAAAACTTAGTGATAACGCTGCAAAAAGAATAAAATATATTATGTCAAAAGCAGAAAGTTCAGCTGTAGGTGTAAGAGTAGGTGTCAAATCAGGAGGCTGTGCGGGAATGTCTTATGTTATGGAATACGCTAAAGAAATTAAGCCAAATGAGGAAGTAATTGAAGATAAAGGTGTAAAAGTTTTAATTGATCCAACTGCTGTAATGTATTTATTAGGTACAGAAATGGACTACAAAGAAGAAAAATTTTCTTCTCAATTCATTTTTAAAAACCCTAATGAAACCGAAAGATGTGGATGCGGAGAATCTTTTAAAGTTTAACCGCTATAGTACATATCAAATTCAATCGGATGAGGTGTATGTTCAAAGTTATAAATTTCCTGAAACTTTAATTCAATGTAAGCATCTATTTGATCGTCGGTAAATACACCGCCTTCCGTCAAAAATTTTCTATCCTTATCTAAATTTTGCATTGCTTCTCTCAAAGAACCACAAACGGTTGGGAGTTTTTTAACCTCGTTTTCAGATAGCGAATATAAATCTTGATCAAAAGGCTTGCCTGGATCAATTTTGTTTTTAATACCATCAATTCCAGCCATTAGCATAGATGCAAAAGTTAAGTAAGGATTTCCTGCGGCGTCTGGAAACCTAATTTCCATTCTTGCAGCCTTAGGATTCATAATTACTGGAATTCTACATGATGCAGATCTGTTTCTTGCTGAGTATGCTAAAATTACTGGCGCCTCAAAACCTGGAATTAATCTTTTATAACTATTAGTTGTTGCATTGGCGAAAGCGTTGATTGCTCTAGCATGTTTTAATATACCACCAATATAATATAATGCATTCTTCGATAGTCCGGCGTACTCTTTGCCCATAAATAATGGTGTACTCCCTTTCCAAATCGATTGATGACAGTGCATGCCAGAGCCGTTATCGCCTTTAACTGGCTTAGGCATAAAAGTTGCAGTTTTACCGAAGGAGTGTGTAACCATTTGTACTGCATATTTATAAAGTTGAACGTTATCTGCTTGATTTGTTAATGTTCCAAAGTACATCCCAAGCTCATGTTGACTCGGAGCAACTTCATGGTGATGCTTTTCAACTTTGACACCCATATCTTTAAGTGCTTTCAGATACTCTCCTCTCATATCTTGAGCACTATCAACTGGAGGTACTGGGAAGTATCCGCCTTTAACTCCTGGTCTATGACCCATGTTACCATTTTCATATTTTTTTCCTGTGTTATAGGGACCCTCGGAACTATCAATTGAAAAGCTGGTTTCGTTCATATCATTTTTGTATCTCACATCGTCAAAAACAAAAAATTCAGGCTCAGGGCCAAAATAAGATTTATCACCTATACCAGTCTTTTTAAGATAAGCCTCTGCTTTTTTTGCAGTGCCTCTTGGATCTCTTTCATATGGATCTTTTTTTACGGCATCTAAAATATCACAAAAAATATTTAAAGTAGTGTGAGAATTAAAAGGATCAATTATGGGTCTATCTAAATCAGGTTTTAATATCATGTCTGACTCATTAATCGCTTTCCAGCCAGCTATAGAAGAACCGTCGAAAAACACTCCTTTATTGAGCATATCTTCGTCAACTACGGTTGAGTCCATCGTTAAATGTTGAAGTTTACCTTTTGGATCAGTAAACCTTAGGTCTACGAATTCTACTTGCTTATCTTTCATAAGCTTTAAAATATCTTTTGAACTCATTGTTCTCCTTTAAAAGTTGTTTTAATTTCGAACTGAACATATATAAGGGACTTTTTTAGAGTATAATTAAAAATAAATATCAGCTATGCAATTATCACATAAATACAATTTTAACTTGAAATGAGAGAAGCCAATACCTTTGATTTTTCTCTATTAATTTTATTAGCTATAATATGGGGATCATCATTTTTTAATATTAAGTTAGCTACGTACTCTTACGAACCAATAACTCTTGCATTAGTAAGAGTAATTTTTGCAAGTATTCCATTATTAATCTTATGTAAAATCAAAAATATTTATATAGAAGCTTTTACAAAAAATTGGAAACCATATGCACTTATCGGCTTGTGTAATATTGCAATACCTTTTGTGCTGATAGCAATTGGAACCGCAAAAATTAACAGTTATCTCGCTGCTATTTTGATGAGCACAACTCCACTGAGTGGGTCCATACTTGCACATATATTTACAAAAGACGAAAAATTATCTTTTTTAAAGTCTCTTGGAGTTTTGATTGGGTTTAGTGGAATAATTTTATTATTTTTTGACAAGGTTATTATTAATAGTGAAAACTATCTTTACGCATTGATAACTATTTTAGGATCAACATTTTACTGTATAGGTGGATTACTGACTTTAAAATTAAGAAATAAAAAAAATGAAAATGTGACGACATCTACAACTTTATGGTCTGTTATTTTTTTACTACCTTTTTCTTTGATATTTGAAACTCCATGGAATTCAAATCCGACAATGTCAGCGACCCTATCTTTATTATACTTAGGGATAGTTGCTACCGGACTTGCTTGGTTAATTAGATTTAGAATATTAACTGTTAATGGTCTAGTTTTTCAAACTCAAGTAGCCTATTTAATCCCAATATTTGGAGTTCTGTTTGGTTATTTTTTAATGGATGAGATTATTACATGGAGAGTTTTATTATCTTTAGTTATAATCTTAGTTGGTATTCACATATTTAAGAAAAACAATAAAGGAATTAAAGTAAATGGGAACTGAGTCAATTGAAGCAAGTTTTTTATCAATTTTCGCTTTAATAAGTTTTTTTATTTTTTTAATTATTAGTAAGTTTTCTTATAAAATTGGCGAGGGTGTGCTTTTAGATAAAGATTTTAATAAACCGCAAGCATTTCATGACCTTCCAGTTACAAGGAGTGGAGGATTAGCTATAATAATTTCTTTAAGTATTTTTTTTGGAATATATTATTTAATATATTCAAAAATTCTTTTTGATTACATTTTGATTTGTTATTCAATGTTTTTAGTTGGATTTTTAGATGATCTTAAAATTAAGATTAAACCATTCAAAAGATTGTTGATGATGATTATTTTACTTTTTGTTTTAATTTATTTTTTACCTATACAAATTCTAAATATAGATATTTCTTTACTTTCATTCATATCTAATAATCATTTTTTTTCATCCGCATTTGTCCTATTATGTTTTTTATTTGTTATAAATGGAGCTAATTTAATTGATGGTTTTAACGGATTACTTGCTTTAAACCTTTTAATAATAAATATTATACTTACATATATAAATTTGAACAATTCTAATTTAGAATTCTCTATATTACTTATTTCACAAATTGTAATCTTATTATCTTTTTTATTATTTAACTTCCCTCATGCAAAAATTTTCCTTGGGGATAGTGGCGCATACTTAATGGGATCTTTAATTGCTCTTAATACAATAATAACTAATAACTTAAACCCAAATATATCATCTTTTTTCTTCTGTACTTTACTATTTTATATTTTTTTTGAAGTTTTTTTTTCATTTTTTAGAAAATTGAAACAAAATAAATCCCCGATTTACCCTGATAACAAACATTTACATATGTTGAGTTATTATAAAATTTCTTCTTATTATGGAAAATATAAAGCTAATTATATAAATTCTGTTATTATTAATCTAAGTTACCTAATTCTTATTCTACCGGGGTTATATTTAATGAACAGTCCAATTTTGAGCAGATATTGGTTTTTTATACTACTACTCATTTATATTATAATTTATTCACGACTTTATCATTTAACAAAAAATTAAATTGTTATATAAAGCATCGATTGATTAAACGGGCAAGTGGCGGAATTGGTATACGCGCTGGTCTTAGAAACCAGTGCCGCAAGGCTTAAGAGTTCGAGTCTCTTCTTGCCCACCACAGGATATTATGAAAATTGAAGTAAAATCAAAAAAGGGACTAAGTACTACCTTATCTGTAATAGTTGACAAAAATACAATTCAATTAAAAGTAAATGAGAGACTTTCAGAATTACAAAAGGAAGTTTCTTTAAAAGGTTTTAGGCCAGGTAAAGTTCCGCCCTCTTTAATAAAAAGTCAATTTGGAAAATCAATTTATGGAGAGGTTATCGATAAAGTTTTAAGAGAGACATCTTCAAAAGCCATCACAGAAAAAAAACTTAAAGTGGCGGGACAACCTAAAATAGATTTAAAACAATTTGGTGAAGGAAAGGATTTAAACTACGAATTGTTAATAGATTGTTTGCCAAATATAAAACTAAATCCTTTAGAAAAAATTAAGGCAAATGAATATAAGGTAAAAATTGATAAAAAGATTATTGAAGATAAACTCAAAGAATTAGCAAATCAAAATAAGCAATTCGAAGATAAAAAAGAAAATGAAAAATCAATAATAGGTGATCAAGTAACCTTTGATTATTCAGCTACAGTAGATGAAAATAAATTTGAGGGAAGCGAGGGAAAAGGAGTGCAGATTGAATTAGGAAAAAATTTATTTCTTAAAGGGTTTGACGATCAATTGGTAGGCGTTAAAAAAGGTGAGACAAAAATTGTTAACGCTATTCTACCTTCTAACCATCCAAAAAAGGAGCTTGCTAATAAAGATACGAAATTCCGGTGTAAAATTTCTAACATTAAAAAATCAATTGAAAGTAAGATAGATGATAATTTTGCAAAAATAATGGGAGCAAAAGACATATCAGATTTGAAAAAATTGATTGAAAAACAAATTTCTAGTCAATATTCTCAAGCGCTCAATTCAATTACAAAAAAAGAAATTTTAGATCAAATTGAAAAAAATCACGATGTAGAATTACCAAAAAATTTAGTTGATCAAGAAGTTGCTTTAATGACTAAAAATATAAAAACAGAGGATAAAGAGAAATATAAATCTAATAATGAGAAATTAGCAAAATCAAGAATAAAGCTTGGTCTACTTTTAAATGAGTTTGGAGAAAAAAATAATCTAAAAGTAACTGACGAAGAGGTACGCTCTGAAATTCAAAAACAAATTAAAGGTATGCCAGGACAAGAAAAAATGGTTCTAGAGTATTATAAGAACAATCCAAACGCTTCTCAAAGTTTAAGAGGCTCTATATATGAAGAAAAAATTATAGATTTAATAAAATCAAAGATTAAAATTAACACTATTGAAATTGATACAAAAGAAGCTGAGAAAGTAATTTCTAACTTTAATAAACCAAATATTGATAAGGCTCAGGCCTCCAAAACAAAATCTTCCAGTCAAGATAAGATTAAAACAAAAAAAATTAGTAAAAAGTAACTAATAGTTGTATAAACCATTAATGAGTCGAGATTTCGAAGAAAAAATGAATAGCCTTATACCAATGGTAGTTGAACAAACTAATAAAGGTGAGAGAGCTTATGACATTTACTCAAGATTATTAAAAGAAAGAATAGTTTTTTTAGTTGGACCAGTTAATGATGCAGTTGCCTCATTAGTTACAGCGCAACTATTATTTTTAGAGTCAGAAAATCCAAATAAAGAAATCAGTTTTTATATTAATAGCCCAGGGGGCCTTGTAACTGCAGGTTTAGGTATTTATGACACTATGCAATATATTAATTCACCAGTATCGACATTATGTATTGGCCAAGCTTCATCTATGGGATCATTTTTACTATCAGCTGGTGAAAAGGGTAAGCGGTATTCATTACCTAATTCAAGAATTATGGTTCATCAACCCTCTGCAGGTTTCCAAGGTCAAGCAACGGATATTCAAATTCATGCTAAAGAAATTTTATCCTTAAAAGAGAGGTTAAATAAAATTTATTCAAAACATACCGGTAAGTCATTAGCTGAAATTTCAGACGCTCTTGAGAGAGACAACTTCATGACTGCAGAAGAAGCTAAAAAATTTGGTTTGATAGACTCTGTTGTGGAGAAACGAAAATAAGTAACAATATCTAGTTATTACTACAACTTCAGCTTGATATACAAATATTACACAATTATATTAAATATATTGATTCGATATGTCAGAAAAAAATAATAAAAATATTTTATATTGTTCATTTTGCGGTAAAAGCCAGCATGAAGTAAGAAAGTTAATAGCTGGTCCAACTGTTTTTATTTGTGATGAATGTGTTGAGCTTTGTATGGATATTATCAAAGAAGAAAACAAAAGTTCTTTGGTAAAACATCAAGATGGCGTGCCGTCACCTAAAGAAATATGTAGTGTTTTGGATGATTATGTTATTGGCCAGAAATTAGCTAAAGAGATTTTATCAGTTGCTGTACACAATCATTACAAAAGATTAAACCATGAAACAAAAAATAACAAAGATGTGGAATTATCAAAATCCAATATATTATTAGTTGGTCCAACGGGTTGTGGTAAAACTTTACTTGCACAAACACTAGCAAGAATATTAGATGTTCCCTTTACTATGGCTGATGCTACAACACTTACTGAAGCAGGCTATGTAGGTGAAGATGTTGAAAATATCATTTTAAAACTCTTACAATCAGCTGACTACAATGTAGAAAAAGCACAAAGAGGAATAGTTTATATTGATGAGGTAGACAAGATTAGTAGAAAGTCTGAGAACCCATCTATTACTAGAGACGTATCAGGTGAAGGTGTGCAACAAGCTCTTTTAAAGATCATGGAAGGAACAGTAGCAAGTGTTCCACCTCAAGGCGGAAGAAAACACCCTCAACAAGAGTTTTTACAAGTTGATACTACTAATATTTTATTTATTTGTGGAGGCGCTTTTGCAGGTTTAGATAAAGTAATCGACAGCAGGGGTAAAGGAAGCTCAATTGGTTTTGGAGCTAAAGTAAAGAACTATAAAGAACAACCGCTTTCCGAGATAATGAAGATGTTAGAACCTGAAGATCTAATTAAATATGGTTTAATACCTGAATTTATCGGAAGGATGCCAATAATTGCAACATTGGACGATTTAGACGAAAAATCTTTAGTCAAAATTCTTAAAGAACCTAAAAATTCTTTAATAAAACAATATCAAAGATTATTTGAATTTGAAAATGTAGAGCTAGAATTTAAAGATGAGGCAATCTCAGAAATTGCAAAAAAAGCTATTAGTAAAAAAACAGGGGCTAGAGGACTTAGATCTATTTTAGAAAATATTTTATTAAAAACTATGTTTGAACTTCCAGATATGGAAAATGTGATAAAAGTTACTGTGGATAGTGCTGCAGTAAGAGGTGTTACAGAACCCATTGTCACATACGGCAAAAAAACATCAACATCAGTAGCGTAATCAAAATTTGTTCCTTGAAATTATGATAATAATTGTCATATTAAACATATATGAGAACTACTTATTTAAAACCACTTCTACCACTTAGAGACATAGTCATATTTCCATCTATGGTCGTCCCTTTATTTGTAGGGCGAGATAAATCAATTAAAGCTCTTCAGGAAGTAATGAAGGCAGATAAGTCGATTGTTTTAATTACTCAAAAAAATTCAGAGATCGATGACCCTAATGAAAAGGACTTGTATCAATATGGATGCCTAAGTAAAGTTTTGCAACTTTTAAAACTGCCAGATGGAACTGTGAAAGTTCTTGTAGAGGGAGAAAAAAGAGTAAAAATTTTAAAACATAAAACTGACACAGATTATTTAACCTGTGAAGTAGAACTAGTTGAAGATAAAAATATTTCAAAAGATCTTGATCAACTAGCCCAAGGGCTTGTAAAGAAATTTGAAAGATTGCAGGTTTTAAATAAAAAAGATTTAGCCGAGGGATCAAATAATTTAAGAAATTTAAAAGACTCAGTTCAGATAGCAAACAACATCTCAGCCAACTTAAATATTCAAATTTTTGAAAAACAAGAATTATTAGAAATAACAGACCTAAAGAAAAGATTAGAAAAAATCCATTCTTTTATAGAAAAAGAGACAAGCGTATTATCTGTTGAAAAGAAAATACGAGGAAGGGTTAAAAATCAAATGGAAAAAACCCAGAGGGAATACTATTTAAACGAGCAACTTAAAGCTATCCAAAAAGAACTTGGAGAAATTGACGAAGGTAAAGATGAACTATCGTCATTATCTAAAGCCATTTCAGAGGCAAAAATGCCAAAATTAGCTAAAGAAAAATGCCTCTCTGAATTGAAAAAATTAAAGTCTATGAGCCCCATGTCTGCTGAAGCGACAGTAGTTAGAAATTATTTAGACTGGATGACAGAATTACCATGGTCAAATAAATCAAAAATTAACACTAATTTGAATGACGCTCAAAAAATTTTAGATGAGGATCATTATGGTTTGGAAAAAGTAAAAGAAAGAATAATTGAATTTTTAGCAGTTCAAAAAAGAATACAAAAAATGAAAGGTCCTATTTTATGTTTGGTCGGTCCCCCAGGTGTTGGAAAAACGTCTTTAGGAAAATCAATCGCTAAAGCAACTAATAGAAAATTTATAAGAATTTCTTTAGGGGGAATAAGAGATGAAGCTGAAATCAGAGGTCACAGAAGAACATACATTGGCTCGCTTCCTGGAAAAATTATTCAGATGATGAAAAAGGCTGGAACAAAAAATCCACTTTTTTTATTAGATGAGATAGATAAAGTAGGAAATGATTACAGAGGCGATCCTTCCTCCGCATTATTAGAAGCGTTAGACCCCGAGCAAAATAAAGAATTCAATGACCATTATTTAGAAGTTGATTATGATTTATCAGATGTAATGTTTGTAACAACAGCCAATACTTTGAACATTCTTCCTCCTCTACTTGATAGAATGGAAGTTATAAGACTTTCTGGATATACCGAGGACGAAAAATTAAATATTTCTCAAAAATTTTTAATTCCCAACCAAAGTAAAAATAATGGGTTAAAAAAGGAGGAATGGACAATAGATGAGAACATTATTAGAAAAATAATAAGACATTACACAAGAGAGTCAGGAGTACGAAATCTTGAAAGAGAGATTTCAAAAATTGCGAGAAAACTAGTCAAGAAAATTGATAATAAAGAAAAGGTTAACAACCCAATTAATGAAAAAGACTTAAAAGATTTACTTGGAGTTCAAAAATTTAATTACGGAGAGATAGAGGAAGAGAATAGAGTTGGAGTAGTAACAGGTTTAGCTTGGACAGAAGTTGGTGGAGAAATTTTAAAAATTGAGTCAGCCATAATGCCAGGAAAAGGAAAAATGCAAATAACTGGTAAACTAGGCGATGTTATGCAAGAGTCTGTAAAGGCAGCTAAATCTTACATAAGATCAAAAAGTTTAGATTTTGGAATAATTCCACCAATCTTTGACAAAAAAGATTTCCATATTCACGTTCCAGAGGGAGCAACTCCAAAAGACGGACCATCTGCTGGTGTTGGAATGGTTACTTCTATAATTTCTGCAATTACAGAAATTCCGGTAAATAAAAATGTTGCGATGACAGGCGAAATTACCTTAAGAGGTTTGGTTCTTCCAATAGGCGGTCTCAAAGAAAAACTTCTTGCAGCTCACAGAGCTGGTATTAAAAAAGTATTAATACCTGAAGAAAATAAAAAGGATTTAGTTGAGGTGCCAAAAACAATACTAAATAACATTGAAATCATTCCAGTCAAAAATGTGGATGAAGTATTAAAAGTTGCTCTAATTAAACCGTTAAAAAGAGTAGAGTGGGTAGAAGTTGACCAGATGAGTAAAAAAGGCAAGGATAAAAAAGAAGAACTTAGCACGCATTAGTTAAATTAATTTCTAATCTAACCATTCTTTGTAGTTATCAATATTTGACGAGATAAATTTTGGTAACTGGTCTAAATCAATTTTTTTTAAAACTGATTTTCCTGACCATTTATAACTTCTCATATCAACATTATGGTCGTACATTACTCTTTTTTCAGAAATTAATTTTTTTAAGTCATTAATTTTAAGCCCACTTTCCTCAAATTCATAATGATGAGCAAAATTTAATAATTTCTTTTCTAGTTCTTCTGGAGTTCTCAAACAGGTAAAATGCCAGCCACCGTTTTTAATATGTAATAAATTTGAGTATTTTTTTTTTGAAAAAAAAGTGTCAATTCTCCATAAAGGATACTTTCTTCCTTTTACATTCCTAAGCCATTGAGGTGAAATAAAATTTTTCTTTTTTACTGCTTTGGTTCCTTGCCAATTATAATTCTCATAAAGCAAATTGAATTTATAATAAAACATTTTTTGTTCAAAAATTGCGATATTATTTTGTATTTTTGAAAGATCCACTACTTCTAAATTAGGAATTTCATCTAGATCACTGATAAATATTAAGTCGTCTTCATGAGCAGCATTAAGTCCTTTATTCAAATTTTCTCTTTGGTAATAATCTCTAGCCATACCGTTTAAAATAAGCTTTTCTGCTCTTCTATTTTTAGAGTCATTGTCACTTAATTTTAAAATATTTTCTGGATGCTGATCTACAACAATGTAAATAATCTTATCCTCAAATTTTTTAAATTTATTAATATCAAACTGAAGTTTCTTTTTACTTCCATTATGTGTGTAAGTGGCCTCAGTAATAACGAATTTTTTGACAAAATTATTTAGAACATTTAGCCTTAAATCTAGAAGTAAATCCTCATCAAAATACATAAAGCAGTCATAAATGTTCATGATATTTGAGTTATAATAAAATATAATATAAGTAAACATTAATTAAAAAACATATGAAGAAAAAAATCATAATTACTGGTGGTTTAGGATATATAGGCACTGAATTATGTAAACTATATTCAGGTGTAAGCTGGCATCATAATATTTATGTAATCGATAACAGGTTTATCTCAGAAAGAGTTAATCAATTAAGAAATTGGAATATTGAATTTATCCATGGAGATATACTAGATAAAAATTTAGTTGAAAAAATTTTTAAAGATGCAGATGTTGTGCATCACCTTGCTGGCGTAACTGATGTTCCTAGGACAAAAAGTGAATCTTCTTCTACAAAAGATGATAAAATAAAAATTGTTGGTGAAAAAGGGACACAGAATATTTTAGATGTGATTACTAAAAAATGTAAAATAATTTTTCCCTCTACTCATGTTGTTTATGAGGGGGTAAATGAGGTAAGGAAAAATATAAAAGAGAATGAAAAAACGCAGCCTGTTTTATCTTATTCATCTTCAAAAGCATTTAACGAAGCTCAACTAAAGGAGTCAGGTAAAAATTATATTATACTAAGATTAGGATCAGTTTATGGTTATTCCTCTGACACAATGCGTATTGATATAATGCCTAATTTATTTTCAAAAATTGCATCACAAAATGGGACCTTAAAGCTTTTCGCTGGAGGAAGACAAATAAAAAGCCTAGTTCCTTTAATTGATGTAGCTAGATGTTTTAAATTTATGGAAGAAAAAGAAAATTTTAACTCAGAGATTTTTAACTTAACAAAAGACACTTTAACAGTGAAAGAAGTTGCAGAAATTTGTAAAAAACATAACCCAAGAATTAGATTACAAGAAACAAACGATGAAGTCCCAAATCTTGGGTTTTCACTATCAAACAAAAAACTATTAAATACTGGTTTTCAATTTTTATATGGAATTGACGAATGCATAAAAGAGATGATCCAAAAATGGTCAAAACAAAATATTAGTAAAGAATTAGAGTATGTTAGAGATGGAGAAGACCTTTTCATAGATAAAAGGGGCATGATAAGCAATCATGAGCTAACTGAGCCTATAAATTTGATAGGCCTTATAGACTCAAAAAAAGGCACTATCAGAGCAAATCATTATCACCCACAGCAAGAACAAAAATGTTTGTTTACTAAAGGACAAATTATTGAAGTTTTCCAAGATATTATAAATCCTAATTCTCCAAAAATTACACAAGTTGTTAATGCTGGCCAACTTTCAGTAATTAAACCCAATGTTGCCCACACTATGGTGTTTTCAAAAGACACAACGTTTTTAAATTTAGTAAGAGGTGAAAGAGACCACGATAATTATGGAATTACCCACACAATTAAACATGTTTTTGTCGATGAAGAAGAAAAAAACTTATTATTGAAATATTATAAATTCGATTGCAGATCATGTGGAAATACAAATTTAAAAAGAGTTGTATCTCTAGGTTACCAACCACTTGCCAACAATCTTCTTAAAAAGAGAAATGAAAAATGTGAATTATATCCATTAGAGGTAAACTACTGTGATAAATGTTATAACTGTCAGCTATCAATATCTGTAGATCCTAAAAAAATGTTTTCAAACTATCTTTATACTTCTTCAACATCAAAGATATTTAGAAATCATTTTGTTGATGCATCAAAAAAGTATATTAAAGAGCTTAAATTAAAAAAAAAATCTTACATAATTGACATTGGAAGTAATGATGGAGTTGCACTTAAGCCTTTTTTAGATCAAGGATTTAAGAAAATCTTAGGCATAGAACCAGCTAAAAATTTAGCAAAATTAGCCAATAAAAATAAAATCAAAACTTTGAATGGTTTCTTAAATAAAAAGAATATTAAAAAAATTAAAAAAAATGCAGATTTAATCTTAGCATCAAATGTTTTTGCTCATTCAGATGAATTAAAAGAAATGGCTGAGTGCATGTTTAAGCTGTTGAATAAGAAAGGAACTATTGTAATAGAAGTACAATATTTGATGAATACATTAAAAGATTTAACTTTTGATAACATATATCACGAACATTATAATTATTGGTCATTAACTTCTCTGGTAAATTTTTTTAATAGATTTGAAGGCAAAATATTTAGATCAGAAAGAGTTAACACACATGGTGGCTCATTAAGAGTATACATTAAAAAAGATAAAAAAGTAAAAATTGAGCAAAGTGTGAAACTCATGCTTAAAGAAGAGGAGAAGTTTGGAATAAAAAATTTTCAAACTTACAAAGAGTTTGGTGAAAAGGTTTATAAAATAAGAGAAAATGTGAGAAGAAATATTAAAAAACTTAAAAATAATAACAGTTTAATTATCGGTTACGGCGCACCTGCTAAAGCTACTACTGCTCTTAACTTTTTTGGAATTTCTAAAGAAATTGACTTTATTGTTGAGGACAACAAGCTTAAACATAATAAATTTATACCAGGGGTTAAAATTCCAATTAAAAATAAATTACAAATTAAAAATAAAAAGAATACGCTTATAGTTCTAGCGTGGAATTTTTATAAAGATATTAAAAAAAATAACTCTAGTCTTTCAGAAAATATTATTAATATTAAAGATTTAGAAAACTAATGATTAGTAACTAAACTTTTCCATATTTCAAAAATATTTCTTATACTTTCAAAAAAATAATTCAGATAGTATTCAGATGCAGGAAGATAAGAAATGATGAAATTTTGAGAAAAATATAATATACGCGAGAATGCAATCACTAAAAATATGAATACAATTAATGAATTATAGAATCCGAACGAAATTTTTTCCTTTTCAATTTTATTAGTTGCCTTTACAGGTCTTGTATCATTTATTTTAATACCATGTTTCTTTGCAAGATATTCTGGAGAGTATAGACTTATTTCTCTCGGTTTCTTTACAATGTTTTTTTTGGTTTTTTTTGGTTTTTGTATTGTTGGTTGAACAGGTTGAGATTTTGATATCGTTTTTTTTGGCTTAGAAGTAACTGGAGTTTTTTTAATTTCATTTAGAGGATATTGTCTCCACTTATTCCCACAAGAGCCACATTGAACCATTCTTCCAGAGACAGTTATTGCATTATCTGGAACAACAAATTTTTTACCGCATGAATTACAACTTAAAATCATACAAATTCAATAATACCGGTATTTATATAAATTACACTACAATTTAAATACTTTTTTACTTTATAAAGTTTTTATTGTATATCTCGGTTTTATTTAATTAGGGCGGTTAGCTCAGTTGGTAGAGCATCTCGTTTACACCGAGAGGGTCATAGGTTCGAGTCCTTTACCGCCCACCATTAAATAAGGGGGTGTAGCTCAGCTTGGTTAGAGCGCCTGCCTGTCACGCAGGAGGTCGCGGGTTCGAGTCCCGTCACTCCCGCCACTAGTTGATAATCGTTTTCATCTAGAAAGTTATAAATCAACAACTATCAATCAACAATAATGCTTCCTTCTGTCCTGTACTCTTTAGTAATAAATGCTATAAAGAATTATTATTAATATAAGAATCCTTAAACCACGGTATTAAGGTAGATATTAATAAAAAACATGATTTATAATTTTTTAACAGATTACTTATCAATAATAATTTTTTTATTTATTGCTTTGTTTTTAAGCATTGGTTTTATTGTGGCTAACTTTTTAGCCTCTCCATCTAATCCGGACCCAGAAAAATTATCTGCCTATGAATGTGGTTTTGAGGCATTTGATGACTCTAGAATGGAATTTGACGTGAGGTTTTATTTAGTTGCAATCTTATTTATAATTTTTGACTTAGAAATTGCTTTTCTTTTCCCATGGGCAATATCTTTAGGAAGCTTAGGTGCTTTAGGTTTTTGGTCTATGATGGTTTTCTTAGGAATTTTAACAATTGGTTTTATTTATGAGTGGAAAAAAGGAGCTTTAGAATGGGAATAAAATTTGGTTTAGCTTCAAATAAAGAAAAACAAATACCTGATGAGTTTAAAGATCTAGCGAAAGATTTTGCTGAAAAAGGTTTTATTACTACTTCCTCTGCAAATTTAATTAATTGGGCTAGAACAGGCTCATTACATTGGATGACCTTTGGACTTGCTTGTTGTGCAGTTGAAATGATGCAAACATCTATGCCAAGATATGATTTGGAAAGATTTGGTGCAGCCCCTAGAGCTTCACCGAGACAATCAGATGTAATGATTGTAGCTGGGACATTGACAAATAAAATGGCACCAGCTCTTAGAAAAGTTTACGATCAAATGCCAGAACCTAGGTACGTTGTATCAATGGGAAGTTGTGCTAATGGAGGTGGTTATTATCACTACTCTTACTCAGTTGTAAGAGGATGCGATAAAATTGTGCCAGTTGATATTTATATTCCAGGCTGTCCTCCATCTGCAGAAGCTCTGCTCTACGGTATTTTACAATTACAAAAAAAAATAAGAAGAGAGGGAAACATACAAAGGTAGATTTATATGAAGTCTTTAATAGATAAAGAGAAACTGATTAATTCAGAACTTGCCACTAAAATTCAAAACTCGTTTATAAAGAATAACGAGCTAACAATTGAAATAAATGAAAATGATTTAATTGAAGTTATTCAATTTTTAAAATCTAATGAAAAATGTAAATTTAGGCAATTAATAGATATTGCTGGTGTAGATTATCCTGATTCTGAAAAAAGATTTCAACTAGTTTATTTACTTTTATCTCATCAAAATAATATTAGAATTAAAGTTTCTATTCAGTTTCAATTAAACCAAATTATAAATTCAATTACAAAAATATTTCCATCAGCTAACTGGATGGAGAGGGAAGTATTCGATATGTACGGAATAAAATTTAAAAATCATCCAGATCTGAGAAGAATTTTAACAGATTATGGATTTAAGGGTCATCCTTTAAGAAAAGATTTTCCATTAACTGGCTTCAATGAAGTCCGATATAGCGAAAAGGAGAAAAAAGTAATTTATGAACCGGTGAAACTCGAACAAAATTATAGAAATTTTGACTTTGAGAGTCCTTGGGAAGGAACAAACTACCTGAAAGAAATAAAAAATTTAGAGAAACATGACAAAAAAAACTAAATCGTTAAATTTAAATTTTGGACCTCAACATCCAGCTGCGCATGGAGTGCTAAGATTGATATTAGAGTTAGATGGAGAAGTTGTTGAAAAAGCAGATCCACATATTGGACTATTACACAGAGGTACAGAGAAGCTTATTGAACAAAAAACATACACGCAAGCTTTACCATATTTTGATAGACTTGATTATGTCGCTCCAATGAACCAGGAACATGCATTTGCGTTGGCAGCCGAGAAGTTGCTGGATATAGAAGTTCCAATAAGGGCAAAATACATAAGAGTTATATTTTGTGAAATTGGAAGAATTTTGAGCCATATTCTAAATGTTACAACTCAAGCTTTAGATGTTGGTGCGTTAACACCTTCTCTATGGGGTTTTGAAGAAAGAGAAACTCTCATGACTTTTTATGAAAGAGCATCAGGATCTAGACTGCATGCAAATTATTTTAGAACTGGTGGTGTTCACCAAGATATACCTTTAAAATTGATAGACGATATAGAAAAATTTTGTAAATCATTTCCAAAAATTATTGACGATTTAGAGGGTCTTTTAACTGATAACAGAATTTTTAAACAAAGAAATGTTGAAATTGGAATTGTTACTAAGCAAGAGGCATTAGATCATAGTTTTTCTGGTGTAATGTTAAGAGGATCTGGTGTTCCTTGGGACTTGAGAAGGTCTCAACCTTACGAAATATACAAAGACTTAGATTTTAAAATTCCGGTAGGAAAAAACGGTGACTGTTACGATCGCTATCTTTGTAGAATAGAGGAAATGAGAGAAAGTGTAAAAATTATACTACAATGTATCGAAAAATTACCAAAGGGACCTGTAAAATCTATTGATGGAAAAATTTCCCCTCCAAATAGAGATGATCTAAAACAATCCATGGAAGCTTTAATCCATCACTTCAAACTTTTTACTGAAGGTTATAGAGTTCCTAAGGGTGATGTTTATACTGCAGTCGAAGCTCCAAAAGGTGAATTTGGAGTTTATCTAATATCTGACGGGACTAACAAGCCATACAGATGTAAAATTAGAGCTCCAGGATTTTCACATCTTCAAGCAATGGATTATTTAATTCGCGGCCATATGTTAGCAGATGTCCCTGCAGTTTTAGGTTCTTTAGATATTGTATTTGGAGAAGTAGACAGATGACCTTAAAAAAAATTCATGACGATCAACCCAAAGAATTTAAATTTTCAAGCGAAAATTTTAAAAAAGCTGAGGAAATTTTAAAAAGATATCCTAAAGAGAATAAAAAAAGTGCAGTGATGCCTTTTCTATATTTAGCACAAAAACAAAATAGTAATTGGATACCACTGGCAGCAATGAAATATATCGCCAATTTTTTATCAATGCCTTACATTTCCGTTTACGAAGTTGCAACTTTTTATACAATGTACAACTTAGCACCAGTTGGGAAACATTTTGTGCAGGTTTGTACTACAACCCCTTGCTTGATACGTGGAGCAGATAAAATTGTAAGACTTTGCAAAGAAAAGATTTCACCAAATGAAAATGAATTATCTAAAGAAGGAAGCTGCTCGTGGATGGAAGTAGAATGTCTAGGTGCATGTGTAAATGCTCCAATGATACAAATTAATGATAATTATTACGAAGACCTAGATGAAAAAAGCACAAAGGAAATTTTAGAATCACTCATAAATGACAAACCCTTAAAACCTGGGTCTTTCAGGGGACGTAAAAATACTGCCCCAGAAAAAAAACAAATAGTTAATGGAGAAAAACATGCTTAAAGCAGAAAATAAGATATTTAAAAACCTGTATAATCAACTTGGATGGGAAATAGATCATGCAATAAAAAGAGATGACTGGAAGGATACTAAAAATATCATCTCTAAAGGCAGAGAATGGATTATTAATGAAGTTAAAACTTCTGAGTTGAGAGGTAGAGGAGGCGCAGGTTTTTCTACAGGACTTAAATGGTCTTTTGCACCGAAAGAAGTTGGTTCAAGACCACATTATTTAGTAATTAACGCGGATGAGTCTGAGCCTGGGACATGTAAAGATAGGGATATATTAAGATTTGAACCTCAAAAATTAATTGAAGGATGTTTAATTGCGGGTTATGCCGTAAATGCCCATATTTGCTATATATACATAAGAGGCGAATACTTTAATGAAGGAAGAAGACTTCAAGAGGCTATTGATCAAGCTTATGAAAAAAATTTTTTAGGAAAAAATGCCTGCGGTTCAGGTTGGGACTTTGATATTCATATTCATTACGGAGCTGGAGCTTATATTTGTGGAGAAGAAACTGCTTTATTAGAAAGTATTGAGGGAAATAAAGGACAACCAAGGTTAAAACCTCCTTTCCCAGCTTTAGTAGGGTTATACGGTTGCCCAACTATTGTAAATAATGTTGAAACAATAGCTGTTGTTCCAACAATTTTAAGAAGAGGCGGTAAATGGTTCGCATCAATTGGAAAACCAAAAAATACAGGAACTAAAATATTTTGTATATCTGGAAATGTAAATTCACCTTGTAATGTTGAAGAGGAAATGGGAATTCCTTTAAAAGAATTAATCGATAAACATGCAGGAGGGGTAGTTGGGGGTTGGGAAAACCTTCAAGCTGTAATTCCTGGAGGCTCATCAATGCCTTTACTCCCAAAAAAAATATGCGATACAATTACAATGGACTTCGATTCTTTAATTGAGAATAAAAGTGGTTTAGGAACAGCTGGAATAGTCGTCATCAATAAAGATCAAGACATCATTGCTTGCATGGCAAGAATAGCAAGGTTTTATAAACATGAAAGTTGTGGTCAATGCACTCCATGTAGAGAGGGCGCAGGATGGATGTGGAGAATTCTTGATAGAGTTGTTAAAAGAAAAGCTACATTTAGTGATATAGACCTATTGTCTGATGTAACAAAACAAATAGAGGGCCATACAATTTGTGCATTTGGGGAGGGATCAGCTTGGCCTGTGCAAGGGTTGCTGAGGCATTTCAGAAAAGAGATCGATAGTCGTTGTAGAGATGAACCTTTAATTAAAAAAAGAACGAATAACCCCTATTTAGTAGATCAACATTTATTGGAAAATAAGAATGCCTAAAATAATTATTAATGGAAAAGAAATAGAATTTGAAAAGGGAATGACGGTTCTACAAGCATGCGAGCTAGCTGATGTGGAGATACCAAGATTTTGTTACCACGAAAAACTTTCAATTGCGGGAAATTGTAGAATGTGTCTTGTAGAACTTGAAAAATCACCAAAACCTATTGCATCATGCGCGATGCCAGCAGCCGAGGGTATGAATATAAAAACGAATACACATCTTGTTGAAAAAGCTAGAAAGGGTGTGATGGAATTTTTACTCGCTAACCACCCTCTTGATTGCCCAGTATGCGATCAAGGAGGAGAGTGTGATTTGCAAGATCAATCAATGTACTACGGAGTAGATAAGTCAAGATTTATTGAAAATAAAAGACAAGTTAAAGAAAAATATATGGGTCCTCTAATAAAAACCCAAATGACTAGGTGCATTCATTGCACAAGGTGCGTTAGATTTGCAACGGAAGTCGCAGGTGTCCCTGAAATTGGAGCTATTGGTCGGGGAGAGAATATGGAAATTACAACTTATTTAGAAAAAGCGATGGAGTCTGAGCTTTCAGCTAACGTTATAGATTTATGCCCGGTAGGAGCCCTTACTTCAAAACCATATGCTTTTGAGGCAAGACCTTGGGAACTCAAAAAAACTGAGAGCATAGATGTTATGGATGCGGTGGGATCTAATATTAGAATAGATACTTACAATTGGGAAGTAAAACGAATATTACCTAGGCTTAATAATGACATTAATGAAGAGTGGATTTCTGATAAAACAAGATACTCTTGCGATGGTTTGCTAAAACAGAGGCTTGATGTTCCGTATATAAAAAAAAATAACAAGCTTCAGAAATCAAATTGGGACGAGGCTATAACTCTTTTAACGGATAAAATTCAATCAATTAATCCCAATGAAATTGGTGGACATATTGGTGATATGGTTAACATGGAAAATGCTTTAAGTTTTAAAAAACTTTTTGCAACTTTAAAGAGTAAAAATTTAGAATTCAGAGAAAAAAAATTTTATATCAATTCATCAGAAAAAATAAACTACATATTCAATTCATCAATTAAAGGAATAGAAGAATCAGATCTTATTTTATTGATCGGAAGTAATCCAAGACATGAAGCCACTATGTTGAATGCAAGAATAAGAAAAACATTTGTAAAAAAACGAATTCCAATTTTCTCAATTGGTGACCCTGGCGAACTCACGTATGATTATACCGTTATTGGAAATACAACAGATGATTTGAAAAAAATTATAGATAATGAACACGAATTTTCAAAAAAACTTTCTTCTTCAAATAAACCAATTGTAATTATAGGAGAGTCTGCTCTAGAGCTAGAGAGCGGCCAATATATAGTCGAAGAGGTTAAAAATTTTCTAAAAAAAAATAACTTTATCAGTAAAGAATGGAATGCATTTAATTTTTTAGCTCAAAATGCATCAACAGTTGGTTTGATAGATCTCAAAGTTTTATCAAAAGAGGATGAAGAAAAAAATTCTTTCTTTGAAAAATTAAATAAAAATCAATTTAAACTATTATATCTTTTAGGATCGGACAATTTAGATATAAAAAAAAACAATGAATTTATTGTTTACCAAGGAAGTCATGGGGATAGGGGCGCTGAAATCGCGGACTTAGTGCTTCCAAGCGCAGCATTTACAGAGCAAAATGGACTTTTTGAAAACTTGGAGGGAAGAGTTCAGGAAAGTAAAAAGGCATCTTATCCAATAGGAGAAGCGCTAGAAGATTGGAAAATATTTAATTTAATCTTAAAAAAACTTGGCAAGTTTAATGATTTATCAAAATTTGACTCACTTAGAAAAGAAGTTTTAAATTTAATCCCAAATTTTACAAAATTAAATGAATTACCTAATTTTGAGGAGGCACAAGTAGTAAATACTTCCTCAGAATTTATCAGTGAATCAGTTAATATAAAAAATCTAGATTATTTTTATACTAACTCAATTTCTAGAGCTTCTAAGACAATGAGCGAATGTCGTCAAATTAAACAAAAATTAAGAAAAACAGGAACATAAGTACATGATTGAGTATTTACAAATTTTAGGACAAGAAGTTTATAAAATTGTTTTTCTGTTAGTTCCAATATTAGTTTCAGTAGCCATGATTGTATGGTTAGATAGAAGAGTTTGGGGTTTAGTTCAAAAAAGAAGAGGCCCAAATGTCGTTGGTCCTTTTGGACTTTTTCAAACTTTAGCTGATGCTTTAAAATATATTTTCAAAGAAATAATTATTCCTGCAAGTGCAAATAAGGTAGTTTTTATTCTTGCACCGATTGTGACAATGACTTTAGCTTTAGTTGCATGGGCAGTCATTCCGATGAGTGAAGAATTAGTTTTATCTGACATAAATGTTGGTATTTTATATTTATTCGCAGTTTCTTCTCTCGGTGTTTATGGAATAATTATGGGGGGATGGGCCTCAAATTCAAAATATCCTTTCTTAGGTGCTATTAGATCTGCAGCACAAATGGTATCATATGAAGTTTCAATCGGGATAATAATAATTAATGTCCTTCTATGTGTTGGCTCACTCAACTTAAACGATATTGTAATTGCGCAAAAAAACTTATGGTATGTAATTCCGCTTTTTCCAATGTTTGTAATATTTTTTATCTCTGCACTTGCAGAAACAAACAGGCCACCATTTGACTTACCTGAAGCAGAAGCAGAGTTAGTTGCAGGTTATCAGACCGAATACTCAGGCATGATGTATGCTATGTTCTGGCTCGGAGAGTATGCAAATATTCTTTTAATGTGTGCATTGGGATCGATACTATTTTTAGGAGGTTGGTTACCTATAATGGATGTTTATCCACTTAATATAATTCCTGCTCCAATCTGGATGATATCAAAAATATTATTTTTATTTTTACTATTTGCTTTGATTAAAGCTATTGTTCCAAGGTATAGATATGATCAATTAATGAGACTTGGTTGGAAAATATTTCTTCCATTTTCATTAATTTATCTAGTATTTACAGCAAGTTTCTTATTTTATTTTGAAAAATTACCAAAGGTAAATTTTTAATGAACATTGTCAGACTTTTAAAAATTATATTCCTCGTTGAGTTTATATCTGGATTATACATGGCAATTAAGGAGTTATTCAGAAAATCGAAAACTATAAATTACCCTTTTGAAAAAGGATCAATTAGCCCTCGTATGAGAGGTGAACATGCACTTAGAAGATATCCAAATGGTGAAGAAAGGTGCATTGCATGTAAATTATGTGAAGCAGTGTGTCCCGCCCAAGCTATAACCATTGAGTCGACTGAGAGATCAGACGGTAGTAGAAAAACAACTCGATATGATATTGATATGCTTAAATGTATTTATTGTGGCTTGTGCCAAGAGTCCTGTCCAGTTGATGCAATAGTGCAAGGACCGAATTTTGAATTTGCTACTGAAACTAGAGAAGAACTTTACTACAATAAAGAAAAACTTTTAGATAATGGAGATAGATGGGAGTCAGTGTTAGCTAAGAATATTAAGCTTGATAAGCCATACAGATAGATGATAGTTCACTCAATTTTCTTTTATTTTTTCTCAATAATTGCAATTTTTTCTTCCTTAATGGTAATAACGTCAAGAAGTACAATTAATTCAGTTTTCTTTTTGATATTAGATTTTATCTCAGTTGGATGTTTGTTCATCATGGTTGGTGCTGAGTTTTTAGGAATGATATTATTAATTGTTTATGTAGGCGCGGTAGCAGTTTTGTTTTTATTTGTTGTCATGATGCTTAACGTAGCTGAACAAAAACAATCGTGGTTTATAGGAAAAAAATCAACTCATATCCCAACCGGTTTAATAGTAAGTGTATTAATTCTTCTTGAATTACTGGTTGTCGTAGGAGGTTGGAAATACAAAGAGGATGTGATGTCTAGCAGTACATTAGTGCTTTCAAATATTTCTAACACTCACCAATTAGGTTTGGTTATGTATACTGATTATATTTTATATTTTCAATTAGCAGGAGTAGTGCTTCTTTTAGCGATGATCGGTGCTATACTTTTAACATTTAGAGAACGAGTAGGAGTTAAAAAACAGAGTTATTTTACACAAATTTCAAGAAATCCATCAACTGCCGTTGAGCTAAAAGATGTAAAATCTAATGAAGGAGTAAAATTAGATGATTGAAATTGGTTTAGGCCACTACTTATCATTAGGAGCAATAATTTTTTTTCTAGGTGTAATTGGAATTTTTTTAAACAGAAAAAATGTAATCGTAATTTTAATGTCAATAGAACTAATTTTACTAGCTGTGAACATAAATTTAATTTCATTCTCGATTTTTTCTGGAGATATTGTAGGTCAAATTTTTACAATGTTAATCTTAACTGTTGCCGCTGCTGAAGCTGCAATCGGATTAGCTATTATTGTTGTTTATTACAGAAATAGAGGCTCTATTAGAGTGGAAGATATACATGGAATGAAGGGTTAAATGGAGTACGCAATTTTATTTTTACCATTACTGGGTTCGATAATTGGATATTTAGGCAAATCAGCAACAAAATATTTCTCAGAAATAATTACAAGTTTCCTCGTTAGCATTTCAGCAGTTTTATCACTTATAGTTTTCTGGAACGGTTTCCATAATGACATTTACGGGAATTATAAAATTTTCGAATGGATAAGTTCTGGTGATTTTACTGCTAATTGGTCAATAAATATTGATCCATTAAGCTCAGTTATGTTAGTTGTAGTAACTTTCATATCAGCTCTAGTGCATATTTATTCTATCGGATATATGAGCCACGATCCGCATAAGCCAAGATTTATGTCCTATTTATCATTGTTCACTTTTTCAATGTTAGCCTTAGTTGTTTCGGATAATTTTTTACAGCTCTTTTTTGGATGGGAAGGAGTTGGTTTGTGTTCTTATTTGTTGATAGGTTTTTGGTATAAAAAAGAAACAGCTAATGACGCTGCAATAAAAGCATTTATAGTAAACAGAATTGGTGATTTTGGATTAGCTATTGCAATTTTTTTAATTTTTTTCTTTTTCGGTACTATTAACTTCGACGAAGTATTTAATATTACAGAACAGTATGCTGAAAAAAAACTAATTTTTTTTGGATTTGAATTAAATTTAATTACTCTAATTTGTGTATTTCTTTTTATTGGTGCAATGGGAAAATCTGCACAATTTTTACTTCATACTTGGCTACCTGATGCTATGGAGGGTCCAACACCAGTATCAGCTTTAATTCATGCAGCTACCATGGTAACTGCTGGCGTCTTTCTAGTCGTTAGGTGTTCACCCATGTTTGAATATTCTCAAGTCGCACTAAATTTAGTTACGATAGTTGGAATGATAACTGCAATTTTTGCTGCATCAGTTGCGCTAGTTCAAAATGATATAAAAAAAATAGTTGCCTATTCAACTTGCAGTCAATTAGGCTACATGTTTTTTGCTGCTGGTGTTGGCGCATATCATGTTGCTATGTTTCATTTATTTACACACGCTTTTTTCAAAGCGCTTCTATTTTTAGGGGCTGGATCTGTAATACATGCTTTTAAGGATGAGCAAGATATCAGAAGAATGGGCGGGGTGAGAAAGAGACTACCTTTTACCTACTTTTACATGTTAATAGGAACGCTTGCATTAACAGGTTTCCCTTTACTTTCAGGTTTTTTTTCAAAAGACGCGATTATTGAATTTGCTTATTTAAAAAATTCTCATATTGGAAATTATGCAGCAACAATAGGCATCTTTACAGCTTTTTTAACTTCAATATATTCATGGAGATTATTCTTTAAAACATTTCATGGCTCATACAATAATACAAAGATTTCATTAAATGATACTCATGAGTCACCATTGACTATGTTAATTCCACTATTTTTTTTAGGCCTAGGTGCAGTATTCTCAGGTTATTTTTTCAAAAACACTTTTATAGGTCATCACAGTGTGGATTTCTGGCAGGCGTCAATTTTTTTCTTAAATGAAATAAAACACGAAGCGATTCCAATTTGGTTTTTATTAATTACTCCAGTTTTAGTTTCAATAGCAATACCAATTTCTTATTACTTATACATTTTAAATCCAAAAATTCTTGATGATTTTAAAAAAACTAATAGTCCTTTATATAATTTTTTATTGAATAAATGGTATATAGACGAATTATATGAAAAACTTTTTGTAGAACCATCAAAAAAAATTGGCTCTTTTTTCTGGAAAAATGGCGATATAGGAGTCATAGACAAGTTCGGTCCAAATGGCATCTCTAAATTAGTAAAAATGATATCAAATAAAACTGGTCGTTTACAAACTGGATTTATTTATGATTACGCTTTCGTAATGTTATTGGGTTTATCAATTTTATTAACTTATTTAATTTTAAAATAAAATGAATTTTCCTATTCTTTCTACTTTAATTTTTTTACCACTTTTAAGTTCACTCTTTATATTTTTATCAAGAGATAAAAAAAATAATAATTCTATTTATATATCTTTATTTAGTAGTATTGCTACTTTCCTACTTTCTTTGTTTTTATGGTATTCTTTAGATAATAATAGTGCCGAATTTCAATTTGTTGAAGAAAAATCCTGGATAAACAATTATATTAAATTTAAATTAGGGGTAGATGGAATTTCAATTTTATTTATAGTTTTAACTACCTTCATCACACCTATATGCATAATTTCATGTATAAATAGTATTAAGACTAGAGTTAAAGAGTTTCTTATCGCAATATTAATTTTAGAAACTTTTATGATTGGTGTGTTTTGTTCACTTGATCTCGTTATATTTTATTTATTTTTTGAGGCAGGTTTAATTCCAATGTTTTTGATAATTGGGGTATGGGGAGGTCCAAGAAGAGTTTATTCTGCATTTAAGTTCTTTTTATTTACTCTACTTGGATCAGTTTTAATGCTAGTAGCTATAATAGTTATTTATTGGTTAACTGGTACAACTGATATAACCGAGATTTATAAAATTAAAATTCCAAAAGATTATCAAAATATACTTTGGTTAGCATTTTTAAGTTCTTTTGCTGTAAAAATGCCAATGTGGCCAGTTCATACTTGGCTTCCGGACGCACATGTAGAGGCGCCAACTGCTGGATCTGTTATACTGGCAGCGATACTATTAAAAATGGCTGGATATGGATTTCTGAGATTTTCAATTCCTATGTTTCCTATCGCGTCAGAATATTTTACACCACTTATTTATTCCTTAAGTATAATTGCAATAATTTATACATCATTAGTTGCATTAATGCAGGACGATATGAAAAAATTAATCGCCTATTCATCAGTTGCTCATATGGGCTATGTGACTTTAGGTATTTTTACACTTACAAAACAAGGTATAGAAGGAAGTATATATCAAATGATAAGTCACGGTCTTATTTCTGCAGCACTATTTTTGTGTGTAGGGGTTGTCTATGACAGGCTTCATTCGAGAATGATAAGTTCATATGGAGGTTTAGTTAGTTATTTACCTAAATACTCTTTTTTATTTATAGTATTTGCTTTGGCTGCTCTTGGACTACCTGGAACTTCGGGATTTTTGGGCGAATTTCTTGTATTAACAGGGGCTTTTCAAAAAAGTTACTTGGCTGCAATGCTAGCAACGTTTGGAGTAGTTCTTGGTGCAGCATATATGTTATGGCTTACAAAAAGAGTGATTTTTGGAACTATAAATAATGTAGAAATTAAAAATTTAAGCGATGTTAACAAATCTGAAATTATAATGTTAGCGACATTAGCTTTCTTTGTGATATTTTTTGGTTTTTACCCACTTCCGTTAATGGAAACTTTTAGTGTATCAGTTAATAGCTTAATCGATAATTATCAAATAGCGCTAATTTCAAATTAAAGATGATTACTAATTTAAATATATTGATTCCTGAAATCTTCTTATCTTTGTCAACTTTTTCTATCTTAATGATTGGCGTCTTTTTAAAAAAAAGTTTTAATATAATTTTTAATCTTTCCTCATTAATAATAATTGTTACTATAGCAATTATAATCTCTAGTCCAAATAGCGAAGAAAAGATATTTTTAGAAAGTTTTACTAGGGATGCTTTTTCTAATTACTTTAAAGTTCTGATACTTTTATCGTCATTATTTGTTCTTAACTCATCTAAAAATTTCATTGTTGAAAATAAACTAGATAAGTTTGAATACCCTATAATAATTTTGTTATCAATTTTAGGGATGTTTTTTATGGTAAGTTCCAATGATTTAATACTTTTTTACTTAGGTTTAGAATTACAATCTTTATCACTTTATATTCTTGCATCAATAGATAGAGATAATTTGAGATCAACAGAGTCAGGAATAAAGTATTTTGTATTAAGTGCGTTATCCTCAGGTTTATTATTATACGGATGTTCGTTATTATACGGATTTACCGGCTCTACAAATTTCGATTTAATTGCAAGTCAACTTAATAAAGAAAATACAGGTGCAGTATTTGCAATGGTATTTATATTAGTAGGACTTGCTTTCAAGGTATCTGCAGTGCCCTTTCACATGTGGACCCCAGATGTTTACGAAGGGGCGCCAACATCTATAACAAGCTACTTTGCCGTTGTACCAAAAGTAGCTGGTTTAGCATTATTAATAAAATTTATGTTTATACCATTTTCAAATATTTTATTGGAATGGCAAACAATTATAATATTTATTTCAATTGCTTCGATGATTTTAGGCGCTGTTGCAGCTATGGTACAAAAAAATTTTAAAAGACTTCTCGCATATAGCTCTATAGGGCATATTGGTTATGCACTAGCTGGAGTTGCCACTGGAGCAGTATCAGGTTACGAAAGTGCAATAGTTTATATTTCAATTTACGTAATCATGAATATTGGAGCTTTCTCTTGTTTGTATTTATTGAAAAAAGATGGTGAATATAGAGAAAATATTTCTGATTTATCTGGCATTTCAAAAAAACATCCTCTTCTAGCAATTTCATTTTTAATAATTTTATTTTCTTTAGCGGGAGTTCCACCGCTTGGAGGATTTTTTGCTAAATTTTATGTTTTTGTTGCGGTATTAGAGAGAGAAATGTACACACTAGCAATTATAGGTTTGCTTACAACTGTAATGTCAGCCTTTTACTACCTTAAAATTATAAAAACTATTTATTTTGATGACAGTATTATTGCTTTTGAACAAACAAAAAATAGAACCGCTCAAATTTCTATTTTTGCTAGCTGCACAATCTTAATAACATTTTTTTTATATCCATCCATTTTAAATAATTTAGTTAATTCTTTATTCATAAGTTGATGAAGATTAAGTTAAAAAAATATAAAAAAGTAAAAAGTACGAATGACATCGCTTTAAAGCTTATAAAAAAAAATAATTCTTGCCCAATGCTAGTTACCTCTGAACAACAAACTAATGGGAGAGGAAGAGTTGGAAAAAAGTGGATTTCTGAAAAAGGCAATCTTTTTATTTCTTTATTTTTTAAGCTCGACCAAAAAAAAATTAATTTTAAACAATTCGCTATACTGAATGCGTTTTTACTTAAAAAAGTCATCTCAAAAAATATTTCAAAAAAAATAAGAATTAAATGGCCGAATGACATCCTATTTAATAAAAAGAAATTTTGTGGGATTTTGCAGGAGTTAATTAAATTTAACGACTTCGATTATTTAATTGTAGGTATAGGTCTAAATACTAATGTAGCTCCAGAAAACAAAAGCTTTAAATCAACTTGCTTAAAAAATATATTAAAAAAAAAGGTTAATAACCAAAAAATTATGAAAGATATATTAATTGCTTACGAGAAACTCCTTAAAGAAAAAAATAAATTTTCATTCGTGGATCTTAAAAGGAAGTATAAATAATACAAATGAATTATATCATCGGAGATATTGGAAATACATCAACAAGAATTTGTATTTTAAATGATAAATCAAAAATATTAAAGTCGGTAATTTTTGATACAAAAAAAATTTATTTGAAAGGCTATATTAACAATATTTTCAAAAAACTTTCAAAAAAAAATATTAAAAGAGAAGTGCTTTTTTCATGCGTGGTACCACTAGCTTTAAAAAAAATAAAAAAAGTTTTAAAGAAAGCTAATTATAAGATTTTTGAAATTAAAAATCTAAATTTGAAAAAGATAATTAAAATAAATATAAGAAATATCAAACAATTAGGCTCTGATAGAATTGTTAATTCTGTAGAAGCAAAAAGATTTAAAAATTGTCTAATTATAGATTTTGGGACAGCTACTACATTTGATATTATAAGAAATGGAGCTTACGAAGGTGGTGTTATCGCTCCAGGTGTGAAACTATCTATTAAAAATTTAAGTCAATCTACTGCTTTGCTTCCTATTTTTAGTTTGAAAAATAAACAAAAGAGCTATGGTAAAAATACTAAAGATGCTCTAAACGCAGGATTTATTTGGGGTTATGATGGATTAATAAATAATATAATTAATAAGATTACACATAATTGGAAAATGAATTATAAAATTATACTTACGGGTGGGTACGCTAATTTATTTAAAAAAGTTATTAAGAGAAATGTTATTGTGGATCAAAATATCACGATCAAAGGAGTTTCAAAAGTTTATAAAGAATTATTATGAGCAAAGAGGAATTACTTTTTTGTCCTTTAGGGGGATCAGGTGAGATAGGCGCGAATATGAATTTGTATGCCTATGGAAAAGAAGATAATCAAAAATGGATTATTGTAGATATGGGTGTCTCATTCGCTGACGATTCAGTTCCTGGAGTTGATCTAATCATGCCTGATGCGGGTTTTATAATAGATAAAAAAGATGATTTATTAGGAATTGTTCTTACACATGCTCACGAAGATCACATTGGGGCAGTCGCACATATATGGCCTTACTTAAAATGTAAAATATATGCAACACCATTTACTGCTGCACTTATTCTTGAAAAATTTAAGGAGAAGAAAATTGAAATTTCGTCTTATCTGGAAATTGTTGCACTTAACAGTAAAATAAAACTTGGAAATTTCGAGATTGATTTTGTTACACTAACTCACTCTATATTAGAGCCGAATGGTCTAAGCATTAAAACACCACTTGGAACAGTTTTGCATACGGGTGATTGGAAAATTGATCCAAACCCACTAATTGGAAGTCAGATTGATGAACAGAAACTAAAATCTATTGGTAATAGAGGTGTGTCAGCAATGATATGCGATTCGACAAATATATTTAGCCCAGGTAGGGCAGGATCAGAATCTGAAGTTAGAGATAATCTTTTAAGAATAATGGAAATTAAAACTAACAGGATTTTAGTAACATCATTTGCTTCAAACGTGGCTAGAATGGAGTCTATTTTTTACTGTGCAAAAAAAACTGGAAGAAATATTTGTCTGGTAGGTAGATCAATGCAGAGAATTTATAAGGCTGCTAGAAAATGTGGCTATCTAAAAGGTCTTGTTGAACCTTTAGAGCCAAAAGACGCAAAAAAAGTTTCAAAAAATAAAATCTTATATTTAGCCACTGGGAGTCAAGGAGAACCAATGGGAGCTATGAATAGAATAATCAATGGTGTTCATCCGGAAGTATTCTTGGAAAGTGGAGATTGTGTTATTTTTTCCTCAAAAATTATTCCAGGCAATGAAAAAAAATTATATCACTTACAAAATTTGATAGTAAAAAATAAGATGGAAATGATTAGTGAAGAAAATGCTTTTGTTCATGTTTCTGGACACCCTAATAGAGATGATTTGAAAGATATGTATAATTGGGTTAAACCTCAATGTGTAATACCTGTTCATGGAGAGCATAGACATATGGCAGAACACGTCTCTTTTGCTAAAGAAATGCAAGTTCCAAAAACATTGTTAATTGAAAACGGAGACATTATAAAAATTTTACCAGGAAACAAACCAGAAATAATTGATAAGGCGCCATCTGGTAAGATTTATCTTGATGGAAATGTAAATGTTGAAACTGACTCGAAATCTATAAAAGATAGAAAAAATTTATCTTTGAATGGATATCTTGAGATTACTTTAATTGTTACAAATAATGGAAATATTAAAAAACCAGTCATTTCTTACAAAGGCATACCTGAAAAGAATGAGGAAAATACTTTTTTATTTGATATGGAAGATGAAATAATGAATATATGCAGGACTTTCTCAATGGATAATAAAAAACAGCAACAAAATTTGATTGAAACTCTTAAACAAAATTGTAGAAGAATAGTAAGAGAAAAAACAGGTAAAAAACCGTTTACTAATATCAATATTGCTAGGATTTAATGGGTATAACAGGCTCTATAATCGTTTACGTAATGATTTGGTGGATAATTTTTTTTTCAGTACTGCCAATCGGAATTCAATCAAATAAGGAAGTTTTTAAGGAAAAAATTGAGGGAATGGATCCCGGAGCTCCAAAAAATCCAAATATTGCAAAAAAATTTTTTATTACTACTTTAATTACTACTGTAATATTTTCAGTAATATATTATCTTGCTAAAGCAGAACTATTAAATTTAAGAGAATTTTTACAATAAATGTTTCTTTCAAAACTTTTTATACCTATCTCGAAAGATCTTCCAGCAGAAGCAAAAATTAAATCACATCAATTAATGCTTAGAACAGGTATGATAAAACAATCTTCAGCGGGTATTTATTCTTGGCTTCCACTTGGTTTTAAAGTTATGAAAAAAATTGAGCAAATTGTCAGAGAGGAACAAAATGCAATTGGAGCTCAAGAAATGTTGATGCCAACAATACAATCATCTGAAATATGGAAAGAAAGCGGAAGATATGACGATTATGGTGAAGAGATGTTAAGAATTAAAGATCGTCAAGGTAGGGAAATGCTTTATGGACCAACTAATGAGGAACTAATTACAGATGTATTCCGAGCAAGTGTTAAATCTTATAAGTCTCTACCTCAACTTCTTTATCACATACAGTGGAAATTTAGAGACGAAATCAGACCAAGGTTTGGAGTTATGAGATGTAAAGAATTTTATATGAAAGATGCATACTCTTTTGATCTTTCAGATGAAGAGGCAAATAAATCTTACAATAAAATGTTTTTTTCTTATTTAAAAACATTTAACAGACTAGGTTTAAAAGCTATACCAATGGCTGCTGATACAGGCCCTATTGGGGGAGATCTTTCACATGAATTTGTAATAATTGCAGAGACTGGAGAAAGTAAGATTTACGCCGATAAAAATATTATTGATATCGATCTTAACCAGTATGAACTTAATGATGGCTCTTTAAGTAAAATGAGAGAAGATATAAGCAAAATATATGCAGTCACTGATGAAAAATATAAAAAAACAGATTTTGATAATCACGTTAAAAAAGAAAATCAAATGATTACCAAAGGAATTGAAGTAGGTCATATTTTTTATTTTAGTGATAAGTATTCTAAACCTATGAATTGTTTAATTGATGATAAAGATGGAAAAAAAACGTCAGTAAAAATGGGTTCATATGGAATAGGTGTTTCAAGATTGGTTGGTGCAATTATTGAAGCAAATTACACCAAAGATATAATGAAATGGCCTAAATCAATATCGCCATTTGATGTTGTAATTATCCCAAGCATTTCTAAAAATAATAAGGAAAACTTAGAAAAAGCTGAAAAAGTTTATAAAAAACTTAAAAAACAAAATATTGACGTATTGTTAGACGATGTTGATGAAAATATGTCAAATAAATTTAAAAAACACGATTTAATTGGGGTTCCTTATCAAATAATTATAGGTTCAAAATCTGATGGAGATAATTTTGAATTTAAAGAATTAAACTCTCAAAGCGAAATATTAAATCTTGATAAAATCCAATTAAAATTAAAAAGCTAAAACATTGTTTACAAAAGCAGAGAGACTTATTTCATTAAGAAATTTAAGACCTAAAAAAAAGGAAGGTTTTTTAAAAATCATTTCGATATTCTCCTTTTTAGGGATAATGCTTGGCGTAGCAATTTTAATTATTGTGATGTCAGTGATGAATGGTTTCAAAACAGATCTTACTAATAAAATCTTAGGACTTAATCCTCATGTTGTTATTCAACCAAATAGTTTTGAAATAGATGAAGAGTTTATTGTAAATATAAAAAAGAATTTTAAAGAAATTAGATTAAGTAAATCTTATACAGGTGAAGGCATAACAATTAGCAACAATAATGCTAAAGGAGTGATTTTAAAAGGCGTTGACAAAAATGAAAAAAATATAATTAAATTTTTTAAAGAATATACTTCTAAGGGAAAACTTGAAAATTTTAAGTCAAATCATGTATTTATTGGATCAGAACTTGCTTTTGATTTAGATCTTCAGATGGGAGATACATTAAATTTAATGTCATCAGCATTTGTATCTACTCCTTTAGGGAGTTTACCAAAACAAGAAAACTTCAAAGTTGGTGGAATATTTAATACTGGTTTTTTAGAGTTTGATAAAAATATAGTTTTTTTAAATATACAGGATGCGCTGTCAATATTTGATAAAACTGAAAAAGACCAAAATGTTGAGATATACTTAGATGATCCTATTAAAGCAGATTATTATAAAAAAAAATTTGAGAAAATAAATCAAAATTTTTTCATTTACACGTGGTCAGATTTAAATAAGTCTCTTTTTAGCGCACTTAAAGTGGAGAGAAACGTAATGTTTATTATCCTCTCTCTTATAGTGGTCGTAGCTGCTTTTAATATAATTTCCGGTTTAACAATACTTATTAAAAACAAAACTAAAGAAATAGCTATTTTAAAAACATTAGGTTTAAGTAATAAATCTATAAAAAAAACTTTTTTTCTTACTGGTTTGACAATCGGATTTTTTGCTACAATTAGTGGAGTAATTTTAGGGATTCTATTTTCAATTAATATTGAAAAATTACGAATTTTTCTCTCCTCTTTTTTTAATTTAGAAATATTCCCTTCCGATATTTATTTTTTAGATAAATTACCTAGTGAAATTAATTTAAATTCCATTTTTATTATTTTTTTAATATCAATAATAATTTCAGCTATTGCCTCATATTTGCCGGCAATGAAAATTTCTAAGATGAGTACATTCAGAGCTTTAAGATATGAATAAAATTATACTAGAAACAAATAATTTAAAAAAAAGCTTTAATCATGCAGATGGTAAAATTACATTATTTGAAAATTTTAATATTAAGATCAAAGAAGGAGAACTGGTGGCTTTAGTAGGTCCTTCGGGTTCAGGTAAATCATCTCTACTTCATCTATTAGCACTACTTGATGATCCTACAAAAGGTGAGATTATTTTAAATAAGCAAGAGACTCAACACTTGTCAAATTATCAGAAAGATGAGTTAAGAAGAAGTAGTGTTTCAATTATATTTCAAGATAACAATTTACTAACTGATTTTACAGCAATTGAAAACGTGATGATGCCTTTAATAATCAAAGGTGAAAACACTAAAGAGATTTTTAAAAAGGCCGAACAAATTTTAAAAAATGTAAAAATTTTTAATAGGTCAAAACATTTTCCAAACCAACTGTCTGGAGGTGAGCAACAAAGAATAGCAATAGCTAGAGCTCTCATAGCAGAAACCAAAATAATTTTAGCAGATGAGCCCACAGGCAATTTAGATTTTAAAACTTCTAAAGAAATTTTTTCACTTTTTTTAAAATTAAAAAAACTAAAAAAAACAATAATTTTTGCAACTCATAATAGAGAACTTGCTAACAGGGCCGATTACAAGTTGTATATTTCTCAAGGTACTATAAAACGAGTTAATGCTCGTTAATAATATATTCAACAATATAAAAATTCACACTCAATATTCAATATGTGAAGGAGCTATCAAAATTGATGAACTTGCAGAGTATTGTAAAGCCAAAAAGATCAGATGTCTTGGTCTTGCTGACAATTATAATCTTTGTGGAGCACTTGAATTTTCTGAAAAATTATCAAAAGCTGGTACTCAACCAATTATTGGCACGCAAATAAACTTAAAAGAAGATAACATCATAGGTAAAATAACTTTATATGCAAAAACAGAAGATGGTTATAAAAATTTAACGAAGCTTTCGTCACTTAGTTATCTCAAAAGTAATGAGGATGAGGAACCTGCTTGTAATTTAACAGATTTAATAAAAAATAGTAAAGATTTAATTTTATTAACTGGAAGTTATAGAGATTTTTTTGGGAAATTGTTACATTTCAATAAAATAAAGAATTTCAATGAAACAATTAATTTATTAAAAAAACATTTTACTAATAGAATTTATATTGAAATTCAAAGACACAATGAAAATAACGAAAAAAACTTTGAAAATCACCTTTTAAATGTTTCAAAATCCACCCAGATCCCTTTGATTGCTACTCAGGAAGTATTTTATCTAGATAAAGATATGTACGAAGCACACGATGCATTGACTTGTATTGGAAAAAAAAATTTTGTTGATGATAAAAATAGATTTAGATTTAGTAATCAACACTTTTTAAAAAACCACGAAGAATTAGAAAAATTGTACTCTGATATACCAGAAGCATTAGAAAATAATTATAATTTTCATTTACGGTTTAATTTTAAGCCAAATAAATCTAAGCCCATTTTACCCTCGATAACTAATGACAATCTAAATTCCCCAAAGGAAGAATTAACCAAACAAGCTCAAGAGGGTTTGAAAAATAGGATGAAAAATTTTATTTTAAAAAAGAACTCTTCCAAAACACATAAAGAGATAGCTGAAATTTATAAAGACCGGCTAGATCATGAGATAAATATTATAAATTCCATGGATTATTCCAGCTATTTTTTAATTGTTTCGGATTATATAAAATGGGCTAAAAAAAATTCAATTCCTGTTGGACCGGGAAGAGGTTCTGGAGCAGGATCCTTAGTAGCATATTGTCTAGATATCACTGATCTTGATCCAATAGAATATGACTTAATTTTTGAGAGATTTTTAAATCCAGATCGAATTTCAATGCCAGACTTCGATATAGATTTTTGCGAGGAAAAAAGAGATCAAGTTTTTGAATACTTAAAAAAAAGGTACAAAGATGGCGTTGCTCATATAATTACTTTTGGAAAACTTAAAGCAAGAATGGTATTAAGAGATGTTGGTAGAGTTATTGGTCTACCTTATGGACATGTTGATCGAATATGTAAAATGGTACCCTTTGATCCATCTCGACCGTTAACTCTTCAAGAGTCTATAGATAGAGAGCCAAGATTTAAAGAAGAGGTAAAAAATAATGCAAAGGTAAAAAAATTATTAGAACTATCTTTAAAACTTGAGGGATTAAATAGAAATATGGCAACCCATGCGGCAGGAGTAGTTATTGCAGGAGATAAACTTGCAGAGCAATTTCCACTTTACGTTGACCATGGTTCTAATCTTGTATTGCCCTCAACTCAATACGATATGTATTCATCAGAAAATGCTGGTCTAGTAAAATTCGATTTATTAGGTTTGAAAACTCTAACAGTTATTGACAAAACCTTAAAAAGATTAAAAACAAAAAACATAGACTTAGACATATCCAAAATAAATCAAAACGATGAGAAAGTTTTCTCACTTCTTTCAACTGGGGAGACAACAGGTCTATTTCAATTAGAAAGTGCTGGAATGCGAGAGGCTATAAAACAAATGAAACCAAATAAATTTGACGATATAATTGCATTGGTTGCTTTGTATCGACCAGGTCCGATGAGCAATATCCCTATTTACAACGATTGCAAGAATGGTTTTAAAGAGCCAGACTATATTCACCCGATACTAAAAAATATTTTAAAATCAACGTATGGGATCATCATTTATCAAGAACAAGTAATGCAAATCGCTCAAACATTAGCAGGTTTTACCGCTGGAGAAGCTGATATTTTAAGAAGGGCAATGGGAAAGAAAAAAAAAGCTGAGTTAGATAAACAAAAAGAGAGATTTATCAATGGTGCAATTAAAAATGGAATTACTAAAGATGTTGCTAATTTTGTTTTCACAAAAATTGAACCATTTGCACAATATGGTTTTAACAAAAGTCATGCAGCAGCATATGCAATGATTGCTTATCAAACAGCTTATTTAAAAACTTATCATAAAGAGGATTTTATTGCTGCTACCATGTCAACAGAATTAACCAATACTTCAAAATTAAGAGAGTTTGTAGAGGAATTAAGAAGATTAAAAGTTGAAATTGTAAGACCTGATATAAATAAATGTTTTGCAGAATTTAAAGCACTAAATGGAAAAATCTATTATGGTTTAGGTGCGATCAAAAATGTTGGTTATGAGGCAATTTCAAATATAATCAATGAAAGGGAACGCAATGGAAAGTATAAATCATTTGATAATTTTATATCAAGAGTTGACTCAAAAGATATAAATAAATTACAACTTGAGGGACTTACAAAAGCAGGGGTTTTCGATTGTTTTGAAAAAGATAGAAATAAAATATTCATCTCAATTCCGAAAGTTATTCAACAAAATAAAAATATAAATCAAGATAAAGAAAATAATCAATCGAGTCTGTTTGGAAGTAGCGAGGGTGAGGATAATCAATTTGAATTTTTACCTTCAAAACCTTGGAAAGAAAAAGAGGTTTTAACCGAAGAATTTAAATCCCTTGGATTTTACATTTCTAACCATCCGTTAAATGAATATGAAGAAATATTTAATCAATTAAAAATAACTTCATTTCATCAGTTTAATAAAGACGAAACTAGTGAAGGTTTAGTAGCCGGAACTATCATGTCATTACAGGAGAAAAAAAGCGCAAAAGGTACTCCATACGCAATTGTTAAATTCAGCGATAAAAAAGGTGAATTTGAGCTATTTTTATTCTCAGAAGTATTAATTAATAATAGAGACAAATTAAAAGAAGCCGAGTCCTTTGTTTTAACTGTACAAAAAGACAAAGATGCGGAAAATTCTCCTAGAAGAGTAAATGTTAAAAAAATATTAAGCTTAGACGAAGTGCTTAACAAGCCGTATTCCAAGGTTACAATTGAATTAAGCGAAAATTATAAATTAAATGAGTTAAAAGAAATTTTATCTAAACACGGGGAAACCGAGATAAGTTTGATTGTTAAAATAAAAAATAAAAAAGCTCATTATTCTTTTCAAAAAAATCGAAAATTTGATTTCAATCATTTAAAGGTCTTAAAAGCTAAGAAATACGTGACAAAAATAACTGTTTAGAGTATTGATTTTTTAATCTGTTTCTATATATCAGAAGCTAATTTCGCACACAGTTACAAGGGTAAATCCCTACCGGTCCAAAATTTGGAATTACTGTGGTGGGTTAACCGGAAAAATAAAATGAACGTACCAAAAGTAGATATTAAACAACTATTAGAAGCCGGAGTACATCTCGGCCATAAAACGTTAAGATGGAACCCAAAAATGAAAAAGTACATTTTTGGTGAAAAAAACTCAATACATATAATAGACCTTACTCAAACAGTAGAGTTTATTAAAAACGCACTTGTTCAAGTTCACAAAATTATCTCAAGCGGAGGAAAGCTTCTTGTTGTTTCGACCAAGAAACAAGCATCAGAACAGGTAAGCGAGCTAGCAAAAGAAACTGGTCAATACTTTGTAAACTACCGTTGGCTGGGAGGAATGCTTACTAATTGGAACACTATTCAAAATTCAATTAAAAGACTGAAAAAATTAGAAAATCAATTATCTAAAGAAAACTTAGGTTTTACAAAAAAAGAAATTTTAAAATTTGGCAAAGAAAAGGAAAAGTTAAAAAGATCACTTGGAGGTATTTCAGACATGAAAAAGACTCCAGATATAATATTTATCATCGATACAAATATAGAATCTTTAGCGGTAGCAGAGGCAAAAAAACTTGGTATTCCAATTATAGCAGTATTAGATACAAATTCAGATCCAACAGGAATAGATTTTCCAATTCCAGGTAATGATGATGCTCGAAGATCAATAAACTTATATTGTGAACTTTTAAAGAGTACAATCAAAGATGCTGAAAAAAATATTCAAGGTCTAGAAAAAAAAGAAGAGTCAACTAAGAAGATTTCCACTAAAAAAAAATAATTTTTTTTAATTTTCAATGTCAGATAAAAATTTATTAGAAAATATAAAAAAACTTCGAGAAATGACAGGTGTCGGGTTCAAGGATTGCAAGTTGGCTCTAGACGAAACAAAAGGTGATATAGATAAATCAGTAGAATATTTAAGAAAAAAAGGTATTGCAAAGGCTTCAAAAAAAATGAGCAGAACAGCCTCTGAAGGGTTAGTTCTTGTGAAAGAAGAACAGGGAAAAATTTCTATAATTGAAATTAATAGTGAAACGGATTTTGTTGCAAAAAATGAAAATTTTATAAGTTTTTGTAAAGAATTATCTGAATTGAATTTTATATTAAAGGGAAATTTAGAAAAATTAAACGACTCAAAGATGAAAAATAATATTTTGGTAAAAGATAATTTAGTAAACCTTATAGCAAAAATTGGAGAAAAAATTACTATAAGAAGATCTTTTTTTTTCGATAATGATAAAGGTATAAACTTTTTTTATGTACATTCCTCTTTAGAAAAAAATATTGGTAAAATAGTTTCTATTGTTAAGTTAGATAATATAATTAAAGGAAAAAATGATGAAATAGGATCTAAGATTGCAATGCATATCGCTGCATCAAACCCATTAGCTATTGAGTCTAAAGGGATTGATAAAAATATTATTGATAAAGAGTTAGAAATTATAAAAGCTGAAATTACTAATTCTGGTAAACCACCAGAAATGGCTGAAAAAATTTCCAAAGGTAAAATTTCAAAATTTTTAAACGATAATTCACTTTTAACTCAGATTTGGATCATGGACCCAAAGAAAAAAGTTTCAGATATATTAAAAGAGAACAGTTTTGAAAAAGAGATAAAGGTGCTAAACTTTATAAGATATAAAGTTGGAGAAGGAGTATAATACGTGAGTGAATTTAATGAGAAAAGTTATTCCTCAAAAATGGATAAAAGTATCCAATCTTTTAAAAAAGATATTTCTACACTAAGAACTGGAAGAGCTAATACAAATATGCTTGATACAATTAAAGTAGATGTTTATGGGCAACTAATGCCTGTAGAACAACTTGCAACAATTAACGTTCCAGAAGCAAGATTAATATCAGTTCAGGTTTGGGATAAAACGAATGTAACACCTATAGAGTCGGCCATTCAAAAATCTGAACTCGGAATAAATCCTCAAATTGATGGTCAGACTATAAGACTAAGAATCCCTGATCTAACGGAAGAAAGAAGGAAAGAATTAATTAAAATATTAAAAAATATGGGAGAAAAAGGAAAAATTGCAATTAGAAACATTAGAAGAGAGGCTAATGAAGAATTAAAAAAAAAATTGAAAGATAAAATAATTTCCGAAGATTTAAGAAATAATTTTGAAAAGAATATTCAAAAATTAACAGATACGAGTATAGAAAATATTGAAAAAATTCTGGCTGCAAAAGAAAAAGAGATAATTCAGATATGAATAAGCTTAACCATATTGCCTTTATAATGGATGGCAATGGCAGGTGGGGCAAAAAAAAAAGAAAAAAAAGAAATTACGGTCATTTAAAAGGAGTTGATACAGTCAAAAAAATTGTAAAATCTTCAATAAGATTTAAAGTTCCAATTGTGACGTTTTATGTTTTTTCTTCAGAAAATTGGAAACGACCTAAAACAGAAATTTCATTTTTATTTAAATTAATAAAAAGTTACTTTACCAAAGAAATTCAGAGCGTCATATCACAAGGAATAAAAATTAACATTCTAGGTGACTTAAATAAGTTATCAAAAGAACTTAGAAGTGTACTCAAAAGAACAGAAAAATTAACAAAAAAAAACAAAAAAATCACTGTTAATCTAGCAATCAATTATGGATCAAGGCAAGAAATTTTTTACGCATTTAGAAAACTTAAAAAAAAAATAAATTTGAAAAATTTTAAAAAAAATCTTTATACAAAAAATATGCCAAACCCAGATATCCTCATAAGAACCGGAGGAAAAATTAGGCTAAGTAATTTTATGCTTTGGCAACTTGCTTATACTGAATTATTTTTTTTAAAAAAATTGTGGCCTGATTTCAATTCTTTAGACTTAAAAAAGATAATTTTAAAATATAAAAATATAAAGAGAAATTTTGGTTCAGTATGATTACTAATAATTTAAAAAAAAGAATATTTACCTCAGTATTATTGTTTATCCTTTTATTTTTAATATATAATTTTAATTTTTTTCTAATTTATACTTTAATAGTTTTAGGTGTTCTCTCCTCAATAGAATTCTATAATGCAATAGATAAGATAATTAAATCCAAGCTATTAACTTTATCCATGAATAGCATTTTCAGTATTTTTGTGAGTGTATTTTGTTATTTATTTTTGTTTTTTTCTTTTAATGCTCAATTAAAATTAATTATGTTTATAATTCTTTTAGGTTGTATATTTTCTGACATAGGAGGGTACTTATTTGGCAAGACATTTGGAGGGCCTAAATTAACAAAGATAAGCCCAAATAAAACTATTGCAGGATCAGTTGGATCACTTTTGATTTCAGCAACAACAGTCTTTGTTTTATTTTTTATTTTTTTTGGTATTTATAATTTAAATATTTTATTTGTAGGTCTGATCACATCTTTGGCTTGCCAAGCGGGAGATTTATTTTTTTCTTTTATAAAAAGAAAAGCAAAATTTAATGACTTTGGAAAATATTTACCTGGACATGGAGGTGTATTAGATAGATTAGACGGAATATTTTTTGGGGTTCCGTCAGGCTTATTGGCCTTAGCTATACTTAATTAAAATGAAAAAAAATATTTCAATACTTGGTGCAACTGGATCCGTAGGATTGAATACTTTAAAAATTATCGACGCAAAAAAAAAAGATTTTAAAATAATTCTATTGTCAGCAAATAAAAATTATAAACTTATTTGTAAACAAATTAAAAAGTATAAACCAAAATATTACATAATAAACAATTATTTTATATTTAAACTGGTTGAAAAAAAATTTAAGAATAAAAAAATTGAAATATTAAATAATTTCAATTTTAACTTTAGAAGAAAAAAAATAGACTTTGTAATTTCTGCAATACCTGGAATTGCGGGACTTCATCCGACACTTTTAATGATTAAATCATGTAAAACTATTCTCATTGCAAATAAAGAAGCAATAATTTGTGGATGGAGCTTAATTAAAAATACTGCGAAAAAAAATAAGACAAAGATTATTCCTGTTGACTCTGAACATTATTCTATTTTCAAAATGATACAAAATCATAAAATAAGTAGTATAAAAAAAATCTTCTTAACTGCATCCGGTGGACCTTTTTTAAATCTAGAGAAAAATAAATTTAAAAATATTAGACCTAAAGATGCTTTAAGGCATCCTAAATGGAAAATGGGAAAAAAAATTTCAGTCGATTCCTCTACTCTAATGAATAAAATATTTGAATTAGTTGAAGCTCAAAAACTATTTAATTTACCAAAAAATAAAATTGATATTTTAATTCACCCAAATTCTTTAGTCCATGCAATCGTAGAATTTAAAAATGGGTTAACACAATTTCTTTACCATGAAACCTCTATGATTATACCTATAGCCAACGCTATATATGATGGTAATCTAAATATTGCTGAATATCTTAAAAAAGATAATGTTTCTTTTGAAAAAAACAAAATAGAAAATTTAGTTTTTAAAAAAGTAGATAAAAAAATATTTCCTAGTATTTCACTTAAATCTAAGATTAATCAGTATCCATCATCGCCAATCATAATTAATGCTGCAAATGAGGTATTAGTAGATAATTTTTTAAGACAAAAGATACCCTTTTTGAGAATATTTGAAATTATTAAGACCATTATGAACGATAGAAATTATAAGAAATATGCTGTAAAAAAGCCTATTAAAATATATCAAATCAAATTAATAGACTCTTGGGCTCGAAGTATTACTGTGAATAAAATTAAACTAAAAAGATAAATGAAAAAGTTATTATCAATAATTTTGAGCGTTCTATTCATTGCTGGATCATCTTTTGCAGAAATTGTGAATGAAATACAGATTAGTGGTAATAAAAGAGTTAGCGATGAGACAGTAAAAGTTTATGGAGAAATAAAACCAGAAGGCTCGGATTTCAGTAATTCAGATATAAATAACATTTTAAAAAATCTTTATTCAACTAATTTTTTCGAGGATGTAAATGTTGAAATACGAAATAAGAAATTGATTATTAATTTAATTGAATATCCTGTGATCAATGAAATTGTATTAATCGGCGAACAAAACACTAGAGTAAAAAATCAAATTAAAAAGATAATAAGTTCTAAAGAAAAAAATTCTTTTATTAAGAATAATTTAAATAAGGATGTAAATTTAATAAAAAAATTATATTCATCTTTAGGTTATAAATTTTCTCAAGTTGAAACAAAGGTCAGAAATATTGACAAAAATAATGTTGATTTAGCAATTAATATTGATAAAGGAGAAATTACAAGAATTTCAAAAATTTTTTTCACAGGTGATAAAAAAATTAAGGACAAAAGACTACGAGATATTATAGCTAGTGAGGAAAATAAGTTTTGGAAAGTAATTTCAAGAAATACAAGATTTAATGAAAATCAAATTGAGTTAGATAAAAGGCTTTTAATTAATTATTATAAAAATTTAGGATATTACGATGTAAAAGTCACTTCATCGTCTGCAGAAATACAAGATTCTGAAAATATTAATCTTTATTATAGTATTGAAGCAGGGAAGAGATATATTTTTGCGAAAATAGAAACGGTTCTAGATAGTACATTTGATAAAGAAATATTTTTTCCATTAAGGGAAAAATATAATGATTTAGTTGGAACTTATTATTCTCCATTCAAAATTAAAAAGATTTTAGAAGAAATTGATATTATAATTGATAATAAAAATTTACAATTTGTTGAACATTCTGTTCAAGAGACTATTGAAGGAGACAAAATTAACCTTGCATTTAATATAAAAGAAGGAAAAAAAATTATAGTTGAAAGAATTAACATTAAAGGTAATAACGTTACTAATGAAAGTGTTATAAGAAGTGAACTTTTGTTGGATGAAGGTGATCCTTTTACTAATTTAAATCTTGATAAATCTGTTGCGAAACTGAAATCTAAAAATATATTTAATCGTGTAAAATCTGAAGTTCTTCCAGGTTCTAGCGATGATCAAAAAATAATCGAAATTAACATTGAAGAAAAACCAACTGGAGAATTAAGTGCTGGCGCTGGAGTTGGAACGAATGGCGGAACTTTTGCTTTTGATATACAGGAAAATAACTGGCTTGGGGAAGGAAAAATAGTAGGTATTAATGTTGAATTAAGCGAAGAGTCTTTAAAAGGAAAATTATTTTATACAAATCCAAATTATGACTTACTTGGCAATTCTATTGAATATCATATACAAAATACTTCGAACGATAAACCTGATCAAGGTTATGAGAATAAACTAATTACTTTTGGAGCAGGTACTTCATTCGAACAATATAAAGACATTTATACTAATTTGTCATTAAATTTTTCCTATGATGACTTAAGGACTAATAGCAATGCTTCGGCATCATTACAGAAACAGGATGGAGATTTTACAGAGTTGGCAGCTGTTTATGGGTTAACATACGACAAGAGAAATAGAACATTTATGCCAACAGATGGATCTGTATTTGGTTTCGTTCAATCTTTGCCAATATATGCGGATAGACCTTTTATTGATAATACGTTTAGATTTAGCACATATCATGAATTTAATGAAAATTATGTTGGCTCAGGAAAAATATTTCTATCAGCAATAAATGGCTTAAATGATGAGGATGTAAGGTTAAGTAAAAGAAAAACATTAAGCACAAGGAGATTGAGAGGTTTTAGCAAGGGTAAAATAGGCCCAGTTGATGGTAATGACCATATAGGCGGTAATTATGCTGCAGCTGTAAATTTTGATGTAAATTTACCAAACTTATTACCAGACTCAAGTAACACAGACGTTTCATTTTTTGTTGATTTTGGAAATGTATGGGAGGTTGATTATGACGACAGTCTTGATGACAGCAATAAACTGAGATCTTCTACAGGAGTTAATGCTAGCTGGATATCACCTATAGGACCTATGACTTTTACTTTAGCAACAAACTTATCAAAAGCATCTACTGATACAACTGAGTCATTTAATTTTAATCTAGGAACATCATTTTAATATGAGCAACTATGTAAAAAAAATATTTATTTTAATTTTACTTTCTTTTTACAATTATAACTTAAATGCAGAAGTTCCATATTTTATTGATTTTAAATATGTATTAAATGAGAGTAATGCAGGAAAAAAAGCCCAGGATGAATTAAAGAAAAAACTAGCTACTGGCATTAAAAAAATTAAAGAAAAAGAAAAATCAATTCAAGAAGAGGAAAAAAAAGTAATTCAACAAAAAAAAATTATAAAACCTGAAGAATATAAGAATAAAGTAAAGGAATTAAGAACAAAAGTTTCAAATTTACAAAAAGAGAGAAACAAATTATTAGAGACAGTTTCCAAACAAAGAACTGATGCCAGAAATGAACTTTTAAAAAATTTAAATCCCATTATTGAGGAATATATGAAAGAAAAAAAAATTAGGATGGTAATTGAAAGAAAAAGTTTATTATTAGCGGACCAAAATTTAGATATTACAAAAGATATTATTGAACGACTAAATAAAAAACTTAAATCTATAAAGCTAAATTAAATTTGAATGAGATCAAATTTTTTTTTTTCAAAAAAAAATATTAAAATTGACAAAATTTTTCCTAATATAAAATTTCAAAAAAGTTTTATAGTAAATGATGTTAAGCCTTTACATCTTGCTAAAAAAAACGATATATCTTTCTTTGACTCCTCTAAATATATATCTTTTGCAAGCAATACGGATTGTGGAGTTTGTATCACTACAGAAGATTTACAAAAACATTTACCCAATAAAACTCAAAAAGTAATAGTTAAAAACGTATTATTTGAATTAGCTAAAGTTTTAACAAAATTATATTTAAACGCTGATGTTGATTACCCAGATTTATCACTAAAAAAACCAAATAAAAATAAACATAAATTTGTTAAATTTGGTAATAATGTTTTAATTGGTAAAAACGTAAAAATTGGTAAAAACACAATAATTGGATCAAACAGTGTTTTAGAACATGATGTTTTAATTGGAAAAGATTGTGTCATAGGCTCTGGAGTTATAATTAAAAATTCTATAATTGGAGATAGAGTAGTGTTGCAGGATAAATGTATGATAGGACAAAAGGGATTTGGTTTTATCCCTATTAAAGGAAAAAATATAAAATTCCCTCATATAGGAAAAGTTTTAATTAAAGATGATGTTGAGATAGCTACAGGTTGTACAATTGATCGTGGTTCTGTTGATGATACTATTATTGGAAATAATACTTATTTAGATAACCAGGTGCATGTCGCTCATAATGTTCAAATAGGTTCTAATTGTATGATTGCTGGACAAGTTGGGTTCGCTGGAAGTACAAAAGTTGGAAATAATGTTTCTATAGGTGGCCAAGCTGGTATCTCGGGTCATTTAAAAATTGGAAATAATGTGAAAATAGGAGGAGGTAGCGGAGTAGTAAAAGATATCTCAGATAATCAAATTGTTATGGGATATCCAGCAGTTCCAATAAAAGATTTTTTAAGAAATTTAAAAAAATGAGTGTAAAAGAAATAGATAAAAAAACTATTGAAAGTTTATTGCCTCATAGAGAACCAATGTTATTAATTGATAAATTAATAAATATAGTTCCGCTTAAATCTGCTACTGCAGTTATGTACGTAAAAAAGAATGGTTTTTATGTTCAAGGTCATTTTCCTGGTCAGCCAGTTATGCCTGGCGTCTTAATCGTCGAAGCATTTGGTCAAGCTGCTGCTGCTCTAACTGCTCATGGCATAGATCCGAAGGAGTATAAAGATAAATTGGTTTTTTTAATGAGTGTTGATAAAGCCAGATTTAGAAATCCAGTCATTCCTGATTGTGAATTAAATTTAGAAATCGAGGCAATAAGATCTCACGGAAGAGTTTGGAAATATAAGGGAACTGCTAAAGTTGAAGGAAAAAGAATGGCCGATGCAGAATGGTCAGCAACAATTGTAGATAGAAAATAATGATACACAATTCAAGCGTAATCGACAAAAAAGCAAAAATATCAAAAAAAATTAAAATAGGACCTTTCTGCTACGTTGGACCAAATGTAGAGTTGAAAGATGATGTTGAATTAATCTCGAACGTTCATATAGAGGGAAATACTAGCATCGGTAAAGGAACAAGAATCTTTCCTTTTGCAAGTATTGGAACGCAGCCTCAAGATTTAAAATTTAAAGGTGAAAAAAATAATTTAGTAATAGGAGAGAACAATTTAATTAGGGAGTATGTTACCATAAATCCCGGTACCGAAGGAGGAGGCTCCGAAACAATAATTGGTAATAATTGTTTGTTCATGATTTCTTCACATATAGCTCACGATTGTAAGATTGGAAATAATGTTATAATCGCTAACAATGTTCCTTTAGGAGGTCATGTTACCATAGAGGACTCCGTCGTTATTGGAGGTAATTCTGCAGTTCAACAATTTACGAGAATAGGAAGGCTTGCGATGATTGGAGGAATGACTGGAGTATTAAAAGATGTCATACCTTTTGGACTATCAATAGGTAATAGAAATTTCTTACAAGGTCTTAATTTGATAGGTCTAAGAAGACATAAATATGAAAATCAAAAAATTATCGGACTAGATAAAGCATTCAAAGAAATATTCTCATCCAAAAATTTACATGAAAATCTAAACAAAATAAATGGTGAGTATAAAGATAACGAGCTAGTAGGTGAAGTAATAAGATTTATAGAAAAAGATAAAAAAAGACCGATTTGCGCACCACAAAATTAGATAACTTATGATTGGGCTTATTTTTGGTGAAACAGAATTTCCACAATATATATTAAAAAAAATTAAAAAGAAAAGTAAATATATAATTATAGATTTAACAAAAAAAAAAATATTTAAAAAAGATAGAAATTCTTACTCAGTATCTATTGGTCAATTTGGAAAAATTATTTCAATACTGAAATCAAAAAATTGTAAAAAAGTTTTATTTGCTGGAAAAGTAACAAAACCAAATTTTAAATCTATAAAATTAGATTTTAAAGGAATTTATTATATGCCAAAAATTATAAAAAGTTCGAAATTAGGGGATGCAGCAATTTTAAAACAAATAATAAATATTTTAAAAAAAGAAAAGATTCAAACTGTTAGCTCAAACAAATTTACTCCAGAAATAAGTCTGCCCAAGGGAAATTACACAAAAATTAAACCAAATGCCTCTGATAAAAAAGATATTCTTTGTGGGCAAAAAGCTCTTAAAAAGTCTGGTAATTTCTCATTTACCCAAGGCGCTATTTGTAGAAATAATAAAATTTTAACAATCGAGGGAAGTGACGGAACACAAAAAATGATTAAAAAAGTGAAAAAAATAACTAAATTCCCTAATGGAGTACTAATAAAATTCCCAAAAAAAAGACAAGATTTGAGAGTCGATCTTCCAACCGTAGGATTAGAAACTTTAAAACAATGTAAAATGGCAGGACTAAAAGGAATAGTTCTAAAACATAAATTAAATATTTTTTTAAATAAAAGTCAAAGTGTTCAATATGCAAATAGAAATAAAATGTTTATTTTAATTAAATGAAAAAATTATTATCAATTTTTCTTCTATTATTCACAAATTTAAGTGCTGAAGACTTTAAATTAGAGAAAATTGTACAAGGGTTTGATAGCCCATGGAGCTTAACATTTATAGACAACCAAAATTTATTGGTTACAGAAAAACCAGGAAATATAAAATTTATAAATTTAAAAGAAAAAAAAATAAAAGATATAAGCCATAATCTTAAAGTCTTAGAAGATGGTCAGGGAGGGTTATTAGATATACTTCACAATGACAGCATTGTATTTGTGTCATACTCTGAAAATAGATCAAACGGAATGTCTAGCACTTCTGTTGCAAGAGCAAAACTTAATACTGAGAAACTTAATTTTAAAAACATCTTTCAAGCCCAACCACCTATAAATTCAGGATATCATTTTGGATCTAGACTAGTCATAAAAAATAATCATTTGTATGTAACTGCTGGTGAGAGAGGACAAGGAATGATAGCTCAAGATCATACTAAACATCCTGGAAGTATTATAAGAATTAACTTAGATGGATCGATACCAAAAGATAATCCAAAATTTATTAATAAAAAAGATTGGTTACCTGAAATTTATCAAATTGGAGTTAGAAATCCTCAGGGCATGTCTCTTTCACCATTTGATGACAAAATATATTTGACCAACCATGGTGCTAGAGGGGGTGATTGGTTTGGGACAGCAAATTTTGGAGAAAACTATGGTTGGAAGATTTTAGGTTGGGGAGGAACTAATTACTCTGGATCTAAAATTGGCCCAAAATGGAAACCTGGCTTTACAAAAGCAATAAAGTACTGGGTTCCTTCTATCGCAGTAAGTGCTATGACAATTTATAAAGGTGAAACATTTAAAGAATGGAACGGTGAAGCTTTAATTACATCTCTTAAAGATCAATCTTTAAGAAAAATAAGATTTAATAAATCAAATTTTATCAATGAAAAAATTTTATTCAAAGGTGATATAGGAAGAATAAGAGATATCAAAATACATGAGAGCGGAGATCTTTATTTACTATCTGACAAGGGCGAACTTTGGAGAATGTACAAGTGAAAAAAATATTTATTTTAACAGGTGAGCCGTCTGGAGACAAACTCGCATCAAAAGTAATTAAAGAATTTAAAAAAGATAATTCAAAAATCGAGTATTTAAGTGTAGGAGGTGAAAATTTAGAAGCTCTAGGTATAAAATCGATTTATGATTTAAAAGAGATTACCTACATAGGTTTTACAAATGTTATAAAAAATATTTTCAAAATTAATAAAAAAATTAATGAAACCGTTAAAGCAATAAAAGATTTTAATCCAGATATTTTATTTACAGTTGATAGTCCCGATTTTACTTTAAGAGTTGCTGAACGCGTAAAAAAACAAAATTCAAATATAAAAACAATTCATTATGTTGCGCCACAAGTTTGGGTTTGGAGAGAAGGAAGGGTTAAGAAAATTAAGAAGTTTATTGATCATATATTATTATTATTTAATTTTGAAAAACCGTATTTTGATAAAGAGAATATGAGCAATGAGTTTGTGGGCCATCCCTTATTAGATGAGTCTTCTGAAGGTAAAATCGACATCAATCAAATATTTGAAAAAAATAAAGCGTTAATATCAATTTTTCCAGGAAGTAGAGCATCTGAAATTGACGTCTTAATGCCTATACTCATAGATTTTATAAAATTAATGAATAAAAGTTATCAAGATTTTATTTATATATTTCACTCTACAAAGCAACATTATGATTTAATTCAATCTTACGTAAAATCTCAAAATATAAGTAATTATGAAATTATTAGTGATGATAAAATAAAGTCTCATACTCTTAAGAAATCTGTTTTTGCAGTAGCTAAATCAGGAACGGTCTCGCTTGAAATTTGCAAATCTAAAGTTCCATCCATCATTCTCTATAAAATGAATTTTTTAAACTATTTAATTGTTAGATCTTTGATTAAAGTTAAATTCGCAAATATTATTAATATTGCAGCAGGAAAAGAGGTAATACCTGAACTACTTCAATCTAAGTGTAATCCAAAAGATTTATTCAAATCTGTAAGTTCTTTTATCGATGACCCGAATAAGATTAAGGAGCAGGTTGAAAAGACTCAATCAATCTTAAATACTTTTAAAACTGATATTTCTTCATCAATACTTGCAAGTAGAGCTTTAAGTAAATATTTATAATTACTGGTACCTTGCTTTTTTCAAAGCATCAGCACATATCTTTTGGGTTAATATTGCTTCATTCATTAAGAGATTATTTTTACTTTCAATAAATTTTTTTAAACAATTTAAGTATGACTTTCTGTGTCTTACAGAAAAGTCATCATATAATGTCTTTTTGTCAGAAAAGTCGTCAGAGTCTAATGAAAATTTTTCACCATACACTTTAATTTTTTCAAAATTTCCAAATCTGCACTTTCTACTAAATACTATTTCAACGACTATTCCATTCCTGAGTTTTAGATTAATTATTGCATCTGAGAAATCTCCATTATTTAGGAAATCCTCGGAACTAATTGATTTTGAAATTACAATCATTTTCTCTGGTTTCGAATTACTCAACCAACAAGCTAAATCAAAAAAATGAAATCCTTTATCAAAAAAAAGACCTCCGTTTCTTACTGATAAATTAATATTATGATTGGCCGATCTAGATATTATTTGGATATAATTAACTTTTTTTTTGTCAATTTTCTTTTTTAAAGCAACATATTCTTTTGAAAATCTACGATTTAAACCAGCGCAAAATTTAATTTTATGTTTTTTTATTAAGTATTTGAGTTTATTAAGGTTTTTATTATTATTAGTAATTGGTTTTTCACAATAGATCATTTTCCTAAATTTTATTAATTTTTTTATGTAAAAATCATGTGTAATCGTAGGTGATGCAATTATAAATAGTTCTATATCTTTTTTTTTTAATATACTATCGAAGTTTCTTGAAGTGTTACATTTAAATTTTTTAGATAGTCTTTTGCTCAGATTGTAATTTTTATCAAAAATATAATTTAACGAAGTTTTTTTTATTTTTATTAAACTTTTACAATGAATTATACCAACTTTTGATAATCCTATCACACAGGATTTAATCATTTAAAAAGCCACCCATTTTTTCTTGGATGATGACTTTACACATCCGTCTATAAATCTTGCTGTAAGTAAACCTTCATATGCTGTTGGAAAATAAAACCTTTTCTTACTATTTTTTGAATTAATTTTTGATGCAATTTCTTTATATAAATTTGAAAAGGCACTTAAATATCCCTCAGGATGCCCGTACTTAATTCTTGAAAAGTTTTTTGAAAAACCACTTTCATTGAAACCTCTTTCTAAAACTTTTGTTGCACCATTAGCAGCATTATATTTTAGATAGTTGGGGTCATTCTGTACCCATTCCAAACTTCCCATCGAACCAAATATTCTTATACGTAATCCATAAACGCCCCCTTTAGCAGTAGTTGATGCCCAAAATAAACCCTTTGCTCCATTCTCGTAATTTATGAAAACTTGAGCGTTTGTATCAAATTTAATTTTTCTTGAGTATTGCTTGATATCTGCAAATAAGCTTTTTCCTTTAAGACCAGTAATGTAATTACATAAATGGTATGCATGAGATCCTATTTCATTAAGTACAGTAGAAACTCCAGCTATTTTTTTATCTAATTTCCATTTAAATATTTTTTTTGCAGAACCCGGGGTAACTTTTTTACCGTTAGACCAATCCTGAACATATTCGACATTAATATATTCAATATTTCCAAGCTTCTTATCTTCTACTAATTTTTTAGCATGTCTTACCATTGGGTAGGCCGAATAATTATGAGTGAGCCCGTAAACAATCTTTTTATTACTTTTAATTGTTTTATAAAGTTTTTTAGCTTGAGGTAGAGAACCTGCAAATGGTTTATCAGATATTACATGAATGTTATTTTTTATGAATAATTCCGCTATTTCTTGATGACTCCCAGGGGGCGTCATAATCGCCACTACATCGATACCATTTTTAATTTTTTTTTCAGAATAGCAAAGATCTTTATAATTTTTGTAACACCTGTTTTTTTTTATTCCTATACTTGTCCCAAAAGATTGATTGATTTTATAATTTCTTGAAAAAACGCCAGCTACAATTTCATATTTATCATCGAATCTTGAGGCTATTCTATGTACATGACCAATCCAAGATCCAGGGCCACCACCAATGATACCAAGTTTAAGTCTTTTCATTAGTTTACTTTTATTTTTTTCCCAGTTTTAGTACTTCTTAGTATGGCATCAAATATTTTAAGTGATTGCAAGCCATCATTTCCACTTACTTTTGGTTTAGCTTTTCCAGACACCACATCGCATAAGTGATCAATTTGATTTATTAAAGTAAATCTACTCAAACGAATATTAAAATCCTTATGATAGATTGGTTTCCACCAACTTCTCTCACCTCTATTGTACCAATGTTTTAAATTAGGAAATTGTATCGAGCCTTTTGTCCCTCCAATAAAATATGCTGATTGATTTGTTATAGGGTATGCAGGGTTTTCTCCAGCTGTAAGCTCATAACTGTAAGGAGCTACAATTGTATCAGAAACACTTAATGTACATAAAGTACCTGATCTAAAAGTAAAATTAACAATTGCTGTATCTTCAACTTCATATTTTCTAATTTTATTTGAGGTTGTTGCTTGAACATGTGTTATGGGACCTAATAAGTAACAAATAAGATCAATATCATGGACTAGATTAATACCTAGAGGACCTCCTCCTTTTTTAATACGCCATTTTTCTTTGTACCAATCTTTATTTTTGTATAACCAGCACATAACATTAGCAGCAACAATTTTTCCAAGATTTCCGCTATCGATTTGTTTCTTTACTTTAGTTACGATACTGTTGTGCCTTCTATGATAGCCAATAAGTAGATGAGTTTTATTTTTTTTTGAGCTTTGAATAATTTTTTTTGCTTTTGAAATATTATCGGAAATTGGTTTTTCTAATAAAACAGGTATTTTTGCATTTAAAAAACTTATCGTATGTTTTTCGTGAAACTGATTAGGTGTAGCAACAATTACGGCATCTGGTTTATTATTACTAAGTAATTCAGTCGACGATCTATAGAATGGAACTTTAAATTTTTTAGCATGTGTTATAGAATTTTTATTTACATCTACAATTGAGTGGAGTTTTGCTTTTTTTGAAACACTTAAAGCTTTTAAATGTTGACTCCCCATCAAGCCAATCCCAACAACTGCAATCTTTATTTTGTTTTTCACTTTAATATTTGAAATTAAATTTATAGTTATTTTGTCGATAGCCGCTTTTCATGACTTTAAGGTAGTATTTTGCAGGATTTAAAATAGGAGTTTTTCTTTTCATGAAATAATACATTACATTTTTATTATTTTTATTAAAAAATTTTTTTATATATAACTTAGGATAGTCTTCGTATCTATCTAATTTTTTCTCAGTTATTTTATCTATTTCATAGATAATACCTTTCACACTTGAACCCTTTTTTCTTTGTATATCTGGTACCCTATATTTTGATCTAAAGACTAATTCAAAATCTTTTAAAATATGTTTGCTTAGATATTTAGCGTTTTTATATTTTTTTAAAAAAATTTTTTTATTAAGATTTGTACCATAAGCAAAGTACAAAAGTTTTTTAGTATTTGTCATTAAAAAATTTTGTTTGAGATTTGAACTTGGTCTGGATGAATACAGGCTTTACCACCAAAACCTAATTTTTTTACAAAATTACATGATTTTTCAAATCCATTTAAATCTTTAAAGTTTAAAAAAGAGGTATCTATTGGGCTCTTAATATTTTTAGATTTATTTACAATATTTTTTCTAAATTCTAATATTTCTTTTTCATCTTCTGAAATCTTAAGATTTATAGATTTAGCTAAATCATGAGAGCCAAAAGATATAATTTGAATTCTTTCCGAAAAAGAGCAAATTTCCTCAAGATTAGCTAGACCGTTTATACTTTCCAAAATTGGGATTATATCAGTTTTCAATTTCTCAGTTTTTTTTAATAATATATCTATCTCAATTAATTGTTTTTTTGTTTCTGTAAATGGAAGGAATATTCCAGGGAATTTTTCTGATGTAACAAATTCTAAATCTGAATTATTATTTATCCTTATATATGTTTGATCTTTATTAACATTGCATTCTTTTATTATTTTTTTAGCCTGATCTTTCTGATCTTCAGGAACAGTTGATTCTAAGTCAAGAACTATTAAATCTGAATTTAATGTATAAGCTTTTTTAATTTTTTTTTCTTCATGTCCTGGAACAAATAAAACAGATCTATATTTCATATTTGCTTAATTTATTAAAATCTAAATCAATTCCAAGACCTGGTCCTGAAGGTAATTTATATTTCCCATTTAATGTTTTTTTAAAATTTGGGTAGAATTCTTGATCAATATCTAAATAAAATCTCTCAATATATGTGTCTTTTTCCATCAACGCAGCTAATTGAAGAGTAGCTAAAAAACCTGGTCCAAAATAAGCAGTATGAGGCATTACAGAGATATCATTTTTTTCTGCATGCTGAATTATTTTGAACATCTCGTAAATACCACCAACTTTTATTACTGACGGTTGAACAAAAGTAACTGCTTTCTGTTTAATCATTGATTTAAACTCAAATTCTGTACACGCATTTTCCCCACAGGCTAAGGGTATTCCAAGTACTTTATTTAATTTTGCGAGAGTTTCATAATCTTCTGGTGGGTAAATAGGTTCTTCTAACCAAGTGAGTTTCATGCTTTTTAAAAAATCTTTTTTGGATAGTGTTTCTTCATAAGTCCAAGGACAATTAGTATCTAACATTAAGGGAAGATTACCTGTTCCTTTTCTTCCAGCCTCAATGCAATCATTTTCTATTTCATGAAGTTTTATAGCTTGGTAACCATCATCTAATGATTGCTTACATTTCTGTTCTATAATTTTTGGATCTCCATATCTAAAAAGACTTGAATAAGCTTTGAATAAATCTTTATTTTTTTTTCCTAACAATTCATGAATTGGCTTATTCTTTTCTTTACCTAAAGCATCCCATAATGCAATTTCAACACCAGATATTGCAAACATTGTTATCCCGTATCTACCAAATAAGTGCAAAGATTTTTGAAGGGTTAAAAGAAGTTCCGGTATATTACTCATATCTTTTCCAACCAGTAAAGGAGCCACCATTTCTTCAATTGCTATTTTTACTGCTTTCCAACTTGTATAACCAAAGGCTTCACCCCAACCAGTGATACCTTTATCTGTTTCAATTTTTACTAAGTTAAATTCTAAACTTTTCCATTCTTTTCCATGAAAAATTACCTTTTTTCCTCCATGGCTAAACGGCATACTCAAAGTGATTGCTTTGATTGATTTAACTTTCATTATCTAAATTTTTTAAAATTTGGCTTTCTTTTTTCTAGAAAGGCTTTAGCGCCTTCTGCCTGTTCACCAGTTTTAAAATAACCAGGAGCAACTTCTTCAACCATTCCTTTTTGGGTAATCTTTAAAATTTCTTCAAATTGTTTTCTAAAACTAGCCTTTAATATCTTCAAACAAGTTGGAGCAGCTTTTAATATTTCATCGCCATACTTTTTAACTTCCTCGTCTAATTTATCTTTTTTTACTACTGAATTTACCAAGCCCCAATTCATCATCTCTTTTGCTGAGTATTTTTTGCAAGTCATCCACATTTCTCTTGCACGTTTGTGTCCTAAAATATTTGCAGAGTGGGCAACGATAGCTCCTCCGGCTGGAGAACCAACTCTGGGGCCATTTTGACCAAATATAGAATTCTCACTTGCTATAGTTAAATCACAAAAATAAGCCATATGATTTCCACCGCCAATCGCGTATCCATCCACTTTAGCTATGATTGGTTTGCTACATTTTGTTAAGTGAATGTGAAATTCGTATTCATGATCTTGAAATTCTTTAGAGCTTTCCCAGTTCATATCTCCACCTGAACAAAATGCTCTATCTCCAGCACCTGATAAAACTATTACTCCAACTTCTTTATCTTTTTCTGCATTGTCGAGAGCTGCCTTAAGTTCTTGAAGAGTTACTGGTGTAAAAGCATTTAATACCTTAGGTCTATTAATAGTGACATGAGCGTAATCACCTTTAACTTCATATAATATATCTTTAAATTGCATGAGATCTAATCTCCTCTACAGATTCTGGATTTAATAGCGTTGATAAATCACCTGGATCTTGGTTCGCTAAACATGATTTTATAACTCTTCTCATAATTTTCATATTTCTTGTTTTAGGCAAATCTTTTACAAAAATTACTTTATCAGGCTTAAATGATTTCCCTAAATCTTTTATAACTAAATCTTCAAAAAAACTTTCTTTTTGATCATTATTTTCTGTAGGAACTATAGATAAAATAATTTTTGACCCTTTATTTTCATCAGGTATTCCAACAGCAGCAACCTCTTTTACTTTTCCACTTTTTACTATAACACTCTCTAGCTCAGAAGGACCTATTCTTTTACCTGATACTTTAATAGTATCATCAGATCTTCCATGTAAATACCAATGACCATCAGCATCTCTACTTGCAAGATCACCATGCACCCAATAATCTTTAATTACACTCCAATAATTATCGATATAACGCTTATCGTCATTCCATAAGCTCTTAGTTAATCCGATTGATGATTTTCTCATGACTAATTCGCCCATCTCATTTGTGGAAACTTTTTGTCCATCCAAATTTAAGATATCCGCGCTCATTCCGGGAATGGGAGCATTAAAAGATCCGACCTTAAAAGGACGATGTAAACAACAATGCAAAATAGAACCAGAAACTTCAGTACCTCCAGCTGAATTCATAATAGGAACTTTAGATTTTCCTATGACTTGAAATAACCATTTCCAAGGTTTTTCCGTCCAAGGTTCTCCACCAGTACAAATCATTCTTAATGAGCTTAAATCTAAATCTTTGAAAAGTTTTTCATCTTTAATCATTTGTGCTCTGATGAGAGCAGGGGAAAGCTCTGTCCAGGAGACCTTATATTTTTCTATAAGTTTCCAAAAACGAACCTCATCAGGAAAATCCGGCACGCCCTCAGCGATTACCATTTGCGCTCCGTGTGCAGAAGCTATTGTTGCAGACTTAGAACCCACCATCCATCCCATATCAGCCATACACAAATGAATATCAGTTTGTTTAAAGTCTGCTAAAACTCCTTCATCAAATGACATCTTAGCAACTAAACCAATGTGAGTATAAACACATCCCTTGGGTTTTCCGGTTGTACCTGATGTAAAGTGGATAATAGCAGGATCCTCAGCATCGGTTTCCTCTGTTTTTAAATTATCAGAAACATTTTGAAAATTTTCCCAATTAAAGATTTTCTTTCCTTTCTCTTTTCCTAATAAAAAAATTTTTTCTAAAGAAATGACTTGATCTAATTCATTTTTAATTTGATCAAACATTCTTATTTCTTTTGCTTTTCTAAATGTTTTTTCAACAGTAAAAATTCCTTTGGCTTTTGCTATATTAAGTCTCTCAATAACTGCCTTTGATCCATATCCAGAGAATAAAGGTAGCACTACACACCCAATTTTTAAAATAGCAAAGTAAGCAATGTAAGTTTCTATAAATTGAGGCATGTAAAGTGCGATTACATCACCTTTTTTAAAGCCATTTATTTTTAAAGTATTCCCAATTTTTGAGATTTGCTTATCAAATTCTTCATAAGTAATTGAGCTTTCTTTCCCGTCTTCTCTTTCAGCAAAAATGAAAGTGTTGTTAAAAAATTCTTTATCTTTATGTCGATCTATACAATTTAAAACTATATTAGTTTTACCTCCGATACACCACCTTGTCCAAGGAGTTCCTTTTGATTCATCTGATATTTTTGTGTAAGGTTTATAAAATTTTAAATCTGAAAATTTGATTACATTGTCCCATAACCATCCTGGATCAGAAAAACTTTTTTTCTCAAGTTCATCGTAATTTTTTAATTTACAATGTTGTATAAACTTAGTAAGTTTTGAATTTCTAATCTGCTCTTTTGATGGTTGCCAAATAATTTCTTTAGACACAAGTCTTATACGTACATTCCCTCTTTAATCTTAATAATATTATACATGAGGTCATTTAAAGGTGTTTTAATCCCATGTTTTTTTCCAATTTTAGAAACAGCCCCACTTATGAAATCAATTTCTGTTTTTCTATGCTTTACAACATCGAATGCCATTGATGATTTATTAGTTTGTCTTGAGTCTACTATTCTGTTGAACATTTCTAAACAATCACTTTCACTAACATCAACTCCGTCGGCTTTTGCTACTTCTCTAGTTTCAAGGATTATATCCTTACCTAATTTTCGAGACATAGTCTGATTTTTATTAGAAATGTATAAATCTGTATGATGTAAATCAAATATTGCAGATAAAGGACCAATTGCTGTTAAAGCAAATAATTTCATCCATTTTCTTCTTTTAATATTTTCTTCTGCAATAGTTTCTAAGCCATGTGCAGTAAAAGTTTCAGCTAAATCTTTTACTCTTTCACTTGAGCCACCTTCGTATTCACCAATCCATGATGGCAAACTTGCGTGGTTTTGAATTATTCCAGGACCTTGAATACTAGAAGCTTGTGTTGTGGAACCACCTAAAACTTTTTCTTTACCAGCTATTTTTTGCATGATTTCTTCATGCCCAATACCATTTTGAAATGACATTAGCATTGTATTATCTCTGATAATATTTTTTGAATTGGATAAAGCTTGCTCTAAAGCTGTAGCTTTACACATAATAATTATTGCATCGACTGGCTTTAAAGTTTTTGGATCAGTTGTAGCATGGATTTTTATTGTTCTATCTCCGCCATGACCCATCATTTTTAAACCTTTACTATTAATTTCGTCTACATGTTCTTTCCAAACATCAATAAGATGAACCTCTAAACCTTTTTCAGCTAACAACCCGCCGAAAAGGCAGCCCATAGCACCAGCACCTAATACTGCAACTTTTGTATCTTTCTTTATCATTAAGCTTTCATTTTTACTTGAACACCAAAAAAGCCTGTTGGTTTGATCATTAAAACAACTATCATTAGTAAAAAGGCGTATAAATCTTTGTGACTTCCAGAAATATAAAAAGATGAGGCTGTTTCAAATATTCCAACTGTAAAACCTCCAACTATTGCACCAGGCAGATTACCAAAACCACCTACGACTGCAGCAGCAAAAGCTTTCATAAGAATGATATAACCCATGAATACAACAACTTGATAAGTTGGACCTACTAAAGTTCCTCCTATACCTGCTATGGCACAAGCAATACCAAAAATAATTGATATGTATAGTGGCACGTTTATTCCAACTAGATTTGAAACATCTTTAGAGTAAGCTACAGCTCTGATACCTAATCCCATTTTTGTTTTATTTAAAAAGAACCAAAGACCAGCTGCTACAGATAAACCAACGACTATCATCCAAATATAAGTAATCGGTAAAAATAGTCCTCCAATTTCCATTGGTAAACCTAACTCTGCGGGGAAGGGTTTTGCTACTGGATTCCAAATTAGATAAGCAACGTTTATTAAAACTACTGAAAGACCAAATCCACATATGATTATTCCCATTCCAGCTACAGTGTAACCACCACCTTTTTTTGTTAGAGGTCTTAAGAAAACTCTTTCAATAAAAACCCCAAATAAACCCATTGAAACAAAGGCTGTAAACAAACAAACGACATAAATTATCCAACCATAAGCATCAGGAAATATATTAAAAATCCAATCTTGATTACCCAAAAGATTAAACATGGTAAGACCGGCAAAAGCACCTATCATGAAAAATTCACCGTGAGAAAAATTAACTACATCTAAACCTGTGTAGATTAACGAAATTCCAAGCGCAACTAAGCCATAAATAATACCAACAGAAAGACCAATTGTTAAAACTGATTTGAGCGACTCAATATTCATATCGGGGCTATTCACACACCAACCGATATATAGAAGCACAAATGTTCCGAATATGATATTTTCACCTTTTTTTCCAATTCTCAGTTTATTAAACATTGGCTTTAGTCCCTCCAAGATATGACTCTTTTACACTTTCGTCGTACATTAATTTCTTACTATCACCCTCAACATTGATCACACCGTCTTTAATTACATACCCGTAATCAGCAAGTAATAATGCCATCCTAACATTTTGTTCAACGACTAGAACTGTCAATCCATCTTGTCTAATTCTATTAATATTTTTAAAAATATCTAAAACAATTTGAGGCGCTAAAGCAGCACTAGGTTCGTCTAGCATTATCATTTTAGGATTAGACATTAATCCTCTTCCAATACATAACATTTGCAACTCTCCACCTGATAAAGTTGCGGCCAATTGATCTTTTCTTTCATTTAATCTTGGAAAATAGTTATAAACCTTTTCTAAATTATCTGACAGTTGTTGTTTGCTTTTTAAAATAAAGCCGCCCAATTTTAAATTTTCAGTGACAGACATTGCAGGGAAAACATCCTTTCCTTGAGTTACTTGCACCAATCCTCTTCCAACTATTTCGTGAGCGGGTAAATTTTGAATTTGCTCACCGTTAAATTCGATCGTACCTTTCCACGATCTAATTAATCCAGATGCAGCTCTTAGAATTGTTGATTTACCTGTTCCATTACCACCGAGCAATGCAACTATAGATTGTTTTTCAACTTTCATATTAGCTCCATTTAAAATTTGTACCGAGCCATATCCAGAAATAAGTTGATTTATCTTAAGCAATTATCCTCCAATTTTTTTTTCTGATTTACCAAAAATGTAACTATTAGTCATAGACATTATAACTATTATTTTATAGCCTCTGCAACAATTAAATAACAAATGGGGGAAATAATGAATAAACTTAAATTTGTTTTTTCAGCAATTGTCTTTTCCGCAGGTTTAGTAATCACAACTTTAGCTCAAGCAGAAACAATCAAAATAGGTGTTTCTTTTAGAATGCTATCAGATGTTGGTTATAAACACGGAGAGTTAATTACTGATACTGTTGCAAAGTGGAATAAAGAAGGCACTATCAACGGTCAAAAAATCGACTTAACACTTTATAACGATGAGTGTAAATCTGAAAAAGGTGTAGCAAACGCAACAAAACTTGCTTACCAAGATAAAGTTCACGTTATAATTGGATCTAGCTGTAGTTCTGTAACATTACCTATGGTACCTGTTTCAGCTAAAGCTAAAGTTCCACAAATCATACCTCACTCAACAAATGCTGACATTACTAAAAAAGGTAGTGAATACATTTTTAGAGTACCTGTATCATCAAGATTTTACAAAATCGTACAAGGTAAATTTACTGCAGAAAATCAAGGTACTAAGATAGCTTATATCTATGGTCCAGATGCTGCTGGTAAAGATTTTGCATTATCTTTAGCTGATTACATGAGAGAGAACTACAACGTTGAGCCAACTTATATGGTTCAATCTGGAGAAAAAGAAACTGACTTTAGAAGTTACTTAACTAAAGCAAAAGCTACTAATCCAGAAGTTCTTGTAATTTCAGCTCTATTGGATGAAACAGTTCGAGGACTTGTACAATCGTATGAAGTTGGAATACCAAAATCTGTTCACAGAGTAACAGCTTCTATTGGTTCTAAAGTAGAGATACCAATAAATGCTGGTTCTGCTGCAAAAGGTGTAACTTTCTCAGCTGCATTCGCTGCATCGGACACTAGACCGGTAGCGAAAAAATTCGTGAAAATGGTAAAAGACAAATATGGTGTTGTACCAGGGCACGACTTTTCTCAAATGATGGACTTGTTAGATATCTTAGAGATAGCTCTTAAAAAAGTTAAATTCTCTGGAGATCTAGCTGCTGACAGAAATAAAGTAAGAGACGCGATTGCGGCTACTACTGATTTCAGAGGTTTAGCATCTGGTCCAATCAATTTCTGTAAATCAGGAACTCCTGAGTGTAGAGATGGTAACAGAACTCCTGTTATGATTGAGTACACTAAAGGTGGAAAAAACTTTAAAACAAAAGTTGCTGGTACTGTAACATTTAATGCTAGCGCTGGTTTATAATAATTAAAAAAATTGTGAGCGGTAGGTAAAACTACCGCTCATTTTTTTAAGGAAACCACAAAAATGATAAACGTTAATAAATTGAAGAAAGTAAAAAGCAACTTTCCTGTAATGGTTGGCAAAGGCGCTATCTCAAAAAAAGATTGTGAAAAACTTATAGACGAAATTCGAAATGCAAAATCATTCGATGATTTAATACAAGGAGGTAGAAATAGAATTAACAAAGGGTCAAGTAATTTTAAAAATTATTTAAAAAAATCAAAATTATCTAACAAATTATATAAACAATTTAATAGCCAATCTTTTTACAAAAAAGTTGAAAATAGATTTAAAAAAACTTTTAAGGATTATGGCTGGTCAAATGCATACTTGCCAAGAAAATTTTTGCAGGAAAAATTTACAAATAAAAAATTGATGAATTCAAAAGAATTAATGAAAATGTTAGGTAAAACTTATAAAAACCCAAATGTAAATCTAGACATAGATTTTTCTGTTTCTAGAGGCGGTTATAGATTAAGGCCTCACAGAGATGATGTAACAAGACTTTATAATTTTCTTATTTATTTAAATGATATACCGAAAAAAAATGGCGGAGCTTTATCAATTTTTAAAAAGAAAACTGATATGAAATATAGAAAAAGTTTTAAAAGATTTCCTGGTATTTCTGAACTAGCTAAGGTTAAAGAATTTACTCCGTCAAAAGGGAGTGTAATTTTTTTCCAATCTACACCTAACTCTTACCATGGTGTATCTTTATTTAGAGAAATCAAAGGCAAGAAAAGATTTTTCATTTATGGAAGTTATGCTTTAAGTAAACCTGTTGTATGGAGATATAAAAACGTTAGCTATTTACCCAAAATTAAGAAAACAAACAAAAGAATGCTCACATCTTCACATGACTCAGATTATTTAATGAGAGAAGTTGGATAATGGAAAAATTTAAATCGATTATCAGAGATTATCCTTTTATTGCTTTTATTATAGCTTTCGTCATCTTAGCTTTTGTACCATCAGTAATTTTCACGGATGTTTATCAGTCACATTTAGCTACTTTAATATTTGTGAATATTGTGGTTGCCGCAGGACTAAACATTGTTAAGGGTTATTGCGGTCAAGTTACAGTAGGACACGTTGGTTTATTTGCAGTTGGTTCTTATACCGCTGGAACATTGTTTTTATATTTAGGACTTGGTTTTTGGGCAACTTTACCCATAGCTATAATAGTTACTGCATTTTTTGGAGTAGCAATGGGAATTCCATCTTTTAGATTGGAAGGTCCTTATTTAGCCTTAGCGACATTAGGTGGAGGTGAGGCAATAAGATTATTTATTGAAAACGGAAACTTTTTTAGATCTACATTTGGTATTTCAGATATCCCAACACCTTCTTTAATGGGTTACAATTTCGACTCTCCAGATAGATATTATTTTATCTCAATGACAATAATGATTATAGCGGTTTATTTCTCATTCAGTATTTTAAGATCTGGAGTTGGAAGAGCGTTTATGTCTATCAGGGAGGATCCAATTTGTGCTGCAGCCGCTGGAATTAATGTAAAAAAATATAAGATCTTAGCTTTTATTCTTAGCGCTATGTTTGCTGGTGCGGCAGGTGCAGTTTATGCTCACATGCCTCCAGGATACATACATCCTAATAATTACACAGTTATAGAAATGGTAACCTTCTTAGCAATGGTTGTCCTAGGAGGTCTCGGTCATATTTGGGGTGGAATTATTGGTGCTATAGTAATTACTATTGTTTATGACTTAACTAGACCATTATATAAATATCAACTTTTAATATTTGGCTTAACAATTGTATTAACTATTTTATTTATGCCTAAGGGTTTAGGTGGTTTTATTGACAGATATTTCTTAGAAAAGAGATTTAAAAAGAAAACTGGAACAGAAAAAACAACATGATTTTAAAAACTAAACAATTATCTAAATCATTTGGTGGTTTGAAAGCTATTAATAAAGTTGATTTTGAACTTCCAAAAAATGAAATTAGAGGAATAATTGGACCCAATGGCTCAGGCAAAAGTACATTTTTTAATTTAGTTTCAGGAATCTATGATAGTGATCCTGGAAGCTATATTGAGTTTGATGGTCATGATATTACTTTTACACCTCCACATGAGATTGCTAGTTATGGTTTATCAAGAACGTTCCAATTACTAAGACTTTATCAAGATATGACAGTTATAGATAATGTTATGTCAGGGTATCATACTAGAGTTCCTTACAAGTTTTTCGATGCAGTTATAGGAAGAAAAAAAATCTGGGATCAAGAAAGAGCTATCAAAGAGGAAATGATGGAACTCCTTTCTTTTGTAGGATTAGCTGACTATGCAGAGCTAAACGCCAGTGAGCTTTCTGGAGGTCAGAGAAGACTATTAGTTTTAGCAAGAGCAATCGCTATGAAACCAAAATTACTAATGTTAGACGAACCAGCTGCGGGTTTATCCCCAGTCAACGTAGATAATTTAATGAAAATTATTATGCAGCTGAAAGAAAAATATGGCCTTACTCTTATTATTATAGAGCATATTTTAAAAGTCGTAATGGATACTTGTAATTCAGTAACTGTTTTTGACCATGGTCAGAAAATTGCAGAGGGTACTCCAGCTCAAGTAAAAGATGACAATGCTGTAATCGAGGCATATTTGGGTAAAAAAATGGACGATGAAGAGATGAGAAAAGCACTTGCAGTCTAAAGTGAATTTGATAATATTTTCCCATTCATTACGATTCAATGAGCCAAAATATTAAAAAAATTTTTGAGAAACAAGGTTTCATAAGATTAAAGGGTGTTTTAGATTATAAAGAGGATTTAGAACCAATTTTAAATGATATGGCTTTTATCATGGATAGGCTCATTCATAGATTTGTTCCTAAAAGTGACAAAGTAAAAGTACTAAATTATGAGTTTAAGAAAAAATACTCATATTTGGTTTCTTTAGATATTCCAGAACTTGATCAATATTTTAACATAAGACTTCCTGAAAAAAACATAAACGCTAATAGTGATTTTTTTGCAAGTCAATCAATATGGAATTTAATTAAAAATAAAAAGATTTTAGATAAGATTGAAAAAATTCTAGGTCCTGAAATAGCTTCTAATCCTTGTCAAAATTCAAGAATCAAACAACCTGAAAAAGGTGTTGCAAAAAAGAATTTAAATGACGGCCTAGTTGGAAGAACTCCTTGGCATCAAGATGCCGGTGTTATGAATAAAAAAGGACAGAAGGGTACTGAATTAATAACGTGTTGGATACCTTTTACTAAAACAAGAATAGAAAATGGTTGTATGCTTGCTGTAAAAGAAAGTCATAAATTTGGACTTGTTAACCACGATTTTGGAAGTAAGGGACAAGTAGAAGTTAGAGGCAAAGAAATAATCGATAAATTATCAACCGTGCCTCTCGAAGCTGATGTCGGCGATATAATATTATTAAATAGATATCTACTTCATTGTTCACTACCAAATAAATCAAAAAATTTTAGAATAAGTATGGACTTGAGATATAATAAAGCAGGTCAGCCTTCAGGAAGAGATCCATTGCCTAATTTTATTGTTAAAAGTAAAAACAAAAAAAATATAAAAGTACAAAATTACAAACAATGGATAGCTTTATGGGAAAAAGCTAAAGTAAAATGTATTCCAAGAAAATGGTCTTATAAATATCCTCTTCCTACTTTCAAAGGAACTAAAAGAGATTTAGCAAATATTATTTAATGAATTCAAAATTATCGGAGAAGAATTATCTTCCCGAATTTTTTCTAGCTTGCCTCGGGTATTTTTTATTTGTAACTCAAGATGCAATAGTAAAATATATTGCTGAAGATTACGACATAATACAGATAATTTTCGTCAACTCCTTGTTCGCTCTTATACCTATTATTTTGTACACTCAAACCCTCGATGGCTGGAAAGAATTAAAGGGTGCTAATTTAAAAATTCATTTTTTTAGAACTTTAACGATGGTGTTAGCTGTTTTTTTTGCCTACACAGGATTCTATTTATTACCAATGGTTACTATGTACAGTATTGTATTTTTAATACCATTATTAATAACCATCGGATCAGTTTTATTTTTAGGTGAAGTTGTTAGATGGAAAAGATTTACTGCTATAGTAATTGGTTTTATCGGAACACTTATTTCTATTAATCCTTTTGGAGCCGAAATTAACAGTTACGTATTTGTAGCTTTGTTGTGCCCAATTTTTGCGTCTGCAAGTTATTTAATAGTAAGAAAATATGGTTATGAGGAAAGCTTGTTCTCATTTTTAATATTCGGAAAAATTTTTATGATATTGTTTTCTGGTATATTTGTATTCTTTGTTTTCAAAGAGATGACTTTTAATGATTTAGTGTTGAACGCTATTTCTGGAATTTCTAGAGGAACAGCCATGATATTTGTCATCAATGCTGCTAGACACCTGCCTGGAGCAATTTTTGGATCAATTTTATATACTCAAATTTTTGCAGGTGTATTTTTGGGTTACGTTGTTTTTAATGAGATACCTACAATTAATAATTATATAGGAAATTTAATAATAATTGCAGCAGGTGTATATATCGTTTTGAGAGAAGTAAAATTAAAGAAAAACATTGTTACTTCAACAGCAAGACACCCAACTATCCCTATTAAAAAAGATTAAAGTTTCTTTTTAAAATTTTCTAAAATTTCTTCACTAACATTTACTGAATTTTCAGGCCCAGGAAATTTCCCCTCTAAACTATCTTTGATAAATGCTTTTAAGGCTTTAACTCTTTCGATTTCAATTCCATCTTTCATCTTTTTTAAATTTGTATAAGCTTTTGCATGTCTAGGGGACTTTTCTTGCTCTCCACAGATATCATTCATGAATAGATACATAACATCAGCTTTTTTTCCAGATCCTAGAGATACAGTTACAATACTCGTCCTTTTTGATATTTCTCCCATAATATTTTCAGGAATAACTTCACATTCGGCTGAAAAGGCCCCAGCATCCTCTAAACGTTTAAATTTTTTAAATAGTTCGTATGCTTCATCAGCAGTTTTACCTACAGCTCTTAAGCCACCAATCCATGTAGATTTTCTAGGAACCAAACCTAAATGACCCATAACTGGAACATCTTCTTTTGCAAGCATAGAAACAACATCCATACTTCTGGCAGTCATAACCGCATCAGCACCATTCTCTAAAGCTTTAAAGGCTCCACGTAACACATCCTCGGCTGTAGGATAATTATGTAGTTCGAGTGCTGCCGTATAAAAAAGATACTTGGATCCTTCCCGAACCTTCTTAACATTTGAAGCACTTCCTATTATCATGTCAAAACCTGCTTCTTCAGCTGCTTTTGCCTCTAATGAATTATTTGCAGTTACTTGTGTAAGAATTTTTTTTCCTTTAGCTTCAATAATATCACCTACAGTGACAGTTCTTTTTGCAGGATTAGCCGCCCAAGTATAAATATTTTTCATATTTATATTTAATCAAACTAATTAGTATTTTTCAATTCCTTGTAAATATTATTCACTCTATGAACTTCTTCGGCGATATTGAAATAGCATTCGTATTCAATTTCATTAGGGGTAACATCAAAATGATAGTGGCCGGCATCCTGAGCACCTTTATAAGAATGAAAATGAGTGTGTTCTCCTGACTCTCTTAAATCTAATTTTCCTCCAGAGGGATCATTAGTCCATAAAACTGAATAGCATTGAAAATGTGGCCCTATAGGTTCGTAAAATTGTAAAAAATCCTTAACACATTTCATTTGTTTTGGATCATAATATTCGTATTTTATATCTGCATAGTCTGGTTGGACATGGGATTTAATCTTACCATTTAAGATTCTAAAAACACCTCCTAATGCAACACTAAAATTTGTCTCTAAATTTTCAATTAGCGCAGTTCTCATAGATTGAGGTAAAGAGCCTTGCTCACCTGACCTTCCTTTAATTTTAATTTTTATAACATCTCCTTTTTTCCCCTCAGAGTAATAGATATTTCCTAGTCCGCCATGCTTTCGGTGATTGTAAGAAGTTGATTTACATTTTTTATTTTCATCAATTTGAGCAATTATTGATTTTGACTCATTAGTAATTAAATTCTCATTAATGATAAGCTCTCCACAGTGACCCTCTAAGCACGACATTGCTCCTGATCCCGCACCTAAAGCATATGATTTTTCTGAGCCTATTCTTTTTGCTATTTCTTTATAATCAAATTCAGTACCTATGAACCTTTTATCGTGCATGTATGGTTCACCTCCAACATCTATAATTCTTTGGTTTCCACTTATACCTTCAGCAGGGCAATCCCACTTTCTTAGATCAGGACATTCAACAATTGAAACATCAACTTCAATATAGTTTTTTGATAAACCTTTTTTTAAAGCTTCGCTTACTTGTTTTAAGGAAATTTGATGAAACTTGGCTTTTTCGATTGTTAATTCCATAATCTATTAATATCATTTAAAGAAGTTTATCAATTAAATATAATTTTTATTATGAACAAGTTGGGTACAGAACTAGCTAATGCATGGATGAAGAAAACTTTAGTTGATCTAAATGGGTTCAGCGAAAATGAAATTCCAAAAAATCGAGATGAAGCATACAAAGCTTTAAATTTATTTTATGAAGAATTGGATAAAAAAACAGTAGGTTGGAAAATAGGGGCAGTCGCAAAAGAAGTTCAAAAAGAGGAAGGCTTTGATGGGCCTGTTCCAGGAAAAATTTTTAAAGAAACTATTTTACCTTCTAATTGCTCAATAAAATATTCAGAAATCCCTCACTCCAACTTGGAATGTGAATATGCATTTGAAATTGATCAAGATGTTAAAATTGATGGCGAATTACTCAATAAGATAAATAATTTTAAATTATATACAGCTATTGATATTACATCTTCTAGATATTTACAAAGTTCAAAAAATAAATTTGATAAACTAGTTCAAATGTATCTTGGAATTTCTGACCATGGAAATGGAGGTAAGATTATTATCGGAGAGGAGATAAGGAATTGGCAAACTACAGACATTAATAAAATTAAGATTAAATTAAAAATCAACGACAAAGTTACTGAACCTTATTTCACTGGAACAAAGAGAATAGATCCTAGAGACTCATTAAAAGCTTTTGTTGATGAGTTTAAAGATAAAAATATAAGCTTTAAAAAAGGAGATTATCTACTTTGTGGTTCTTTGACTCAACCATATAAAATTAATATGAAAGACAAAATTATTGTGACTTACGAAAATTTAAGAGATATTAATATAAAGATCTTATGAAAACAGCATTAATCACAGGCGCTAGCCAAGGCATCGGAGCAGCAATAGCTGATAAGCTTAATGATAAAAAGATTAAAGTTATTTTAGTTTCAAGATCAAAAAATAAATTAAAAACTTTTCAAAAGAATTTAAAATTTCCTAAAAATTCTTTAATCATTTCTAAAGACTTGAGATCATTACCTGCATGTAATTCAGTTGCTAAAAAAATTAAAAAATTGGATTACCTCATAAATGTAGCAGGGGCAACAAAGGGAGGAAAATTTTTAAATCTGAATGACAATATCTGGGAAGATGGATTTAATTTAAAATTTAAAGCTGCAGTAAGATTAAGCAGAGCTTTTTGGCCCGCCCTCAAAAGAAGCAAAGGAAAAGTTATTAATATTGGAGGAGGGGCAGCTAGAAATCCTTCAAATACATTTATGATAGGCGGCGCTGTTAATTCAGCGTTAAATAATTTTTCCAAAGCTTTAGCTATGCAAGGTAAAATAGATAAAATTTCAGTTTCAATAATTCACCCAGGTATGACTTTAACAAGCAGATTAGAAAAACTATTAAAAACTGACGCCAAAATATTTAAAAGAAGTATTAAACAAATCTTAAAACAAAGATGCAAAGCTGAAAAAATTAAAAGACCTACAAAACCTGAAGAAGTCGCAAATTTAGTTTATAAACTAATTAAAGATAAAAATTCAAATTTTAAAAACTTTTCAATAGACGGCGGAAAAATTAAAAATTTAAGATGATTGTGTACAGTCATCCAGATTGTTTACTAAAATTTAATGGACAAGGACATCCAGAGAGAAAAGAAAGATTAGATAGTATCCTAAAATCTATTAAATCATCCGATTTAAAAGTAGAGTTTAAAGAGGCCCCTAAGGTTGATTTAGAAACAGTTTCCTTAGTGCATCCTAAGAAACATATTGAACAGATATTTGCTAATATTCCAAAAGAAGGAATTATTGGTGTTGAGAAGGAGCCATACGCAGATACAATGTTATGTCCTGAAAGTGAAAATGCAATTTTAAGATCTTGCGGCTCTGGTATTGCTGCTTGTGATGATTTAATTAAGAATAATGAGCGAGTTTTTTGCGCAGTTAGACCCCCAGGACATCATGCAGAAACTGTTCGTGCTAACGGCTTTTGTTTCATAAATAATGTAGCAGTTGCAGCAAGATATTTACAAAAAAAACATGATATAGGAAAAGTAGCCATTATTGACTTTGATGTTCACCATGGCAATGGAACCCAAGAAATATTTTATAAAGATAAGTCTGTTGCTTATGGATCTTCTCATGAATTTCCATTATTTCCTGGAACTGGAGCTGAAAATGAAACAGGTGTAGGTAATATTTATAACGCTACTTTAAATGCTGGTATAAAAAGTGAAGAATTTCATGAAATTTTTGAAAAAAAAGTCTTAACTCCTATAGAAAAATTTAAACCAGAAGTTATTTTAATTTCTGCTGGTTTTGATGCCCACAAAAGAGACCCTCTAGCTAATATAAACTTAGAATCTAGTGATTTTTTTAAGATTACAAAAAAAATAATTGAAATTGCTAATATTCATTCAAAAGGAAGAGTAATTTCTTTTTTGGAAGGTGGTTATGATCTACAAGCTTTATCTGAAAGTATAATTGAGTACCTTAAAGGTTTAAAGACCCATATTTGACCAATTATCAGGGTTTTCGAATTTTTCTATTTCTTTTTTTGTTACAGGTCTAAAAAGATAATAAATAATATATGCCGTCAAAAAAAATAGAAAAATTGAATTCATTATTTGATATTATCAAATTTTGAGTAAATTTTATCATTAAAATCTCAATATTTTCGTATTTTTTTATTCACACAGCACCCAAATCGTTCACATATAAAGGTGATTTAATAAACCAAAAGTTTAGAATCCGACTCATGGATCCGATTATAGTTATAGCTGCTGGTATAATTCTTGTGGTAACAGGAGCAATAGATCCTTTAATTAAAAATAAAGAAGACGTAGCCCAAGCACCTAAAACTGAAGTTTCAACACCTGCTCCTGAGCCTAAAAAAGAGCCAGAACCGGAACCAGAGCCAGAACCTGAACCTGAACCTGAGCCAGAACCAGCTAAAGAACCTGAGCCAGAACCAGAGCCGGAACCAGAACCTGAGCCAGCTCCTCAAACTGAAGAGCCAAAAGAACAAGTTAACGCTGAAGCCAACCAAGAACAAGACGCTAAACCTGAAGAAGAGGAGGTGAAACCTGTTACAGAAGAAACACCAATTGAAGAAGAAAAAGAAGGATTAAGTATTGTAAATATCATGTTGTACATTCTAGGTGCTATTGCAGTAATTGCTGCTGGAATATATTTCTTTATGAGAAGAGAGCCATCTCCACAAAGTGCAGCAGATATTGCAAGAGCTCAATCACAGGAACCAACACCTGAACCGCAGCAAGAACCTGAACAGCCAGTTCAAGAGGAAACTCCGCCAGAAACTACTCAAGAAGAACCTCAATCAGAAAATACAGACCAATCATCTAACACAGATCAATCATCTAATAATGATGATGAAAATAATAACAGATAAATTAAAATTTCTTTCCACCTTCAAGATAAGCACACTTTTCGCAAGTTTTTTCAATTTTAGGTGGTTCATCTAAGTTTAGAACATCTTTCATTTCAATTATTTTTTTCTCTATCCAATCAGTATTTACTCGGTATGGGATTAGTGTCGTCTTAAAATCTATCTTATTATCAAATTTATTATTTGTTTTCTCCCCATTACAAACATAAAAAAAAGTTCGGTCTGAAACTTTAAAATTCATTTTTCTTAAGATATGAACATAAATATCCATCTGTAGTTTATAACTAAGATGCCAATCAGCATCGAGATAAGAAGAAACTGTTACTGGATAAGTTGACGATTGGGCTTTATAATCTACAACAACTAATTTTTTTTCATTTAAATCAAACCAAATATCATCAATACCTCCGTGAATTATAAGATTAGTTTTTTCATCTAAATATGAAATTCCACCCTTCAAAGAATTTCTCCAATTTTCTAAGTCTTTGTGTTGATAGGGTACAAAGTTTAAATTATGCTTAACCATAATTGGATGGGGTTTTTGTTCTTTTCTATACTGATCAAATTCTTTCTTTAATAACTCATCCACCGCAACGTTGAGAGCCCATCCAGGCATTGAGGGTTCTTTTAGTCCTTTTACACGATCTAAATAAAAGCACCGTTTACAGCTCATAAAGTTGAAAAATTTAGACCTACTAATTTTAAAAGGAGTATTAGATTTTTTATCGTAAATAGAAGTTTTTCTTGTTCTGAAAGATACCGCGTCTTTCATTAAATTTGTTTTAGTCTTTTTAGTACTTCAGCCTTATCTAATGAGAGAATAACATCATAAAGACCAGGCCCAAATCTTGAACCTACTAGCGCTATCCTTAAAGGTTGTCCTACACCTTTAAAATTAGTTTTATGTTTATCAATTAAAGACTTAATTAAAGGTTCTAAAGTTTCTCTAGATAATGAGGAAAGTTTTTCATACTCATTTATAAACTCAGTTATTATTTTTTTTGATAAATCATCAATTAACTTTTTATCATCTGCGCTAATCTCAATTTTATCTTTGATAATGTATTGAGCATTATTCCAAATATCCTCTAGAGTTTTTGCCTTATTTTTTAAAAAACCCATAGATTTTAAAAGAATACTCTCTTTTGATTGATTTAAAGGTTTTTTGTATTTTGAAACATATTCTTTAAAAAAATTAAAAAGATCTTTCTGATCGATACTCTTTATATATGTCTCATTTATTGAATAAATCCTATTCATATCTAATTTTGAAGGAGATTTACCAACACCATTTAGATCAAATAAGTCAATACTTTCCTGCTTCGTAAAAATTTCTTTATCTTTGTAAGACCATCCCAATCTTAATAAATAATTCCTCAAAGCATCTGAAATAACCCCTATCTTAATATAATCCTCAAGAGTGGAAGCATTATCTCTTTTTGATAATTTTTTTCCTTGTTCACTATGAATTAAAGGAATGTGTGCAAAGTTTGGAACATCCCAACCCATGGCTTCGTAAATTTGTCTCTGTTTAAAAGAGTTAATCATATGATCATCTCCTCTAATAACATGAGTTATTTTCATTTCATGGTCATCAACCGTGGCTGATAGCTGGTATGTTGGCGTATTATCTTTTCTTAAAATTACAAAATCCTCAATAGTAGAATTTGAAATATTTCTATCCCCTTGTACTAAATCTTTTATAATCGTATTTCCTGATATTTTACTTTTAAATCTTATTACCGGTTTTACTCCGTCTGGGATTTTTAAATCTTTAGCATCTCTCCATTTTCTATTATAAACATACGGTATTCCCTGTTTTTTACATTTTTCTTTTTGTTCATTAATTTCTTCCTCAGAACAATAACATTTATAAGCAAAACCTTTTTTAAGTAGTTCTTCTGCAACTTCAACGTGTTTAGATATATTTTTAGATTGTATATATTCATCTCCATCATGTTCAATTCCAAGCCAAGCCAAAGATGAAATAATTTGTTTTTTGAATTCATCTTTAGATCTTTCTTTGTCAGTATCTTCTATTCTAAGAAAATATTTACCCTTGTTTTTTTTAGCTAAAAGCCAATTGAATAAGGCTGTTCTAACGCCGCCTATGTGAAGAGGCCCAGTAGGAGAGGGCGCAAACCTACAATTAAAAGACATTTCTATTAATTAGACTATTTTAGTGAAAGTTTCTATATAAAGAAACAAGTTTGCCTTGAATTTTTATTCTGTTAGCAGCATAAATTTTTGTTCCATAATTTCTGTTTGCCGCTTCAAGAGCAATAGTGTTACCTTTTTTTCTAACTCTTTTCAAAGTAGCTTCCTGATCATCGATTAATACAACTGCAATTTGACCATTATCGACATTAGAAACCTTTTTGATAATTACCGTATCTCCATCAGCGATACCTGCTTCTATCATTGAGTCACCTTTTACTTTTAAACCATAATGTTCACCATTATTTTGTAAATCTTCTGGTAGAGCAACTCTATCAACTTCTTGTTGGATAGCTTCTATTGGCGTACCAGCAGCGATACTTCCTAATACAGAAACATCTGTAGATTTATTGTCGTTTTTGTCTAGACCACCTTTAATTACGCTTGGAGTAAATGTATTAAATATATCGTTAGCGCTAGCATTTTCAGGCAGTTTTACTACTTCCAACGCTCTTGCTTTGTGTGCTAATCTTTTAACGAAACCTCTTTCTTCTAAGGCAGAAATTAACCTATGTATTCCAGATTTCGACTTGAGGTTGAGTGAATTCTTCATTTCTTCGTATGATGGAGAAATGCCAGAAGATCTAATCTTCTTATTGATAAATATTAATAAGTTTTTTTGTTTTTTTGTAAGCATAGAACAAACCTCGTACATTAATGTTCTATAAAAGTTCTTTTTAAATTACAACTTCAAAAAAGCGGCTAGTTTATTGAGAAATTTGAATTAATTTTCGCATTAATTCATCAGGTTTGTCGGATTTTAAAAGTGATTCTCCAATTAAAAAATTTTTAATTCCAGTTTTTTCGTAAATATATTTTGCATCATCTTCATTTTTAATTCCGCTTTCAGAAATAATTGGTCCTTTATGTGTTTTAATTATTTCAAAAATTGAAATTGTATTATTTAGAGAAACCTCAAGTGTTTTTAAATTTCTATTATTAATCCCAATTAAGGCCTGATCATATTTTAAAGCCATTTCAGCCTCTTTTTGATTATGTACTTCAACTATTACAGATAAATTATGTTTTAATGCCTCTGAATAAATTTCATCAGCTTGGCTGCCGTTTAGAGCAGCTATAATTATTAATATACAGTCACAGCCATAGCTTTTAGATAAAGCGATTTGATAGGGGTCTATAAAAAAATCTTTTGCTAAGATTGGTATTTTAAATTTTTTTTTAATGTCTTGAATATAGTCTAATTTACCTAAAAAATACTTTTCCTCCGTTAATACAGAAAGACAAGTAGCGCCGTTATTTATGTACATTTTAGCTATGTCTAAATGATTAAAATCATTAATTAGAATTCCAGCTGATGGGCTAGCTTTTTTTATTTCTGAAATTAATGAAATACCTTTATTGTTTTGGATAGTCTCTTTAAAATTAAAAAAATTTTGTACTTTAATATTTTTTTCTAAAACATCAAAAGATTTCTCCTTTTTAGTAAATATTAAAGATTGTTTTTTTTCTGCAATAATTTTTTCTAAAATATTTGTCATTAATAAGATTGAATCTTAGTTAAGTGTTTGAACACGTTTCCCGAATTTAAATGTTTTGTAGCTATTTCAAATGCTGTTTTAAAATCAGTTTCCTTACCTGAAACAATTAATCCTGCAGCGACATTAAGAGCAACAGACTGGGAAAATTCATTTTTTTTTCCTTTAAAAATTTCTATTATTTTTTCAGAATTATATTCAGCATTTTTTCCTTTTAAACTTTCTTTATCTTTACAATTAATACCTAAAGTTTTTGGATCAATGATAAATTCTTTAATTTTTTTATCTTTAAGTTCAACTACGCTTGTTTTTGCAAAAGGTGAGATCTCATCCATACCATCATCGCTATGAACTATGTACGCATGGATAACACCATTGTCTTTCAGTGCCTCTGCAAAAGGTTTCATCCATTTTTTATGAAACACTCCAACGACTTGCCTTTTTATTTGGGCAGGACTGCTTAAAGGTCCAATTAAATTAAAAATTGTTTTCTTCCCCATTTTCTTTCTAGCAGGCCCAACATATTTCATCGCTGAATGGTAATTAGGAGCAAACATAAATGCAAAATTGAATTTTTTTATACTCTCTTCAGCTTCATTAGGTTTTAAGTTTATATTAATTTTAAGGGCCTCTAACACATCAGCTGAACCACAATTCGAGGAAACGGCTTTATTACCATGTTTAGCAACCTTTACTCCCAAACTTGCTAAAACAATTGCAGCTGCAGTAGAAATATTTAACGAATTTTGCCCATCTCCACCTGTTCCGCATGTATCAACTGTATTTTGATCAGCATCTACTTTTGTTGCCTTTTCTCTTAAAACAAAAATTCCCCCAGCCAATTCATCTTTAGTTTCACCTTTTTTTGAAAGGGACTCTAATATTTCTATGGTTGCACTATCGTTATATTTTCCTTCCATAAGCTCATTAAAAAGAGTTTTACTTTCATCAAATGAAAGATTTTTACCATTTTTCAAAATATCAATTAAATTTGTCATTTTAATTAGTTATAAAATTTTTAATTAATTTCATTCCTACCTTAGTACTTATACTCTCAGGATGAAATTGAAAGCCATGTATATCGTAATCTTTATGCATTAATCCCATAATTGTTTTATTATTAGTTTCAGCTGTAATTATGAGTTTTTTCGGGAATTTTTTACGATCTACCACTAGGCTATGGTATCTAGTAGCCTCAAAATTATTTTGAATATTCTTGAACAAACCTATTTTATTATGCTTAATTTTGCTGGTTTTTCCGTGCATTAAATTCTTTGCACTTACGATTTTACCTCCAAAAACTTGGCCAATTATTTGATGACCCAAACAAACACCAAGAATTGGAATTTTTTTGTAAACTGCATTTACAATTTTGAGACAATTACCGGCTTGATTAGGATTACCGGGGCCAGGGGATATTACTATTTTATCATATTTCCTTTTTAAGATAGTTTTTCCGTCTATCTTATCATTCCTAATTACCTCTACGTTTTTCCTAATCTTTGAAATGTAATGGAATAAATTGTAAGTAAAACTATCGTAATTATCTATTAATAAAATTTTCATTTAATCAACTGCTTTCATCAAAGCTTTGGCTTTATTAACTGTTTCAGTATATTCTTTATCTGGTTTGCTATCAGCAACAATTCCAGCACCAGCTTGAACGTAAAACTTGTCGTTTTTGATTAGAGCTGTTCTTAAAGCGATACATGTGTCAAATTCATTATTCGGAGTGAAGTAACCGATACCACCCGCATATAATTTTCTTCTATTTTTTTCAAGCTCATCAATGATTTCCATTGCTCGTATTTTTGGAGCACCACTTACTGTGCCTGCTGGAAAACCTGATAAAAGTGTTTCAAAAATTGAAAGTTTTTTATTAAATTTTCCAACTACATTTGAAACAATGTGCATAACATGCGAATACTTTTCCACCTTAAATTTTTCGGTAACTTTTACAGTATTTACCTTTGAAACCTTGCCGACATCGTTTCTGCCAAGATCTAATAACATAAGATGTTCTGCTAATTCTTTCCTATCTCTAAGTAAATCAATCATGTATTTTTTATCTTCTTTAATATTTTTTCCTCTTGGTCTTGTGCCAGCGATGGGTCTGATAGTAACTTCGCCCTTTCTAAGTCTAACTAATATTTCTGGACTACTTCCTAAAACATTAAAGTCTTCATAATTAAAATAAAACATAAAAGGAGACGGGTTTGACTTTCTTAAATGATTATAAATTTCAATAGGTCTTTTATTTATTTTTCTCTCAAATCTTTGACTTAGTACAACTTGAAAAATGTCACCTTTTTTAATGTAATTTTTTGCTTTTTTAACTAATAATTTAAACTTATTTTTAGTAGTATTTGATTTTACTAAATTTTTATTAGGCTTGAAAGTAAATTGATCTGGAAGTTTAATATTTTCAAAACTTTTATATAACTCAAACCTTTTTAAAATAGAATCGTAAGTTTCTTTATAATTTTTTATTTTAACATCTGCATATACATTTTCGATATAATGTATTTTTTTTTTTAAATTATCATAAATTATTAAATTTTTTGGCCGGCAAAGTCTCACATCGGGAATCTTTAAATCATCTTTGCATTTATTTGGTATTTTCTCTATGTAACGAATAATATCATAAGAAAAATAACCAACTAACATTGAACCCATAGAGGGTAATTGCTTTGGAATTTTAATTTTAAATTCCTTAATAAGTTTATTTAAATATTTTAAGGGATTAGTCTTAATCTTAGTTTTTTTTTTATTAATACTTAATGTAACTGTATTATTTTTAATATCCCAAATTTTGTCTGGATTAAGACCAATTATTGTATATCTACCTCTATTGATACCTTTTTCAACTGACTCAAATATAAAGCTATTTTTTTCTGCTAAAAGAAATTTATACAAATTTTCAACTCTATGATAATTCCTGCAGTTTAAAGATTTAAATAAAATTTGATCAGTTTTTTTCGAGTGTTTTTTTTTAAAATCGTTAAAGCTAATATTTAATTGCATTAAAATGAATTTTTAACTCTATCTATTGTTCTCTGATTTAATTCTACTTTATATTTTTCATTAAGGTTACTATCATGTGATTGATAAATCTTATTTATCAAATTTAAACGAGCTTTAGCTTCATATTGTTCGTATTCATTACTACCTTTTTCTATTTTTTTATAATCACTTTTTACAGCAAAGATTAAAAAATTCTTAGTTAAAGTATTATTTGTAATTAATTCTGTTTCTCCATCTTTCGCTAAAAATATTCTCTTAATTATACCCTCAGAAAATATTTCATTTTGCTTTAAATCTTTAATTTGATAATCTTTAACATCTAACTGATTATCTAAAGCGAATTTTTCGTATCTTTCTTTATTAAAGGCACCCATACTTAAATCTTTAAGTATCGAGTTATTTTTTTCAATTTTATTCTTAAAATTTAATTGAGCGATTAATGCCTCCTGAACCTGAGGATCATTAAAAGATCGGTTTTTTTTTTCAATATTAGAAATTTCAGCTATATAGAATTTATTATTAAAATTTATTATTTCAGGAGATTTGATTGAGCTTAAATTATATATTTTTTTAAATAAGTCATCTGGTAAGTTTTTTATTTTAGTTTTATTTTCGTCTTCTTTTTTTGAATTAACTTTTTCGATTAAAATAATTTCTAAATTATCGTTTTGAACTGTCACATCAAAAGATTGCCCATCCAAAACATTGTTTTCAATAATATCTAATTGTTTAAAAAAACTTTCACCATATTCTTTACTTCCAGTAATTTTTGCTGGAGTAATCTCAGCGTATTGAATTTTTTTGAACTCTGAGAAAAAAACATCTTTATTCCTCTCATAAAGTTCTTTCATATTTTCATTAGATGGTTTATTTTTTGAATAATACTTATCAAGATCAATATATTTGATAGTTTTGGTTTGATTTTCCTTTTGATACTCTTTTTCAACTAACATTTGTGGCACAACTATTCCCCCCGATAAAGAGCTTAAAAATTGCCTTCTCTTTTCTTGCTCAACAATATTTTCTTCGAACTGCGGAGCATTAACCCCAGCTGTAATAAGAAATTTTTCATACTCCGTTCTAGAAAATTTTCCATCTTTGAAAAATTGCTGGTCATTTTTAATAATTTTTCTAAGCGCATTGTCGTTGATTGTTATACCTAACTTTTCAATTTCTAATGTCATTACTTTTTTTCCAATATATTCGGATAAGATTTTTTCAATTAAGTCGGTTTTAGATAAATTTTTTAATTGATCTTCATTCAGATTTAATCTTTGAATGTAATTTACAAATTCCTGAGTGCTTACCTTTTCTGAGTCTATTGATGCTATAACATTTTGGTTTCCACCTCTGAATACATCGCCCATTCCCCCAAAGACAAATGGAAGAATAATTATCCCAACAAAAAGTTTTATCAAAAAAGACTTAGAAAATTTACCTATTGAAGTTAACATTATTATAATCTATTAAGTTTTAAAATTATACACCTATAAATTAAATTTTATATTAAGGCAAACAATGAAATACTTTATTGGAAATTGGAAAATGTTTGGAGTTCCAAAATCTATCAGTATACTTCATAAAATTAATTATTATTACTCAAAGGACAAAAATAGGAGGAAATATAGAGTTATTATCACACCGCCTTATACCCTGATAGAGAGTTATGCTAAATATTTTAAAAAAAAGAAGATTATAATTGGCTCACAAAATTGTTATCAAAAAGATCAATTTTCATCAAATACAGCTGCAATTAGCCCTTACATGATTAAAAAGGTTGGAGCTAATTATACTTTGGTAGGTCACTCTGACAATAGAAGTGAAGGTGATACAAACGAAATGTTAAAAAACAAAGTTCATTTTGCTCTAAAAAATAATCTGAAAGTTGTTTTCTGTATTGGGGAAAATAAAAAGGAGAAAAAAAATAAAAAAACATTTAGTGTTTTAAAAAAACAGTTAAGTAAAGTTCTAGAAAAAAAATTTAATAAAAATAATATTATAGTAGCTTATGAACCTATTTGGTCTATAGGAACTGGTAAAATACCCTCTAAAAATGAGTTAGAGAAAACTGCGATTTATATTAAAAAAGTTTTAAAAGATATTTTTAAAAAAAGTCCTGCATTGCTTTACGGTGGTTCAGTAGATGGCAACAATGTTGAAATGTTTAAAAAAATTAGAGAAATTGACGGTTTTTTAATAGGCGGAGCTTCAAAATCATCCAAAAAATTTATTGATATAATAAAGAATTACTATAGATAGTCACCATGGAAAGCTTACTTATTCTGGTTAACATAATTCTCGCTGTAATTTTAATTATTGTCATTCTTTTGCAAAGATCTGAAGGTGGAGCTTTAGGTTTAGGTGTTTCACAAGATAATTTCACGTCTGCGAGATCTGTTGGAACTTTTCTAACTAAATTTACTTCTATAGTTGCCGCTTTATTTATTATTTGTAGTATTGCAATAGTTGCTATTTCGAGAGATGAGCTACGTGAAACGCAGTCAGTCTTAGAGAAACAAGAAGAAGAAAATTCAGATCTTCCACAAATACCACAATCTAAGTAATAATCACTTTGTAATTATCAATTTATAAAGTATAACATACTTCCATGGCGCGATATATATTCGTAACTGGCGGCGTGGTTTCATCTTTAGGTAAAGGATTATCATCTGCATCATTAGCGTATTTATTACAATCAAGAGGATATAAAGTTAGAATTAGAAAACTTGATCCTTATTTAAATGTTGATCCAGGAACAATGAGCCCATTCCAACACGGTGAAGTTTTTGTTACTGACGACGGTGCAGAAACAGATCTAGACCTAGGCCACTATGAAAGATTTTCTGGAATTTCAGCAAAAAAGTCAGACAATATTACAACAGGAAAAATTTATAATGATGTTCTTAAAAGAGAGCGACAAGGTAAATATTTAGGAAAGACTGTTCAAGTTATTCCACACATTACAAATAGAATTAAAGAATTTATCAAAAACGATGTAAAAAAAGAAGATTTCGTTATTTGTGAAATAGGTGGAACCGTTGGAGATATAGAAAGCCTTCCTTTTTTAGAGGCGATAAGACAATTTTCAAATGAATTTGGTAAAAATAAAACTCTTTTTGTTCATTTAACTCTGGTTCCTTATATGAGAGCTTCTGATGAAATAAAAACTAAACCAACTCAACACTCAGTAAAAGAGCTAAGAAGTATTGGAATTCAACCAGATATAATAATTTGTAGATCAGAAAGAACTATTCCATTTGATCAAAGAAAAAAAATTTCATTATTTTGCAACGTGTCAATAGAAGATGTTATTGAAACCATTGATGTCAAAACAATTTATGAGGCTCCAATTAGTTTTAACAAAGAAAAACTAGATGAAAGAGTTTTAAAATTCTTTAAAATAAAATCTAGAAAAAAAGTAAATCTTTTACCATGGAAAAAAATTACTCGTTTAGTTTTAAACACGAAGAGCAAAGTAAATATTGCAATAATTGGAAAATATGTTGAACTTAAAGATGCGTATAAATCACTAGATGAAGCTTTAATACATGGTGGAATTGCAAATAATATAAAAGTAAATTTGGTTAGAATTGAGTCAGACTTTTTAAGACCTAGCGAAATCAAAAATAAGTTAAAAAATGTTTCTGGAATATTAATACCGGGCGGGTTTGGCAAAAGAGGAACTGAGGGAAAAATCGCAGCAATCAATTATGCAAGAAAAAATAAAATTCCTTTTTTCGGCATTTGTTTTGGCATGCAAATGGCAATAATTGAGTTTGCAAGAAATAGATTAAATATTAAAAAAGCTACTTCTAGCGAGTTTGGACCGTCAAAGGCATCTGTAGTCGGACTTATGAGCGAATGGACAAAAGATGGAAAGCTTATGAGAGGTACCGATAAAGAATTAGGAGGGACAATGCGTTTAGGTAGTTATGAAGCGAGACTTAAAAAAGACACAAAAATAAGTAAAATTTATAATTCATTAAAAATAAATGAAAGACACCGTCACAGATATGAGGTGAATATTAATTATAGAAAGGACTTTGAAAATAAAGGAATGATTTTCTCAGGTTTATCACCAGATAATAAATTACCAGAGACAGTTGAGTTAAAAGATCATCCGTGGTTTATTGGAGTTCAGTTTCATCCTGAATTTAAATCTAGACCTTTGTCACCACATCCATTATTCTCATCATTTATAAAGGCTGCTAAAATCAATTCAAAAAAATGAAAAATCATAAAGTTAAATGCTCTAATTTTGAGATCGCTAATGATAAACCATTTACTTTAATTGCCGGTCCTTGCCAGCTTGAAAATGAAGAACATGCTTTAAAGATTTCAACTGAATTAAAAAAAATTACAAGCGAACTTGGTATAAACCTTATTTATAAAACTTCATTTGATAAAGCTAACAGAACAAGCCTTAAAGGCAAAAGGGGTTTAGGTTTAGAAAAATCTCTGCCAATTTTTGATAAAATAAGAAATGAAGTCGGTGTTCCAATTTTAACAGATGTTCACACTTCAGAACAATGCTCCATTGTTGCGAAGCATGTTGACATTTTACAAATTCCAGCTTTTTTATGTAGGCAAACCGATCTCTTAATTGCAGCAGCAAAAACAGGAAAAATTATTAACGTTAAGAAAGGACAATTTTTAGCTCCATGGGATATGGCCAATGTAATAAAAAAAATTGAAGAGTCAGGAAATAAAAATATTTTAATAACGGAGAGAGGAGCAAGCTTCGGTTACAATACTCTTGTTTCAGATATGAGAGCTTTACCTATTATGTCTAAATTTGGCTTTCCAATTGTCTTTGATGCAACTCATTCTGTTCAGCAACCTGGTGGAATGGGAGAGAAAAGCGGCGGTCAAAGGGAGTTTGTTCCATATCTAGCTCGGGCAGCAATTGCTGTTGGAGTGGGAGCTATTTTTATAGAAACACACGAAGATCCAGAAAATGCACCGTCAGATGGACCGAACATGGTTCCACTAAAAGAAATAAAAAAATTACTAAAGAAACTCACTGAAATTGATAAAATAATTAAATAATAATGACAAAAATTAAAAGTGTAAAAGGCAGACAAGTCTTTGATAGTAGAGGAAATCCAACGGTAGAGGCAGAAATTTTTTTAGAAAACAATATATCAGCAACTGCAATTTCTCCATCAGGCGCATCAACGGGAGCGTTTGAAGCACACGAACTAAGAGATAAAAATAAAGATAAATTTTTAGGCAAAAGTGTAAATATTGCAGTCGATAATATAAATAAAAAAATTTCAAATAAATTAATAGGATTAGAATGTGATGATCAAAACAATATCGATAATATTTTGATAGATTTAGACGGCAGCGAAAATAAAGCAAATTTAGGAGCAAACGCTACTCTTGCTGTTTCGTTGGCTAATTCTAAATGCGCAGCTTTATCAAATAAAAAATCTTTATTTAAAAATTTGGGAAATAATTTTTCACTTCCATTTCCATTAATGAATATTATTAATGGAGGAGCGCATGCAGATAATGACCTAAATATTCAGGAGTTTATGATAAGGCCTGACTCAGCTAAAAACTTTATGGATGCTATTGAGAAGTGCTTTATAGTAATTCAAAATTTAAAGAAGTTATTAAAGTCTAATAAGATGTTAACTAATGTTGGAGATGAGGGAGGGTTTGCTCCATCAATAAACTCAAATGAACAAGCATTAGAATTAATCGTTAACGCAATTGAAAAATCAAAACTTAAACCAGGAAAAGATATAGTTATTTGTTTAGATGTAGCTGCAAATGAACTGATTAATGAAAAAGGCGAATATTCTATTCAATCTAAAAACTTCTCATCAGCAGATGCTAACATCGATTATTACAAAAAATTGATCTCTAATTATCCTATAAAATCAATCGAAGATCCTTTTGCGGAAGAGGACTGGGAGTCTTGGAAAAAAGTAACAAATGAAATAGGTAAAAATGTTCAAATTGTAGGTGACGATTTATTTGTAACTAATGTTAAGAGATTAAGCAAAGGTATAAAAGAAAAATCAGCTAACTCTATTTTAGTTAAACCAAATCAAATCGGAACTTTAACTGAAACCTTAAAAGTTATCTCTATGGCGAAAGCTGCTGGTTTCAATACAATCATATCCCATAGATCAGGCGATACGGAAGATACATTTATTGCCGATTTGGCCTCAGCGACAATGTCCTCTCAAATTAAAACTGGATCATTAGCAAGATCTGAAAGAGTGGCGAAATACAACAGGTTATTACGCATCGAAGAAGAACTTGGAAATAATGCAAAAATGGCTAGAATCTAGCTAATGCGACTTATTGAAAGTTTAAAGAAAAAAAAATTTATATTATTAAATATTTTTTTAACTCTTTATATTGGAATTAATTTAATTGGAGGTGAAAGAGGGTTAATTTCTTATTTTGATAAAAAAAAATTATTTAAAGAGTTAGAGATAAAAGATGAAATGTTAACTAATGAATTACAAGATTTAGAAAGAAAAATATCATTGGTTAAAAAAAATGATTTAGATTATTTAGACATGCTTTATAGGGAAAAATTTAGATACGGCACAAAAGATGAAATTATTATTAAGTTAAAATGAGCTCAAAACCAAGACATCCAGAAAAAGTAAATAAGCCTTATAATCCAATTAAAAAAAAACCTGAATGGATTAGGTCAAAAATAGTAGACTCTCAAATTTTCTTCAAAACTAAACAAGTTGTTAATCAAAATAACTTAGTAACTGTCTGTCAGGAAGCTAATTGTCCTAATATAACTGAGTGTTGGAGTAAAAAACATGCTACATTTATGATTATGGGAGACACGTGCACTAGAGCATGTGCATTTTGTGATGTCAAAACTGGAAAACCAACTGAACTAGATATTTTTGAACCAGCTAAAATTGCTAAGGCTGTCCAAAGCTTAAATTTAAAACATGTTGTTATTACTTCTGTAGATAGAGATGATTTAGAAGATGGTGGATCAGAGCATTTCTACAAAGTTGTAAAAGCTACAAGAGAAAAAAATCCAGAGACATCCATTGAAGTTTTAACGCCAGACTTTTTAAGAAAAGGAGATGCTTATAAAAAAGTTTTAAAAGCTGATCTTGATGTTTTTAATCACAATATAGAAACTGTTCCTAGACTTTACACAAAAGTAAGACCTGGGGCACGTTATTTTGCTTCATTAGAACTTTTAAAGAATGCAAAAAAATTTAACAAAAAAGTTTTTACGAAATCAGGAATTATGGTTGGCTTGGGAGAAAACAAAGAAGAAATAATTCAAGTTATGGACGATCTTAGATCTGCTGAAGTTGATTTTATTACAATCGGTCAATACCTGCAGCCATCTCCAAAGCATCATCCACTTAATCGTTATTATCACCCTGATGAATTTAAAAAGCTCGAGCAAATCGCAAAGACAAAAGGTTTTCTTCTTGTTTCTTCTTCGCCACTAACAAGATCTTCTTATCATGCAGATGAAGATTTTAGAAAATTACAGGACGCAAGAAATAAACAGCTTGAATGTCATCAGCATCAATAAAAAAGATTATACCTTGTAAAAAAGAACAATTGGTAGAAATGGTTCTTGATATTGAAAAATATCCTGAGTTTGTTCCTTGGTGTATCGAGGGAAGAGTACTAGATAAAAATGAGAGCGCTGATTTAATTACTTTCAATGGAGATTTAAAAGTAGGTAAAAGTATTCTTAACGAAACTTTCTCAAGTCACGTTTCTTATTATAAAGAAAAAGATACCATTATAGTAACTAATCTTGATGGACCATTAAAACATCTCAAAAATGAGTGGAAATTTAAAGAAGTAAACAATTCGACACAGTTGGAATTTTTTATTGATTTTGAATTGAAAAATCCAATTTTGAATGGAATAATGAAAAAATCTTTTGAACTTGGTTTAAATAAAATTGCCAAAGCTTTTGAGGAGAGAGCAATTAAATTATATAAATAATGTTTACAATATCATCATTACTAATTTTATTTATCTTAACTTTTAAATTCTTATCCTCATACATCAAAACAATTAGAACAGGTGATCCAAACGAGACCAACTTAACTTATTGGATGTTTTCATATGACTTTAAATCTCAAAATAAAGAATGGGTGCCTGAGGATAAAAAACTATTACAAAGAAAAAGGGCCAGAAATTTTTTAGTTTTTTTACTTTATATTATAGCTTTCAGTATTTTCTTACTACTTAACAGTTTTACTGCCCATCTTTTAGATGTAATTGTAAACCCGGACTTTAGCTATCCCGTTTAATCAGTTGTGCTAGTAAATTTAGAGATTTCTTTACAGTCTGCTTTTGAATAAATATTCTTCCTTTATTCTTAAAATTACATTTATTAATCATAACTTTTTTTCCTATTTTAACTCCAATATAAACTAAACCTACCGGTTTTTGTTTAGATCCACCTTTAGGGCCAGCTATTCCAGTTATTGAAATACAAACTTTTGAATTACTAATTTTACTTAGATTATTCACCATAGCTAAACAACATTGAACACTTACAGCACCATACTTTTTTATTATTTTTTGAGGTACTTTTAATATACTTGTTTTGGCTTGATTTGAGTAAGTGACTAATCCTAAATTAAAAACTTTAGATGATCCACTCACAGAAGTAATAGCACTAGACAACATTCCTCCGGTGCAAGACTCCACAATTGCAAGTTTCATCTTTTTTCTTTTAATTAATGAAATTATCTTTTTATTTAAACTCATTAGAAAAACTTTGATTTAATTACCATAAAGATTATTAATGTAAGGACAACATATAAACCTGCAACTACATCGTCTATTATTACCCCAAAACTATTTTTAAATTTTTTATCAAAAAAACTGACTGGAAAAGGTTTTTTAATATCAAAATACCTAAATAATATAAAAATATATAAATAAAATAAAATTGACTCCTGTGGGCCTTTTGTAGTTCCGTGCGCGATTTCATATAGATAAATTGGAATAGATTGGCCTATAAACTCATCTACAACAATTTCTTTTGGATCTTTGTTTTCATTATATTTTATATATTCTGCCACTGCATAAAATGAATATATAAAAACTAAAAATAAAATTAATAATATAATACTGCTAGACAGATGAACTATATGAAATAAGCTATATAAGAAAATAGTTGTTATTAAAGAAGTTATAGTACCTGGAGCAAATCTAAAAGATCCTATACCAAAACATGTAACAAATAAATAATTTATGGTTTTAATCATATTTTATAACAGAGCAAATAACTTCACACGCTATTGCTTTCTCTTTTCCTATAACACCTAATTTTTCGGTTGTTTTCCCTTTTATATTAATTTGATCGTTAGAAATTTCACAAAGATTTGCAATATTTTTTACCATCCTATTCTTTAGATTTTTGATCTTAGGAGTTTGCGTAATTATATTTATATCAATATTGTTGATTAGATATCCTTTTGACTTTATCTGATTAACTACATATTTAAGTAAAATAGTTGATCTTATGTTTTTAAATCTTTTATTTTTATTAGAAAACATTTGGCCAATATCTCCCATTTTACAAGCTCCTAAAATTGCGTCCGTTATAGAATGTAATACCGGATCCCCATCAGAATGACCCAGTGTGCCTAGTTTAGAATTAATTTTTAAACCAGCTAAAAAAAGTTTCCTATTAGGGACCAGTCTATGAACATCAAATCCTATACCAACACTTTGTTGAGATTTGAAAATATTCTTTAAATTTTCAAAATCCGCTTTATCAGTTATTTTAAAGTTATTTTTTTCACCTTCTATAAATTTAACTTTGTTTAAATCCATGTATAAAGAAATATCATCGTCTTTATATTTACCCGAGTTAGTTTTATGTAAATGGTATACTTCCCTTAAATTGAAGGCTTGAGGTGTCTGAGTTAAAAAAAGATTATCTCTTTTTTTTCCTATTATGTACTCTTCTTTACTAGATTCGATTCTTTGTTTTATTGCATCTTGAATTTTAATTTTGGGAACAACAGCTTTTGACGTTCTAGTATTTCTCAATATTGAACTCATAAGTTTTGTTGAAAAATTAGGTCTAGCAACATCATGAATTAAAACTTTAGTTATTCCTTTCTGGCCGATTAAATATTTTAGAGCGCAAAAAGTTGATTGTTGTCTATTTTTCCCTCCAATAACCAATTTTACTTTTTTAAGCTTGAGTGATTTGACTCGTTTAGAGTCTTTTTTATTATAAACTAGAACAATCATTTTAATTTGTTTAAATTTACGTGCTTTATTAATATTTATTTCAATTAATGATTTACCAGCTATTTTTTGATAGGGTTTGCCTATATTAGATTTAAATCTATGACTATTACCTCCGGCAAGAATAACTAAAGAAAAACTCATGGTATAAACTTATATTACATTTATATAAATATTTAATGCTTATTTAGTATGTTTAAAATTATTAAAAACTTTAATTGGATTATTTTATCCTCATTTTTGTGTATTTTTATGGGGATAGTAACTTTTTTAACATTTATAAACGAAGGCTTTATACCTTTATCTGACAAAAATTTACAAACTTTACTAATCATAGATATTTTCCTACTTTTAATTTTTTTCGGTCTTATATTTAAAAACTTTTATAGGTTTTATTATACGGGAAAAAAAAATAAAAAAGGTGCGCAAACAAATTTAAAATATATTTCAGTTTTTTCTTTATTTACCGTAATACCGTCTTTAGTTGTTGCTATTTTTTCACTTTTTATATTTAATTTTGGTATTCAAAATTATTTTGATAAACAAATTACTAAAGCTGTTAATAATTCTTATGACGTCGCCAAAAACTACTTAGAAGAAAGTAAAGAAAATGTTTTGTCAGATGTAATATTAATGAGTGTTGGCCTTAATAGAGTTTCTAATTTATATTATTCAAATCCTAATCGTTTTAAAAATATTATGAGATCTGAAAAGTTATTAAGACGAATAGACGATGTATATTTAATAGACAGTTTAGGAAATATACTTTTATCTGATGTTACAGATATAACAGATGAATTTGTAATCCCATCCGACGAAGACTACGATCAAGTGCTAGAAGGTAAGCCTGTTTTTGTTTCCAATAATTTAGAAAACAAAACTACTGTTATGACTAAATTAAATTCTTTAGTAGATACCTATCTTTACATTTCAAGAAATATTGATAGTGAAATTTTAAGATATCTCAACGAAACAGAAGAGGCAGTAAGTTTTTATTATTCAGTTGAAAATAGTCAAACAGGAATTAAAGTAACTTTTGCAATAATATATATAATCGTTGTTACATTACTTTTATTTTTATCTACATCAATAGCCATTACTTTTGCATCAAGACTTACTAAACCTATCATTAATTTAATAGGAGCATCTGACTCGATTAGCAAAGGCGCTTTGGATGTGAAAGTACCAGAACTTGAAACTGACGAGGAATTTAAACAATTAAATAGAAACTTTAATTCAATGATAGAAAGATTAAAAGAGCAGCAAAATAAACTTCTTATCAATGAACGTTATGAAGCATGGGAAAGTGTTGCAAGAAAATTAGCTCATGAAATTAAAAATCCATTAACACCCATACAACTTTCTATAGATAGTCTTAGAGAGAAATATAAAACTAAACTCAACAATCAAAGTCAAGAATATGAAAAATATCTAGAAACAATTAATAGACAAATTAAAGATATAGAAAAATTAGTTAACGAGTTCTCAAACTTTGCCAGAATGCCAAGACCTATTTTAAAAAAAATTAATATTGTTAATGTTATAAAAAAATCCTTAGATTTTATTAAAATGACTTCGAAAAGTTCTATAAATTTAATTACAAAAGACAAAGAAATTTTTATAAATGGAGATGAGGACCAACTTAATAGAGTGTTTATAAATTTAATTAAGAATTCTCAGGAGGCTATTGATGAAATATCTAAAAAAGACACTAAATTTAAGGGTAATATTGACATAGAAATTGACAACAATAATGACTATATAGTTTGTAGATTGACAGATAATGGATCAGGTATTTCAGACCCAAAAAAAGCAATGACACCTTACTTTACCACAAAAAAAACTGGAACAGGCTTGGGTTTACCTATTGTTACAAAAATTATAAATGAACACCTTGGTGATTTTTCAATAAGAAATAAAAAAAAGGGGAAAGGCACTTTAATTAGTATCTCGCTACCAAAACTTAATGCTTAAAGAAATTTTAGTAATAGATGATAATCCAGATATTCGCTCTCTAGTTAGCAATATCCTAATAGAGCAGAATTACGAAGTTAGGACTGCTGCTAATTACGACCAAGCTATTTTTGAAATAAATAAAAAACTTCCTGATCTTGCAATTATAGATATCAAACTAGATAAGACCGACAAAGATGGAATAGATCTTTTGAAACTAGTAACAAAAAAAAGCAAATTAACACCTGTAATCATGATATCTGGTCATGCAACTGTTCAAATAGCTGTTGAAGCTACTAGACTTGGAGCATACGAATTTATTGAAAAACCTTTTACAAAAGAAAAAATATTAAATTATGTAAACAGGGCTTTAGAGTCATCTAAGCTTAAAAAGGAGAAAGATATTATCGAAAATAAACTTTTTCACTCATTTGAACTGATAGGTAAAAGTCCTTCAGTAATTAAGGTGAAAAAAATAATTGAAAAATTGTCAACCTCAGAAAGTAGAGTTTTAATTTACGGTCCTACAGGAACAGGTAAAGAATTAGTAGCCAGAAAAATTCATAAAAATTCCTCTAGATCAAAAGAGCCATTTATAATTATAAATGCCGCACTATTAAAAGAGAGTGCATATGAAAAAGAATTATTTGGTGAAGAATTTGATGATGGAAATATATCTTTTGGAGCCTTGGAAAGAGCAAATAAAGGAACATTATTAATCGACGAAGTTTCTGAAATTCCTTTTGAGACGCAAGCGAATGTTTTAAGAGTTTTAATTGATCAAAAATTTAAAAGATTAAATGGATCAAAAGATATTAACGTTAATATTAGATTAATATCTTCTACTTCAAAAGATTTAAGTGAATTAGTGAAAATAAACAAATTTCGAGAAGATTTATATCACAGGTTAAATGTAATGCCGATCGAACTTACTTCTTTAAGTTCACGTACTGAAGACATTCCTTTATTGATAGAGTATTTCAAAGAAAAACTTTCAGAAATAAATGGAGTTCAACAACCAAAAATCGATATAAAAAACGATAATCTATATACCTATAATTGGCCTGGAAATGTAAGAGAGCTAAGAAATTTAGTAGAAAGAATTACGATTTTGTCAGCTAATGAGTCTCAATCTAATATAAATAAAATTATTGAAGATATTTTAAATCCAGCCTCTACATTTTCGAACAGAGATATATTAGAAAAATCTTTTACTTCACCATTGAAAGAAGCGCGAAAACATTTCGAAAAGGAATATTTGATTACACAACTTAAAAAAAATCATGGTAATATTTCAAAAACAGCAGATTTTATAGGTATGGAGAGATCCGCTCTTCATAGAAAACTCAAAGAACTTGGAATTAAAGGCATAAACTAAAATGAATATTATTATATGTGGAGCTGGCAAGGTCGGCTTTTCAATCAGCAAACAATTATCTGCACAAGGACACTCAGTAACGGTAATCGATCAATCATCTGAAGATATCAAAAAAATTAATGATACCCAGGATGTTAAGGGTATTGTTGGTAGAGCTTCACTTCCAACTGTTTTAGAAAATGCAGGTACAGAAAATGCAGACATGATAATTGCAGTAACGAGAAATGACGAAACAAATATGATTGTATGTCAATTAGCGAGCTCATTATTTAATGTATCTAAAAAAATCGCTAGGATTAGAACTAAAGACTTTTTAGAGGGAAAATGGGGCAAATTATTTAATAAATCAAACATACCAATTGATGTAATTATTTCTCCGGAAATTGAGGTCGCAAAATCTTTGTATAGGAGATTAGAAGCTCCAGGAGCACTTGATAACGTTCCATTTGGAAATAACAAAGTAAAAATGTTGGAAATTTCAATTGAGAAAAATTGCCCAATTAAAAATATACCTTTGAAAAAATTGACTGAAAAATTTCCAGATTTTAAGGCTAATATTGTAGGCGCTTTAAGAAAAGAAAAATTTATATATCTTAAAAAAAATGATCAGATGTTGGAAGATGATAATGTTTATGTAGTTGTTAGTAGCGACCAACTAAATCAAATTTTAAAAGCATTTGGTCATGATGAAAAAGTCTCCAAAAATGTTTTGATTATTGGAGGAGGTAACATCGGATTAAATTTAGCTAAAATGTTAGAAGAACATTTTGAAGATTTAAGAATTAAAATTATTGAAAAAGATAAAAAAAGAGCAGAAGAAATTGCAAATGAACTTTCTTCCTCAATTGTTATTAATGGAGACGCTCTAGATGAAGATATTTTAAAGGAAGCTAATTTAGAGGGATCGGAAACCGTATTAGCTCTTACCAACGATGATGAAAATAATATGATGGCTTGCGTTTTAGCTGAAAAAACTGGACTTAAAAAAAGAACTATCGCTATAGTAAATAAATCAAATTATAATTTACTTCAAGACTCACTTAACATCGACGATTTAGTGGATCCACGAATGACAACTGTATCCAGAATTATGGAACACGTCCATAGAGGAACTATAGGCACAGTGTATTCAGTTTTGGATGGCGCTTATGAGTTTATCGAAGCAAAAATTCTTGATAAATCAGATTTGTTAAATAAAAAAATAAGGGATTCAAATCTTCCTGAAGATATAAGAATAGGTGCTATTGTAAGAAAAAATAAAGTCATTATACCTAGGTCTAATTTTATATTTGAAAAAGATGATTTAGTTGTTTTTCTAGCTAAAAGAGAACAGCTAAAAGCAGTTGAAGATATTTTCAGCGTAGGATCAATTTAATATTTGATGAATCTAAGAAGTATCAGTTTTTTCTTGAGCTTATTTTGTTTCCCAATAAGTTTATTGTCATTTATAAATATTTTATACTCATCATATTTTGATTATTTTTTAAGCATAGAGGCGTATTTTACAACTTTAATCTTGTCTCTAATTTTAGGTCTTTCATTTTATTTTTTTGGAAAAAAAGCTACAAAAAATATAAATTTTATAGAGCAATTAATTTTAATAATACTTGTTTATATTATAATTGGTTTATTAATATCTATTCCTTTTTATCTAAGTAATTTGCAAGTTACGTTTATTAGTGCTTTATTTGAGGCAATATCTGGATTAACTGGAACTGGTTTTTCAATTTTTAAAAATATAAAATATTTAGATCCAACATTAATACTCTGGAGATCATCGACACAATGGATAGGTGGTTTATACTTTTTACTTTTTCTAATCTTATTATTTTCTAATAAAACTTTTAATTTTAAAATGACTAACTTGACTTATTCAGGAGAAACTAATTTTAAATCAGAAGAAAATATAAAAAATAACATTATAAAAATATTTATTTTTTATAGTGTTTTAAGTTTTATATTATTTTCTTTACTTAATTTTTCTGGTGTACGACTTTTTAACTCTTTGAACTTAACTATGACTTTAGTTTCAGGAGGTGGTTTTTTACCATCAGATAACTTAAGTGAAATTATTTCTTCAAATTTCCAAAAAATTATTTTAATTTTTTCGTTTATTTTATCTATCTTAAATTTTTATTTTATATTTAATATTTTTAATAAAAAAAATTTTGTTATTTATCATAAAGAAGATTTTTATCTTATTGGATTATCATTAGTTTTAATTTTACTCATTTATTTTAAAAACTTTGATGGTTTAAATACAGTCCTTAGTGTTTTAAGTAGTATTGCTAATTCTGGTATAACTTTAATTGAAAATGATAATAATTTAAGTTTATATTTTTTATTTATTACAATAATTGGTGGTTCACTTATCTCTAATACATCTGGTATTAAATTGACTAGGTTGTATATCCTATTAAAAATAACATCTGCAGAAATAATTAAATTAATAAGTCCTAATAGTATAATTAATAAAACAATTTTCAGCTCAGATAAAAAAATTACTGATGATAATATTGGAATTTCTTTTTTAATTTTTATTTCTTTCTTTATAAGTTTATTTATTTTGTCTAGTTTTTTAGTATTAGACAACATAGGTTTCGAAAAATCATTTAAACTTTCTATATTAGCTCTAACGAACACTGTTAATTCTGAAATGTATAATTTACAAAATATAAACTTCGCAAATCTATTAATATCATCTAAAATAAGTTTAATTATCTTTATGATTATAGGAAAAATTGAGCTAATATCGTTTTTTTTAATTATCAAAAAAATATTTTTAAAGGATTAAATGTCAAAAATTGTAATAATTGGTGCAGGTGCGATGGGCTCAGCTTTTTCGTTACCATGCTTAGATAATAATCACGATGTTAATATTGTCGGTACTCATTTAGAAAATGATTTTATTGATGATTTTCAAGCTAATGAAAATTTACATGCAGGATTAAAAACTAAAATACCCCAAGAAATTAAGGTTTTTAAATTTGATAAATTTGATCAGGTGCTTAAATCAAACGTTGATTTAATAGTGCTTGGAATAAGCTCTAAAGGTATAGAATGGGTAGCAGATCAATTAGTTAGGGTTTATAGTGGAAAACAAATCCCTAATTTATTAATGCTTACTAAAGGTTTAAGCATTCATAAAAATAACTATGAGCTACTAGTAGATAAACTTCAGAGATTGTTGTTGGAAAAAGGAATTACAAAAACAAATATTTCAGCAGTAGGAGGTCCTTGTCTCGCAGCGGGATTGGCAAATAGAGTTCACAGTAGCGTAGTTATTGCAAATAAAGATATAAAAACTGCAAAAAAAATAGCAGATATGTTGAATACTAATTACTACCATACTTCTTTTTCAGATGATTTAAACGGAGTAGAAGTATCTGCAGCTATAAAAAATATTTTTTCTATGGCAGTTGGAGCTGCAAGGGGCTTATGTAGTAAAAATATTTCAGATGAGGTAAGAGAAAAGAATTATTTAAATACTGCCTCAGCTTTAATTAAGCAATCAATTCATGAAATGGAAATATTTGTTGAACATTTGAAAGGTAAAAAAGAGACAGTTAAAGGTTTAGCAGGTTTGGGTGATCTTTATGTTAGTTCTGGTGGAGGTAGAAACGCTAAGATGGGGTCTTATATCGGTGAAGGTTTAACCTTTTCAGAAGCAAAAAAAACAAAAATGGAAAAAGTTACTGTTGAGGGCGCAGACTTAGCAATAGAGATTGCTAAAAAAGTAAATGAGGATTTTGATGAAAAAAAAATACCTTTAATGCTTAGTATGATTAATGCTATTGTTAAGGATAAAAAACTTGAATTCAATTGGGAAGCTTTTAGGTAATGAAAAAATTTATAATTTCAATTGATGCTGGAACAACATCAAATAGAACAATTCTTTTTGATCTAAAAGGTAAACCAATTTTTTCATCACAAAAAGAATTTACTCAATATTTCCCTAAAAGTGGATGGGTCGAACATGATCCCGATGAAATATGGAGAACAACTATTAAAACTTTAAAAGATGTCATCCAAAAAGCAAAAAAGTTAAAAGGAGAAATTTTAAGTATAGGTATTACAAATCAAAGGGAAACCACAGTTTTATGGGATAAAAAAAATGGCCAACCTGTTTATAAAGCGATTGTATGGCAAGATAGAAGACAAGAAGAATTTTGTAAAAAACTGAGAAAGCAAAATAAGGATACGATGATTTTTAATAAGACTGGGCTGCTTATCGACTCTTATTTTTCCGGAACTAAAATCAAATGGATTTTAGATAATGTGCCAAAAGCAAGACAATTAATGAATAAAAAACAGTTATTATTTGGAACAATTGATAGTTTTTTAATATGGAGACTTACAAAAGGTAAAGTTCACGCAACAGACGCTACTAATGCTAGTAGAACAATGATTTATAATATCTCATCTAATAAATGGGATGATACAATATTAAACTTACTTAAAATTAAAAAACATATCTTACCTGAAGTAAAAGATTGTGCAGACGATTATGGACAAACTCATTCTTTAATTACTGGAAAATCAATTCCTATAAATGGTGTAGTTGGAGATCAACAATCAGCAACTATTGGTCAATGTTGTTTCGAACCAGGGTCTTTAAAAAGTACATATGGTACGGGAGCTTTCGTTTTATTAAATACAGGTTCAAAGAAAATTTATTCTAAAAATCGTTTATTGACGACTATTGCTTACAGAATTAATGGGAAGACAACATACGCAATGGAGGGATCTATTTTTATAGCTGGTGCTGGTGTGCAATGGTTAAGAGATCGAATGAAATTTTTTAAGAAAGCACCTGAGACAGAAAAAATAGTTAAATCACTTCAAAACAACAATGATATTTATTTAGTTCCAGCATTCACTGGATTAGGAGCTCCGTATTGGGACGCTAACGCTAGAGGAGTTTTAAGCGGCATTACTAGAGATACAAGTCCTAAAGAAATAGTGAGAGCTACGATCGAAGCAGTTGCTTATCAAACTCACGATCTTTTTGAAGCGATGAAACATGACGGTTTGAGACCTAAAATTGTAAAAGTTGATGGTGGAATGGTAATGAATAATTGGTTTTCACAATTTTTATCTGACATAGTAAATGTAAAAGTATTAAGACCTAAAGTTCAAGAAACTACTGCCTTAGGTGCAGCTTTTATGGCTGGTTTGTACATAGGGATATACAAATCGTTAAAAGATATTTCTAAAAACTGGAACTTAGATAAAAAATTTTCACCAAAAATGAAAAATAAATCTAGAACAATTCTAATTAACGGTTGGGAAAAAGCAGTCAAGAGAGCCTTAATAAATTAACACACCTTTAAGTTGTAATTTTTAAAAGTTTCTGCACTGTACTTTTCACATTAATTTTGGTTGAATATCGAACTTATAACAACAACAACGAGGGAAATAATCTATGTTTAAAACATTAAAGAGTATTTTAGCTGTTGCTGTTTCAATTTCTCTATTAACTATTTCAAACGCTGTAGCTGACGGACATGGAGCTGCAATTAAGAAATGGTCAAATGGTGAGTTTAGTCTTTCGACAATTTCTGCAAAAGAAAGAGAGAAAGAACTTAATTGGTTTCACGATGCCGCAAAGCCATTCAAAGGAATGGAAATAAACGTATTGTCAGAAACTATTCCAACTCACGAATATGAGTCAAAAGTTTTAACAAAAGCTTTTGAAGAGATAACTGGAATAAAAGTAAATCACCAGTTACTTGGAGAAGGAGAAGTAGTACAAGCTGTACAAACTCAAATGCAAACTGGAAGAAACTTATATGATGCATACATCAATGACTCTGATTTGATCGGTACGCACTCAAGACTTCAGTTAGCAGTAAACTTAACAAAGTGGATGAAAGGTGAAGGTAAAGATGTAACTTTACCAACATTAGATATCGATGATTTCATCGGTAAATCATTTACTACAGGTCCAGATGGTGATTTATATCAATTACCTGACCAACAATTTGCTAACCTTTACTGGTTTAGAAAAGATTGGTTTGACAGACCTGAAATCAAAAAAGGTTTCAAAGCTAAATACGGATACGATCTAGGTGTACCAGTAAACTGGTCTGCTTACGAAGATATCGCTGAATACTTTACAAAAGACGTAAAGAATATCGACGGTGTTAGAGTATACGGTCACATGGACTACGGTAAGAGAGCTCCAGACTTAGGATGGAGAATGACTGACGCGTGGTTATCAATGGCTGGTGCAGGTTCAGTTGGTAAACCAAACGGTGTACCAGTTGACGAGTGGGGAATAAGAATGGAAAAAGGTTCTTGTAACCCAGTTGGTGCTGACGTAGCAAGAGGTGGGGCTGCTAATGGTCCTGCTGCCGTATATGCGATCAGAAAATGGGATGAGTGGTTAAGAGCTTATGCACCTCCAGGTGCTGCAGCGATGGACTTCTATCAGTCTCTGCCAGCTTTATCATCAGGAAACGTTGCACAGCAAATTTTCTGGTATACAGCATTCACGGCATCAATGGTTGCTCCAAAGAGTACTGGAAACAAAACAGTTGATGATAACGGTAATCCTTTATGGAGAATGGGACCATCACCAAAAGGTCCTTACTGGGATGAAGGTATGAAGCTTGGTTATCAAGATGCTGGATCATGGACTTTATTTAAGTCTACTCCAGTTGATAGAAGAAAAGCTGCATGGCTATACGCTCAGTTTGTAGTATCAAAAACTGTTGATCTTAAGAAAAGTGATGTTGGTTTAACTATCATTAGAGATAGTACAATTAATCACAAGCACTTTACTCAAAGAGCTCCAAAACTTGGTGGACTTGTAGAATTCTACAGATCTAAAAACAGAGTATTGTGGTCACCGACAGGTATCAACGTTCCGGACTATCCGAAACTTGCACAAATCTGGTGGCAACAAATTGGAGATGTAAACTCAGGTGCGTTTACTCCACAACAAGCTATGGATCGTCTTGCAGAAGAGATGAACTTAGTTATGTCTCGTATGGAAGCTGCTGATAAAGCAAACAATACATACGGTGGATGTGGTCCAAGATTAGCTAAACCGAAAGGTGCTGATTATTGGTTGAAACAACCAGGATCACCAAAAGCTAAACGAAATGAGAAACCTAAAGGTAAAACAGTTCCATTCGAAAGAGCTTGGAAGTAATTTAGGTTTAATCTAAATTTAAAGGGGGCTTTAACGGCCCCCTTTTTTTAAAACGGAATTCAAAAAAATATGAGCTTAGAATTAAAAAATGTAGAAAAAAAAATAGGATTAGATACTCATATTTATTCAACAAATTTAAAATTAGAAAAAAATACAATTAATATTCTTTTAGGATCTACTTTAGCCGGAAAGACGACTTTAATGCAAATTATGGCTGGTTTAGATAAACCAACATCAGGCGAGATTTGGTTTAATAACGAGAATGTGACAGGTATGAAAGTTCAAAAAAGAAATGTCTCAATGGTTTACCAGCAATTTATTAATTACCCCAATTTCACAGTTTATGACAACATTGCATCTCCATTAAAAATTACTGGAGTAAGTTCAGATGAAACAAAACAAAGAGTTGGAAAAGTTGCAGAATTACTAAAACTATCTGGAATGTTGAATAAAAAACCAAATGAGCTTTCCGGAGGACAACAACAAAGAACTGCTTTAGCAAGAGCACTTGTAAAAGACTCAGACTTGATTCTTTTAGATGAACCACTTGCTAACTTAGATTTTAAATTAAGAGAAGAATTGAGAGAAGAATTACCAAAATTATTTGAAAATAGAGATTGTATAGTAGTTTATGCAACCACAGAACCCTCAGAAGCTTTACTCTTAGGTGGTAATACTGCAACGTTACAGGAAGGTAAGATTATTCAATATGGAAAAACTCTAGATACTTATAATAAACCTAACTCTCTAGTTTCAGCCCAGGTATTTAGTGATCCACCAATGAATATTGCTAAAATAAAAAAATCAGGAGACCAGTGTTCATTTTTACAAAACGACATTCAATGGAAGACTAAATTAAATATCAAAGATGGTGAATATAAAGTAGGTATTAGACCCCACAATATTACTACGTATAAAGATGGCAACAATACACTTGAGATAAAAGGTAAAGTTTTAATCTCTGAAATTAGCGGTTCTGAGAGCTTAATCCACTTTACAAACGGAAATTTGAATTGGGTTTCTTTATCTAACGGAGTGTTTCAAAAAAATGTTGGCGATGAGATGAATTTATACATGAATACAGATGAATTTGTTTATTTTGATCAAAATGAAAGGTTAATATCTAATGGCTAAAGTTACATTAAAAGGTTTAAGCCATAGTTATTTAAAAACTCAGTCTTCAGATGCTGACTGGGCAATCAGAGAAGTAGACATTGATTGGAATGATGGGGGTGCATATGCTTTATTAGGCCCGTCAGGTTGTGGAAAAACAACATTATTAAATATTATTTCTGGACTAATTACACCAACTAAAGGCGATATATTATTTGATGATAAAGTTATTTCTGGATTGAATCCTGTAGAAAGAAATATAGCACAGATTTTTCAATTCCCGGTTATTTATGACACGATGACAGTATATGATAATTTAGCTTTTCCTTTAAGAAATAGAAAAATTCCAGAGGAAGAAATCAAAGTAAAAGTTCATGAGATAGCTGAAATGTTGGAATTATCTTCAACATTAAACAATAGAGCTTCTGGTCTAACTGCAGATGGTAAACAAAAAATTTCACTAGGGCGTGGATTGGTAAGATCAGATGTTAATGCTATTATGTTCGATGAACCATTAACTGTAATCGACCCACATTTGAAATGGATTTTAAGATCTAAACTTAAAGAACTTCATCAAAAGATTAACAGAACAATGATTTATGTTACACACGATCAAACAGAGGCTTTAACATTTGCTGATCAAGTAGTTGTAATGCATGAAGGTCAAATTGTTCAAACAGGAACACCAGTAGATTTGTTTGAAAAACCCAAGCATACATTTGTTGGATATTTTATTGGTTCACCAGGCATGAATGTTTTACCTTGTCAAATTAAAGGAAATGATGTGATTGTTAATGGAAAAAAAATAGAAACTCACCAACAAATTAAAAAAAGTAATTTTAACAAGACAGAAGTTGGAGTAAGACCTGAATTTATATCTTTTAGTAATGAAGGAATTCCAGTTAAAGTTTTATCAGTAAGCAATACTGGAAGGCATAAAATTGTAGATACTGAAAGTGAAACCGGAAAAATTAAAATTATTGCAAAATCTAATGAAGATATTCCTTCAGGATCTGCATTTTTAAAATTTAAAAAAGAATATACTTATACTTATGGAGATAGTTGGATAATTGAATGAATAAAACAGTTAATCAAAAAGCATGGTTTTTTGTAATACCAGTATTTGTGCTGGTAGCTTTCAATGCCATTATTCCATTAATGACAGTAGTAAACTATGCTTTCCAGGAAACTTTTGGAAATAATGTTTTTATGTGGGAGGGTACAAGATGGTTTAAACAAATAATGTTATCCGAAAGATTTCACGCATCACTTGGTAGACAATTTTTATTTACTTTTATAATTTTATTTATTCAAATTCCGTTAGGAATAGCTATTGCACTTACTATGCCTAAAGAGGGAATAGGAGTACCTGTTTGTTTGGTTTTAATGTCCATGCCACTTCTAATTCCATGGAACGTTGTAGGAGCTATGTGGAATATTTTTGCGTTACCAGATATTGGTTTCTTAGGTCATTCACTTAATGCTTTAGGATTTGATTATAACTTTACTCAACAAATTGGTGATGCTTGGTTTACAACTATATTAATGGATGTATGGCATTGGACATCGTTAGTAGTTTTATTGTCTTATGCAGGATTAAGATCTATCCAACCTGCTTATTATCAAGCAGCAGAAATTGATGGCGCTAGTCGTTGGGCAATTTTTACGAAAATTGAATTACCTAAAATGAAAAAAGTATTAACGATTGCGATACTTTTAAGATTCATGGACAGTTTCATGATCTATACAGAGCCATTTGTTTTAACCGGAGGCGGTCCAGGTAATGCTACTGCATTTTTATCTATAGACTTAGTTAAAATGGCATTAGGACAGTTTGATTTAGGACCAGCTGCAGCAATGTCGTTAATATACTTCTTTATAGTACTTTTAGTTTGTTGGGTATTCTACACATTAATGATGAGAAATGAGGAAAAATCATGAAAAAAGCTAAGTGGGTAGTTCCTACAATTTATATTATTTTCTTGATGCTTCCAATTTATTGGTTGCTTAACATGTCATTTAAAACGACAACTGAAATTATAAACACTTACACATTATGGCCTCAAGAATTTACATTAGATAATTATAAAAAAATTTTTACCGACAGTACTTGGTATACAGGGTATCTTAATTCTATTTATTACGTAGTGATGAACACCGTGATTTCAGTGGCAGCTGCACTACCTGCAGCTTACGCTTTTTCTAGATATAAATTTTTAGGAGATAAACATTTATTTTTCTGGCTATTAACTAACAGAATGGCCCCACCAGCAGTATTTGCCTTGCCATTTTTTCAATTTTATTCATCAGTAAACTTGTTTGATACTCATGTGGCTGTAGCTTTATCACATTGTTTGTTTAATATTCCTTTAGCAGTTTGGATTTTAGAAGGATTTATGTCTTCTGTGCCAAAAGAGTTAGATGAAACAGCTTATGTTGACGGTTATTCGTTTTGGAGATTTTTCTTTAAAATATTCATACCCACTATTACTGCAGGCATAGGTATTACTATGTTTTTCTGTTTTATGTTTTCTTGGGTAGAATTATTATTAGCTAAAACACTTACAGCTGTAGCAGCCAAACCTATAGCTGCAACAATGACAAGAACCGCTAGTACATCAGGATATGAATTAGGACTACTTGCTGCTGCAGGAAGTTTGACAATTATACCTGGTGCAATAGTAATTTACTTTGTTAGAAACTATATTGCGAAAGGATTTGCGTTAGGACGAGTATGATGATGTTTAATATTTTAAATGCTGCAACTTGGGGTGACATGGCTAAAAAGAAAGAGAAGGGATTCTTCGATTTTGAATTTATCACTTGGATGGCCTGGACCTGGCAGACAGCTGCATTTTTTATATTCATAGCTTTATGTTTAACAGCAATGGTTATTTGGGAAAAAAAATCACCAGGAGGCAGTCCAAGAAAAGGAATTTTAGGATTAGACACAACTAGAGGCGATAGATTATTTATTTCATTACTAGGCAGTGCTTTCATTCATTTATTTTGGTTAGCTCTAGTTGGAAGTGTATTGTGGATTGCAACAATAATTTGCATTGGCTATGCAGTTGTTGTATTCAGATACGTCTAAATATTATTCATTAAAGGAGATCAAATGGTTAAAGTTGGCATAAATGGTTTTGGTAGAATAGGTAGATTAATTTTAAGAGCTATTTTAGAAAATTATAAAAATAAAATTCAAGTTGTTGCAATTAATGATTTAGGGTCAATAGAAACTAATGCGCACTTAATTAAATACGATAGTACTCATGGTATAATTAATGAAGATATTCAAACTTCAAAAGATGGATTTAAAATCGGTAATCAAAAAATAAAAGTTTTTGCAGAAAAGGATCCAGCTAATATCCCTTGGGGAAACGTAGGTGCTGATGTAGTTTTAGAATGCACTGGTATATTTTTAGACAAATCTTCAGCAGAAAAACATATAAAAGGTGGAGCAAAAAAAGTAATAATTTCTGCTCCTGGTAAAGAAGTAGACTTTACAATTGTTCAAGGAGTTAATAGCAAGGAGTTAAAAAAAGAGCATAATATAATATCCAATGGCTCGTGCACTACAAATTGTCTAGCTCCTGTTGCAATGGTTTTAGAAAAAACTTTTGGAATTAGCTATGGTTATATGACTACAATTCATAGTTATACAGGTGATCAAAAATTGCTAGATACATTACATAAAGATTTAAGAAGAGCTCGTTCAACAGAAGGAGCAATGATACCTACTTCAACAGGAGCCGCCAAAGCAATGAGTTTAGTTCTGCCGAGTTTAAAAGGTAAGTTAGACGGAACAGCTATAAGAGTACCGACACCAAATGTTTCATTAATTGATCTAACATTAGTTACTGATAAAGAAGCAACACCTCAAACTATTAATGAAGCTATGACAAAAGCAGCGAGAGGGGAATTAAAAGGAATTTTAGATGTAAACCAAAAACCTCTTGTATCAAAAGATTTTAATCATAACCCTCATAGTTCGATTTTTGATGTAACCCAAACTCAAGTAATAAAAGGAAAATTTAGCCGAGTGCTTTCATGGTACGATAATGAATGGGGTTTCTCTAACAGAATGTGTGATACATCAATACAAATAGCCGGTTTAATTTAGTTATTAGATTTTTCGGCTTCCTCAATTAATTTTAAGGTATTTTTTGGAATATCAGAATAATCAGTGTTAGCATTTGGAACGTTAGAAACCTTTTTAGTTTTATTCTTTTTCAAATTTTGAAGATCATCTACTGCTGAGAGAATCTCATCAATACTATAATTCTCTTTCATTAGGAACCAACTTTATAAAGTCTCACCATGTTAGTCATACCTGCTTTTCCAAAAGGTAAACCAGCAGTTATAACTACAAAGTCATTCTTTTTAATAAATCTTAGTTTTTTTATAATTTCTTTAGAAATAGACATCATATCTTTCCATCCATTTGCATCTCTACTATTTATAGATTGAACACCCCAAAGTAATGACACTTGTCTACTTACGTTTATATTTGGAGAAATAGTTACTATTTTAGCTGCTGGACGCATAGCAGAAACAAGTTTCGCAGATTTTCCAGAATTGGAAAAAACGATAATAGCTTTTACATCAGGATTATAAGCCATATCTTTAACAGAGAGAAGAATAGATTTAACAGGATCTTTGTTTGTAATGATAGAATTTTTAAAATCTTCAATATGTTCTCTTTTGTATTTTTCTGTAGATAGAATTGTTTGTGTCATAGTTGAAACAGCTTGAGTTGGAAATTTGCCAATTGCAGCTTCGGCAGACAACATTACAGTATCTGCACCTTGGAATATTGCTGTTGCAATATCGTTTATTTCTGCTCTAGTTGCTGTGTTATTTTCAATCATACTTTCCAACATCTGTGTGGCAACAATTACAGATTTGGAAAATTGAGAACATTTTTTTATAAGACTTAATTGAACTTTTGGAACTTCACTATGACCAATATCAATTGCCAAATCTCCTCGTGCAATCATTATTGAATCAGTAGATTGAATAATTTTTTTAATATTTTTTAAAGCATGCTTATTTTCTATTTTAGAAATAATGCCCATATCTTTTTTAATTAATTTTCTTGTCTCAAGAATTAACTTTTCATTTTGTAAATAAGAAAGGGCAATCCAATTACATCCAAGTTTAACTGCAGTCTTTATATCCTTCTTATCTTTTTCAGTAAGCTTGTTGAAAGTTATGTCTAAATTTGGAACATGAAAACTTTTATTACTTTTAATTATACAATTTTGACTTCGACATTTTGTTATTATGGAATTTCCTTTTTTTCCAATTACAGAGAATAAATACTTTCCATCATCAATTAAAATTTTATTTCCTCTTTTTAACTTTTTTATAATTTTTGGATAAGGAAAAGTCACTCTTCGTGAGTCACCAGGTGTTTTTTTATTATCGAATACAAATTTTTGATTAAAACTAATTTTTTGATTTTCATTTTTAACTTTACCTATTCTAAGTTTTACACCCTGTAAATCAGCTATCAAAGATAATTTTTTTCCATTTTTTTTTTCTACTTTTCTTATCAGTGAAATTATTTTATTAATCCCATTTGTGTTATGACTGAAATTTATTCTAAATGCATCAACACCGAGATCTACAAGCTTTTTTAACTTATTTTCGCTATAAATTGCTGGGCCTAAGGTAGCTATAATTTTTGCTTTTTTTTCCATTAAGAGATTTTTATGTTATAACACCACTTCTCTTAAAAAAGAATATTAAAGAAAAATTAATTTAAATGAATAAAAAAATAGGAATTTTAACTAGTGGAGGGGATTGCGGAGGCCTTAATGCTGCAATTAGATCAATTTTTTATAGAGCAAAAAATAAATACAAAATGGATGTTTATGGAATAAGAGATGGTACTGCTGGCCTGATCAAACGTCCAGTAGATGTTATACAACTAACTCATAAAACTTTTGGAGGATACTTATTAAGACAAGGGGGAACTTTTTTAGGATCCACTAATAAAGGTAATCCTTTTAAATTTCCTACAAGTAACGGTAAACATGTTGATAAATCAAAAGAAATTATAGAGGGATACCATTCAATGAAACTAGATGGTCTAATAATTATCGGTGGAGACGGCAGTATGCAAATTTTAAAAAAATTAGCCAAAGACGGTGATATGAAAATAGTAGCTATTCCAAAGACTATAGATAACGATGTAGGTGCAACAGAAAGCTCGATAGGTTTTCATACCGCCGTAGATGTCGCAACTCAAGCATTGGATAATTTACAATCCACAGCAGCTAGCCATAGAAGATCTATGATACTTGAGGTTATGGGTCGTGATGCAGGACACATCGCACTCAATGCGGGTATAGCAGGAGGTGCAGACATTATTTTAATTCCTGAATTAAAGTATTCAATAGACGGAATAATCAATAAACTTAATTCTATGAAAAAAAATGATATTCAACATTCATTAATCATAGTTGCTGAAGCGGTTAAAAAAGCGGATGGTTCACGAGTAGTTCATAAATATATGGATGGCGAACAAAGACTTGGTGGTATCGGAGATTACATTGCCCAGGAACTGATGAAAAAAACAGATGTGGAATGCAGAGTAACATCACTTGGCCACGTTCAAAGAGGAGCCCCTCCAACGGCGAGTGATAGAATATTAGCTAGTGCCTTCGGAGTTTATGCTGTAGATTTATTAAACCAAAAAAAATTTGATCGAATGGTTGCATGGAGAGATAGAAGAGTGGTAGATGTGCCTATTGATGAAGGAATAAAAACTTACAAAAATGTTGAGAGAAAAGACTCTTTAGTTGAAACAGCTCTTTCTCTAGGAATTTATTTAGGAGACGATATTTAATGAAAGATAAAAATTCAAATCTAGTCGCTAATAAACTTGTAAATGCATTCCTTAAAAATAAAATTATAAATCCCATTTCAAGTAAATATACAAAAAAACTTCCGAATGCTGATAAATTTAGGAAATTATGTGAGAGTAAAATTAAAAAACCAATTTTAGGATTTAAAGCAGGGGGAACGGGGATACCTGTTATAAAAAAATTAAAAGAAAAAGAACCTTTCTACGCCTCTGTGTATAAACATAACGTATTGAAAAATAATAAATCTGTAAAAATAAATAAATATACTTTAGGTATTGAACTTGAAGTTTGTTATATCCTTAAAAAAAATTTTTTCGATTATAAAAAAAAAATTTCAATTAACAATATGAAAAGATTTATAAATTATATTGCACCGTGTATTGAAGTGGTTGGCTATAGACAAAAGAAAAAAGGCATAAAGAGTTTTGGAGATCTATGTTCTGATTTTGGCGCAAATATAAAATTTATCATAGGTCCAAGAAAAAAATTTAGAAATAATAACGTTAGAAACTTAAAAACTAATATTTCTAATTCAAAGATTAAACAATCAGTAAATGGAAATACTAATACTGTTTATATAAATCCGATGAATTCTTTGTTATTTGTTTTAAAAAAGCTACAAAAAGATAAGATCAAACATGACCAAGATTTTTATGTTTTTACTGGTTCAACAGTGGGAGTTGTTCCAATCCTTAGCAAAGGTATCTACAAGGGTAAAATTGAAAAATTGGGATCTGTTAAAACTAAAATTAATTAGATAGCAAGTAACCACCAACTACTAAAATAACAATTCCTGAGAGAAGCTTTATATTTTTTAGCATTGACTGTTTCTTCTCACTTTGAAATTTTCTTTTTGAGAGAAAATAGATATTTGTTTCAGCTTTATTCCTGAACTTAGGTCTTAATGGTGATGGGATTGATTTATTTTCAATATTTTTGAATTTTTTTGGATTGATTTGTAACATCACTCTATTAACTCTATTTTTCTAAAGTTATCAACAGATTATACCATCTGAAAGTGCGTCAATTATGCAAATGATAATCATTCTCAATATATTGTAAATGATAATCATTATCAATAAACGAGGGAAATAATGAAAAAAACAATAATAATTAGCTATCTATTTTTAGTTGCGTTTGCAGGTAGTTTATTTGCAAACGAAGTAAATATATTTAGTGCAAGGCATTATGACTCTGATGTTCAACTTTATGAAAAGTTTACTGCCAAAACAGGAATTAAAGTAAACGTTGTATCGGGAAAATCAGGTGCTTTGGAAAAAAGGATAATAGAGGAAGGAGCTGATAGCCAAGCAGATCTATACATTACAGCTGATGCTGGAAGGTTAGGTGCTTTTGAAGCTAATCTTCAAGGGGGACTTACTAGTGCAGCTATTAAATCTGCTGTACCAAGTAACTTCAGAACATCAAAATGGACTGGTATAGCTAAGAGAGCTAGGATTGTATATTTTGCTCCAGAAAGAGTAAGTGGTGCAGAATTAGCTGGTTTAACTTATGAAAGTTTAGCTGATCCTAAATGGAAAGGCAGATTAGTAATTAGAGCTTCAAACAATATTTACAATCAATCACTTGTAGCTTCATTAATTAAAAATAATGGAAAAGGTAAAATAGCTGATTGGTCAAAAGGTATGGTTTCAAATATGGCCAGATCTCCAAAGGGAAATGATAGAGCTCAGATACTTGCCGTTGCAGCAGGTGAAGCAGATATAGCAGTAGCTAATACTTATTATCTGGCGCTAATGTTATCTGGAAAAAAAGGACCAGAACAACAAGCAGCAGCTAAAAAAGTAAAACCTTTCTTTCCGAATCAAGATGGGAGAGGAACTCATATGAATATTAGTGGAGCAGGGCTTGTTAAAGGTGCACCGAATAAAGCTAATGCAATAAAATTAGTCGAGTTCTTATTAAGTGAAGAAGCTCAAAATCATATTGTAAATAATACTTTTGAGTATCCGATGATTAAAGGTGTATCTCCGCATCCACTTGTTGTAAATATGGGATTAGATTTCAAACAAGATCTAAAAACTAAAGTTGTTAATTACGGAAAAAGACAAGCAGATGCTTTAGAAGTAATGACTGCAGCAGGCTGGAAGTAGTAATTTTATAGGAAACATCTATAAGTATGACAAAGTATAATTTGTGGTTTTTTAGTTCATTGATTATAGCTCTAGTAGTATCTCTACCTATATTAACTGTTTTTTTTAGTTTTTTTCAAGAAACAAGTAATTATTTTACAATCTTAAAAAACACTTTTCTTTTAGATTATATCTTTAACTCCTTAACAATATTATTTTTTGTTCTTTTGATTACATTAATCTTAGGTGTAACAAGTGCTTATTTTGTTTCCTTTTACGAATTTCCTTTTTCAAATTTTTTTAGCTGGGCATTGATTTTAGCTTTTGCAGTGCCGGGATATATTTATGCTTTTTCTATAATAGCTTTTTTTGAAAACTATGGAACCGCATTCTCAATATTTACATATTTTTTTGGTGAAGGTAATTACAACAATTTGATACCTAAAATTGATGGGGTCTTTGGCTCAATATTAGCTATTTCCTTTTCATTATTTCCATATGTATACGTATTGGCAAGATCTTCATTTTTTTACCAATCAAGTAATTATATTGAGGTTGGAAAAAATTTAGGACTCTCTGAATACGAAACATTTTTAAAAATAATTTTACCATCAGCGAGACCAGCAATAATTGCAGGTTTATCATTGGTAGCTATGGAGTGTTTGTCAGATTTTGGAACAGTATCTTTTTTTAGTGTTTCAACTTTAACTACAGGAATTTATAATTCTTGGTTATCATTTGATGATCTAAACACAGCTAACCAAATTTCTTTTATTCTATTAATTTTTATTTTATTGTTATTTTCAATTGAAATTTATTCTAGAAAAGAGGCTAAATATCATCAACCAGGAAGAGGTTTCAAACCTATAAATAAAATTAAATTGTCTGGTAAAAAATCCTTTTTAGCAGTATTTTTTTGCTCTTCAGTACTATTTATAAGTTTTATATTTCCAGTATCTCAGATGGTATACTGGACCATCAAGTTTCCTAAGTATATCCAAGATTTAGATTTGTTAAAACTTAATCTTAATACTCTTTTATTAGTAGGTTTAGCCAGCATTACATTAGTTTCTATCTCTCTATACATTAACTATGGCAGCCGAATTGCTAGAAGCAAAATACTTAATTATATTACAAATTTTTCTATATCAGGTTATGCAATACCGGGAATTATACTAGCTGTAGCATTTATTACACTATTTTCAAATTTAAGTGAGTTTGTATCAAACGCTTTTGAGGTATCTAGTTCTAAACATATTTTTATCGGTTCAATTTTTGGATTAATTCTTGCTTATTTTATTAGATTTTTTTCTTTATCATTTAATGGCATAAAATCAAATTATGAAAAAATTAATAATTCCATAGATGAAAGTGCTTACTTGTTAGGTTATTCAAAATTCAAAACCTTTTCAGCAATACATATTCCTCATTTAAAAACAAATATTATTTTGATTATAGTTTTAATTTCATTAGAAATTATCAAAGAGTTGCCCATCACAATGATCTTAAGACCTTTTAATTTTGAGACATTTGCAACCCAAGCTTATGTTTATGCTTCTCAAGATTTACTAGAGGCAGCTGCATTACCCTCATTATTATTGATAATCTGGTCAACAGTTTTTATAATTTTTTCATCAAAATATATACTTTCTAAAAAAAGTTAATATAATTAACATATGTCAAATTACTTCCTGGAAATTCAAAAGGGAAACTTTATTGCCAGCGAGAAAAACAAAGTAAATAACGTTAACCTTAAAATTGAAAACAAGGGTGAAATTATTTCTTTGCTAGGTCCATCCGGAATAGGAAAGACAACAATTCTAAGAACATTGGCTGGCTTACAAAAATTAAGTTCAGGTAAGATCTTTTTGAAAGGTAAACTGATTTCATCAAATGATGTACATATCGAACCTGAAAAAAGAAATATAGCCTTATCCTTTCAGGATAACTCTTTATTCCCTAATTACACTGTTATTGAGAATATAAATTTTGGAAAAAAAAGAGCTAACGGTAACGGCTCACCAGTAGATACGAGAGAAATTATTAGTATATTACATATTGAACCAATATTAGAAAAATATCCTCATCAAATTAGTGCCGGTGAAGCTCAAAGAGTTTCATTAGCTAGATCATTAATGTCAAAACCAGACTTATTACTTTTAGACGAGCCTTTTTCAAATATAGATCAAAGTTTAAAAGAAGAAATACAAGTTTCGGTAAAAAAACTTTTAAAAAGAATAAAATTAACGACAATAATTGTAACTCATGACTCCTACGAAGCTTTTTCAATGGCTGACAAATGCGGAATTATTTTAGATCAAGAATTAAAACAATTTGACGTACCTTATAACGTTCATCATGAACCAAATTCTATCGATGTAGCAAATTTTTTAAACAAGGGTGTATTTATAGATGTTAAGGTAGTAGATAGTGAATGTGCAGTTCACAGGTTACAACATGAAGAGTTGGGCGAAATAAGAGGCAAATTATCAAATAATTTTCCATCTGGCTCTAAAGTCAAACTTCTTTTACAACCCGAAGATTTAATCCATGATGATCAAAGTAAATTGAAATTAGAGGTAGTAGATAGGAAATTTAGAGGAACTAATTTTATATACACTTTAAAAACAAAAAAAGGGGAGCATTTACCTGTATTTGTTCATTCTCATCATATTCACCAACACGAAAGGTCCGAACAATTCGGCGTAAAGTCTCCGATTTATATTGACCACTTAGTATGTTTTTAAGTAAATATAATAATATTTGGCGCCCTTAGCTCAGCTGGATAGAGCATCGGTTTTCTAAACCGAGGGTCGTAGGTTCGAATCCTTCAGGGCGCGCCAATCCTTAAAGTGGAAATTCACAATGATTAAAATCAATTTTAAAAAGAAATTTGAGGAATTTTGTAAATCAAAAAGATTTGAAAGAAATGAAAAACAAATTGAAATAGTTAATTTATTGGAAAAATTCCTAAATAGTAAAACAAAATCCTTATTTTTTATCAAAAATAAAAACTTCAAATCTTGTTTCTATCTACATGGTAACGTTGGTGTTGGTAAAACCATGATACTTAATTTTGTCTACGACATGGTAAAAGTAAAAAAAATGAAAAGCCATTTTAATGAATTTATGATTAAATTTCATGATTTTAGACACGAAAAAAAAGACGAAAAATCAATTCTTCAATTTGTAAAAGATCTAAAAAAAAAATATGAATTGATCTATTTAGATGAATTTCAGGTAACTAATATCGTAGATGCGATGATACTAGGTAAATTATTTGAGACAATTTTTTTAGAGGAAATTAAAGTTATTATTTCAACAAATACAAGAGTGAGCGAACTTTACAGTGACGGATTACAACGGGAACAATTTTTACCCTTTATCAATATTATTGAAAAAAATTCAATACAAAAAGAATTACTTTTAGATGACGATTATAGAATTCAGAAAAAAGACAAAAACCAAAAAATTTTTTATCCTATAAACGAAAAAACCTTGTTTAATATCAATCAAAATTTCAGAGTTTTAACAAGAAATCTCCAAAAAGAGGAAAAACTGATTAATACAAAAGGAAGAAAATTTAAAATTAATAATTATTATGAAGGCGTAGCCAGGTTTAATTTTAAAGAGTTATGTGATAAAAACCTAGGAGCAGAAGACTATTTAAATCTAGCCAATATTTGCAATCATATTTTTATTGAAGAAATTCCTAATTTTGATGAATATAACTCAAACCAACAATTAAGATTTGTCACTTTAATAGATATCCTGTATGATAAAAAAATCAGCTTAACTTTATCAATGGCATCAGAACTTAAAAATATGAGTTCTTCCAGAAAACACTCAGAAGTATTCAAAAGAACAGTAAGTAGACTTTACCAAATGACATTAACAAAAAGTGTTTGATTTAGGTTGTATTTAAAGCTATTTAGTTAAAATAAGATATATCTTTCCTAGATATTGAGACTAACAAAAATTGAAGTAACAAAAAAATAAAATTATATTAGTTATGTTTTGAATTCTAAATTCAAAAATATTGTTAACAATAAAAAAGGAAATCTTAAATGATGAAATCTATCAAAACTTGGATTTTAGTTGGATTTGCATCTTTACTTTTGGTTGCTTGCGGCCAAGGAGGAGGAGGAGCAGGTTCAAAAAAATCTAAAACTTTAGACAATACTAAGAAAGCTGGATTTGTGAAATGTGGAGTTTCACAAGGTCTTCCTGGTTTCTCTAATGCTGATGCATCAGGAAACTGGTCTGGTATTGATGTGGATGTATGTAGAGCTGTTGCAGCAGCTGTTCTAGGCGATGCCGACAAAGTTAAATATACACCATTAAGTGCAAAGGAAAGATTCACTGCTTTAACATCTGGTGAAATTGACGTTCTTGCACGTAACACAACTTGGACATTATCAAGAGACGCTGACATTGGTCTAACATTTGTTGGTGTAAATTTTTATGATGGTCAAGGGTTCATGGTAAGAAAAAATTCTGGAATCAATTCAGTAAATGATTTCAAAAATGGTATTTCTGCTTGTACAAATACAGGTACAACTACCGAGCTTAACATGAGAGACTTCTTCAATTCAAAAAATATCAAGTATGAACCAATTGCGTTTGAAAAAGCAGACGAAGTTGTTCAAGCTTACGATGCTGGAAGATGTGATACTTACACAACTGATAAATCTGGTTTAGCGGCACAAAGAACTAAAATGTCAAATCCAGATGAGCATAAAGTATTACCTGAAACGATTTCTAAAGAACCATTAGGTCCTGTTGTAAGACAAGGGGATGCTGTATGGGAAGATATCGTAAGATGGTCTCTTAATACTATGATCGAAGCAGAAGAGTATGGTGTTAATTCATCTAATGCTTCTAGCCTAAAAGACTCTGACAACCCAGCAATCAAAAGGTTAGTTGGTGCTGAAGGAGAATTAGGCGCTGCTTTCGGTCTAGATAATGACTGGAGCTTAAGAATTATCGAGCAAGTTGGTAACTATGGTGAAAGCTATAAAAAACATATAGCTGATACTGGAATTTTACCTAACAGAGGTCCTAATCAATTATGGACAAAAGGTGGAATTCTTTACGTACCACCAGCAAGATAATTGCTAATAAAATTAAAAAGGGCTAGATTTATCTGGCCCTTTTTTTTATTCTCGCTGTTAAAAAATGAATCTAAAAAAACTAAATATTGAAAACAAAAAAGTAAGAGATTTAATTCCTCAAGCAATAACTATTTTAGCTTTATTATCTGTAATTATTTATTTTGCTACTAATGCCCAAATTAATATGGGCAACAGAGGAATATCTTTTGGATTTGGTTTTTTAAATCAGGAGGCCTCATTTGATATAACTTTTTCTATGATCGAATATGACGGATCACATTCGTATGGAAGAGCTTTTCTAGTAGGTTTATTAAATACAATTCTTGTATCTGTAATTGGAATATTTTTTGCTACAATTGCTGGTGTAATAGTTGGTGTATCAAGATTATCAGAAAACTACTTAATTGCTAAAGTAGCAGAATGGTATGTTGAAATTTTTAGAAATATACCCTTAATTTTACAAATATTTTTTTGGTATTTTGCAGCATTGAGAGCTTTACCTCTTCCTGAAAATGGAATTAGTTTTAATGATATTTCTTTTTTAACTATCAAAGGGTGGTATGTTCCAAAGTTCATATGGACAAATTTTAATATATTCCTTTTATCTATAATTGCCGCCATTATAGCAATTTACTTTATTAAATCTTATGCAACTAAACAAAGAGAGCAATTTGGTAAGCAGCTACCTACAATAAGCCTATCCATATTGACATTAATACTACTTCCTTTAATTAGTTTTCTATTTTTTGGCGTATCTCTTAATTTCGAATATCCAGTTTTAAAACAACTCTCACCTACAGTTTATACTTATGCTGGTGGAGTGAGTATTATCCCTGAGTTAATTGCTTTAGCCTTGGCATTATCAATGTATACAGCAACTTTCATTGCCGAAAATGTAAGAGCTGGAATCCTTGGAGTAAACAAAGGTCAAAAAGAAGCTGCAGCAAGTATTGGATTAACAAAAAATCAAATTTTAAAATTAGTTGTTATGCCACAAGCTTTAAGAATAATCATACCACCAACAACAAACCAATATTTAAATTTAACTAAAAACTCATCTCTTGCTGCTGCAATTGCATATCCAGATATAGTTTTAGTTTTTGCTGGTACCGCTTTAATGCAAACAGGTAGAGCGATTGAGATAATTTCTATTACTATGCTCACTTATTTGACATTGAGTATCTCGATCTCAATATTCATGAATTGGTATAATAAAAAAATGGCTATAAAGGAAAAATAATGAATTTAATCGCTAAACCATCTAAGGAAAATATTAAAACTTACCTTCCAATAGGCGTTGTACTTGTTACACTAAGTTTTTTAGATGTGTTTGTTAATGCTTTTTTTGATTATAATTTATTAGGCTTTTTACCAAATCAAATAAGTTATTTTTCTCCTTTAATATTGGGTTTTATTGGATTTTATTTAATAAGAATTGAATTTAGCGGAGTAAGATCTTTAGATATTTTAAATAAAAATATAAACTCTAATAATTTCAACGCTTTTTTAACTCTTTTAACAGTCTTTATAATCATCAAATCTATTCCACCACTATTAAATTGGTTTGTTTTAGATGCAAATTTTTTAGGAAATTCTAAAGATGATTGTACAGGAGATGGTGCTTGCTGGGTTTTTATTAAAGTATGGTTTAATAGATTTATGTATGGGCTGTATCCAGATGCAGAACAATGGAGAATAAATACGGCATTTTTGATCTTGTTTGTTATTGTTGGTATTTCATTTTTTGTATCATCAAGACTTAAAAAATATTTCATCTTATTTTTAGTTTTTATATATCCCTTTTTAGGTATTGAGTTGATTTCAGGAGGTAGTTTTGGTTTAAAATATGTGGAAACTGCTGCGTGGGGAGGTCTTTCTTTAACATTTATAATATCAGCATTCGCTATATTATTTTGCTTTCCAATCGGTGTTTTTCTAGCTTTAGGTAGAAGATCCTCTCTACCGGCGATCAGATACGTATCAATCGGGTTTATAGAGCTATGGAGGGGCGTGCCTCTAATTACCGTATTATTTATGTCAGCTGTGATGTTTCCGATGTTTTTACCCGATGGGACTTTTATCGATAAGTTAATTAGAGTTTTAATAGCAATCACATTATTTGAGGCAGCTTACATGGCTGAAGTAGTTAGGGGTGGCCTGCAAGCATTACCAAAAGGTCAATACGAAGCCGCTAGATCTTTAGGAATGGGTTATTGGAAGATGAACTTATTAATAATATTACCTCAAGCATTAAAATTAGTAATCCCAGGTATTGCTAATACTCTATTAGCACTTGTAAAAGATACCCCTTTAATTTTTGTAGTAGGGTTGATGGAACTAGCTGGTATGATAGGTTTAGCAAAAACTAATCCAAAATGGCTTGGAATGGCTATGGAGGGCTATGTTTTTGCAGGTTTAGTTTTCTGGGTAATATGTTATGCAATGAGTAGATATAGTCAAAATTTAGAAAAAAAACTAAGTACTGAAAGATAAAAGTATGGGAAAAATAATTGAATTAAAAAAAGTAAACAAATGGTTTGATAAATTTCAAGTATTAAAAGATATTGATCTTGAAGTTGCATCTCAAGAAAAAATAGTAATTTGTGGCCCATCTGGATCAGGTAAATCGACTTTAATAAGATGCATTAACAGGCTAGAGGAGCATCAAGAAGGAAATATAATTGTTGATGGCACAGAATTGGCCGAAAATACAAAAAATATTGAAAAGATTAGAGCTGAAGTAGGAATGGTTTTTCAGCAATTTAATTTATTTCCACATCTTTCGATCCTGGATAATTGTACATTAGCACCTATTTGGGTAAAAAAATTACCAAAAAAAGAAGCTGAAGAAGTTGCTATGAGAAACTTAACTCGTGTCCAAATAGATGATCAAGCTTTAAAATTCCCTGGACAACTTTCGGGTGGACAACAACAAAGAGCAGCAATTGCCAGAGCCCTATGCATGGAACCAAAAATAATGTTATTTGATGAACCTACATCTGCTCTAGATCCGGAAATGATTAAAGAGGTGTTAGATGTAATGGTCGACCTGGCAAAAGGTGGGATGACGATGATTGTAGTTACTCACGAGATGGGTTTTGCTAAAGAGGTAGCTGATTATATGATATTTATGGATGAGGGAAAAATAGTTGAAAGAGCTAAGACCAAAGAATTTTTTGAAAATCCAAAATCAGAGAGAACAAAATTATTTTTGAGCCAGATATTATAACCAATTTGGAACAGGCAAATCTTTACTTTTTAAAAATTTTTTATTAAATATTTTACTTGCATATCTTTTACCATGATCGCAAAGTATCGTTACAATTGTTTTACCTGGGCCCATCTTTTTTGCTAATTTTATAGCACCTGCAATATTTATACCTGATGAGCCTCCTAGGATTATTTTTTGTTTTTCAATTAAGTCATAAACTAAATTTAAAGCTTCTGTATCATCTGTCTGGAAAGCATCGTCAACTAAAGCTTTATCAAAATTTTTAGTTATTCTAGCGGTGCCAATACCTTCTGTAATTGAGTTTCCTGAGCTTTCCAATTTATTATTTTTAATATAAGAAAATAAAGATGATCCCATTGGATCAGATAATGCGATCTTTATATTTTTATTTTTATTTTTTAAACCTATTGAAACACCAGCTAAAGTACCTCCGGTTCCAACGGCACAGGTAAAACCATCCACCAAACCTGCTGTTTGGTACCAGATTTCTTCTGCGGTAGTCTTAACATGTGCCTCTGCATTAATTAAGTTGTCAAATTGATTTGCCCAATAAACTCCATTTTTACTTTTTTTATTTAAATCTTCAGCTATTTTTTTTGATTGTTTAATATAATTTTTAGGATTTGAGTATGGTACAGCATCAACTTCAATTAATTCTGCTCCTAGTTTTTTCAAAGTCTCTTTTTTTTCAATCGACTGAGTATTTGGAATGACTATTTTAAGTTTAAGACCATATTCTTTACAAACAACTGCTAAACCGATTCCAGTATTTCCTGCAGTTCCTTCGACTATTGTTCCACCTTTAGAAATAAGCTTCTTATTCAATGCATCTTGGACAATAAATAAAGCAGCTCTATCTTTGACCGATTCTCCAGGATTAAAATATTCAGCCTTTCCATAGATATTACAACCTGTTAATTCTGAGGCTTGTTTTAATTTAACTAATGGTGTATTTCCAATTTGCGATATAATCGAATTACTATCCATAATATTAAATATATGAAAAAATTTTTATTTTCAATTGCTTTAATTTTTTTTTTATCTTCGGAAAATAGTGCGCATGTTGATCATTATTCAAAATACAAATATTTAGAATATGAGTTATTTAGAAATAATCAATTAATAGGCTATCATACTTATAAATTTAAAAGAAAAAACGGTAATTTAACGATCGATAATGAAGTGAGTTTTAAAATTACTAAACTTGGAATCGATCTGTATAAATATTATGCAAGTGGACAGGAAAGGTACACTAATGGTACATTTTCAGGATTTAACTCTACTACCAATCAAAATAAGAAAGAAAAATATGTTAATATTTCGATAGACCCAAAAGATAAAAATTTAATTATTGATGGATCATCATTTAAAGGAAAAGTTGATAAAGATAAAATAATAGGTACTTGGTGGAACCATGAAATAGTTAAAAAGAAAGCTCAAATTAGTGCTGTATCTGGTAGGATTATAGAGCAAAAAGTCGAATTTATAGGAAAAGAAGAAGTAAAAATTGGAGAAAAAACCTATAAAACTCTTAGATTTAATTTTAGTTCTTCAGATCCAAGTTTATCTAAAGATAAAAAATTAAATACAGATATCTGGTATGAGGAAGATACTTATCTTTGGGTAAAAGCAGCCTTTGATAAGACTGGTTATTGGGAATATAGGCTTAAAAAAGCTGAATAATTTATTTTGGTCCACTTCATTTTTACGGTTTAGTCAATAGCAAAAAACAGTTTTTTTTAACCCTTACCCCCCCCAAAAAAAAAAATTATATGTATTGCCAAAAAGTTCATTTTGAGGTTTTATATTTAAAAATTTAGGGAGTTCTATGGAAGAAAATTTCAATATTCACTTAGGTAAAAAATTAAGAATGCGTAGATTATCATTAGGATTAACCCAGACAAAAGTTGCACAGGCTATAAACGTTACATTCCAACAAATACAAAAATACGAAAAAGGAACCAATGGTGTAAGTTCTAATAGACTAATGCAATTATCTCAATTTTTAAAAGTACCGATAATTTATTTCTTTGAGGATTTTAAAGAATTTAAAGATATAAATGTTGGTGAAGAGGGCAATGATGATTTAAATTATTCTTTTCTTAGCAGAACATTTTCATCTTTATCGAGAGCACAAAAAGAAAAAATATTACAAATATTAAATAACACTTCAAAATTTGAAAAAGTAGGATAAGTGGCTCCTCGGGCAGGACTCGAACCTGCGACCAATTGATTAACAGTCAACTGCTCTACCAACTGAGCTACCGAGGAATAAAATCGACATTACTTTTTTTAATATAATAAAACAACTTATTTTTTTGGAGGCCACGCCCAGAATCGAACTGGGATAAAAGGATTTGCAATCCTCTGCGTAACCATTCCGCCACGTGGCCGTATTTATAAATAAAATCACAAAACTCACTACGATTTTAATCTATTTTTGTTATTATCGAATAAATATAACTTATTTTTTTGGAAGTAAATTGTAATATTTTTATCTTTTATATTTTGGGCACTTTTTATTCTTATTTCTGTATTATTTAAATGTGAATATATAATTTTTTCAGACCCTAAATTTTCAATTAGCTCAACATTTATATCAACCGCAAATTCACTTTTATTTTCTAAAGATATATGTTCTGGTCTAATACCTACATAAAACTCTTTTTCAAATACGACATTTTCAAATTTAATTTCTTTATTAAATAATTTGAATGTATTTCTACTTATTATATCCTCAATTTTGATCTTAAAAATATTCATTTTAGGGTTTCCAATAAATTCAGCGACAAATATATTATTTGGATTATCATAAATTTCATCAGGACTTCCAAATTGTTCAATTTTTCCTTTATTCATGATCACAATTTTATCAGCTAAAGTCATAGCCTCAATTTGATCGTGAGTTACGTAAACTATATTACTTTTAAGTTTTTTATGTAATTTTGAAATTTCAACTCTCATCTCTGAACGTAGGGCTGCATCTAAATTAGAAAGAGGTTCATCAAATAAAAATAATTTAGGATTTCTAGTTATGGCTCTTCCAATAGCAACTCGCTGTCTTTGTCCTCCTGAAAGCTCCTTTGGTCTCCTTTCCAAAAGATCTTCAATTTTTAAGATTTTTGCAGCCTCAATCACTTTATCTTTGATGTCATTTTTTGAAATTTTTTCAGATTTAAGGCCAAAAGAAATATTTTGAAAAACATTCATGTGGGGATACAAAGCGTATGATTGAAAAACCATTGCTATTTGTCTTTTGGAAGGCAATAAATCATTAAGAAGATTATTTTCTAATAGAATTTTCCCATTATCTATTTTTTCCAATCCCGCTATCATTCTTAATAACGTAGATTTTCCACACCCAGATGGTCCTAACAAAACTATAAATTTTCCTTTTTCAACCTCTAGGTTAAATTTACTAATTACATTGTTTTCACCGAAAGATTTATCAATATCTTCAAATTTTAAAAAAGCCATAATTTAAGCGTCTATAATTTTTTTATTTTTATCAAATCTCGTATGCATTTTAATCATAGTAGATTCCATTACCTTATTGTTAAACTTAAATCATTATTTAAATAATTAATAGGAGGAAAAATGAGAAAAATAATAGCCATCATTTTTGCTTTAACTTTTTTATCGTCTAATAGTTTTGCAGACATAACTTTTTGGACTACAGAAGTTCAACCAGCAAGAATGGAAAAACAAATGGAGATGGCTAAATCATTTGAGACCAAAACTGGAATTAAAGTTGAAGTTATACCAGTTGAGGAAAAAGATTTAGGATCAAGAGCTACAGCAGCTGCCGCTGCAGGTAATCTTCCTGATGTAATTTATCACACACTTCAGTATGTTTTACCTTGGGCAGAGGCAGGTATACTCGATGTGAATGCTAATAATGATGTTGTTAAAAGTTTAGGAAAGAATACTTTTGCTCCAGGAGCATTGAACATGGCAAAAAAAGGCGGAAAAATTGCTGCCGTGCCAGTTGATGGATGGACACAGATGGTAGTCTATAGGAAAGACTTGTTCAAACAAGCAGGCCTTGAACCACCAACAAGTTACGAAAATATAACAAAAGCTGTGAAAGTTCTATCAAGCGGAGACATGTTCGGATTTGTAGCTGCGACTAAAACTGATGAAAACTTTATGAGCCAAGTTCTTGAACATGTTCTTTTAGCAAATGGTGTTAATTTTGTTAAAAAGGGTGGAACAAAAAAACAAGGAAAAGCTCTTAAAAACTCTTTAGAGTTCTATAAAGTTATAGCTAAAGCGAGTCCTCCAGGAGAACTATTCTGGAAACAATCTAGAGAGTTATACTTTGCTGGCAAAACGCCAATGATAATTTGGTCACCGTTTATAATGGATGAATTAGCTGGGCTAAGAGATTCAGCTCCACCAACAATAAACAGCGATCCAACATCACCTGAACTTGCTTCTAAAACTGGTTTCATAACGAATTTTAGTGGACCAAATAACAAGAAGGGTGCTGCATGGGCAGATGTAAGATATTTTGGTATTACAGCTGATGCAGATACTGATGAAGCTAAAAAGTTTGTTGAATATTCTATGGACGAAGGCTACACAAGTACGTTAGCAATCGCCCCAGAGGGTAAATTTCCTGTAAGAAGAGGAAATTCTTCAGATTCTGCAGCGTTTACAAAAGCTTGGAGTAAATTGCCAGTTGGTGTAGATAGAAAAAAACCATTAACTGAACTTTATTCGACTGATGTAATCAATAACATTGTTGCTGGATTAGATACTGCAAACAGATGGGGTGTAAAAGAAGGGGAGCTTTCTAGAGCATCAAAAATAATCAATGCCCAATTCTTGAATAGAATTACAAGAGAATACATTGATGACCAGATAACTGTTGATGAGGCAGTTAAAAAAATTAACGCAGAATTAGCAAAATTCTAGCAAATTTATTTCTTAAAAGCGGATAATAGGTTATTATCCGCTTTTAAATGAGTTACACATTATCAAAAATAGAAAAAAGAACTGCATATACACTTCTTTTACCTGCTGTATGTCTGGTATTTGCAATAATTTTATTTCCAATTTTTGCAAACGTCTGGATTAGTTTCAAAGAAGTTGGACTTAAAGATATAAGAATTCCTGAGCCTAGGGTAAAAAAAATTGTAAAAAATATACAAGATAGTAATTCTGAATTAAAAATTATCTATAAGTTAAGAAATAGTTCTTTAATCCAAGATATTAGAGAAGTTAAATTTTCAGATAAATTACCAAAAAATATTGAACCAGTTAATTTGGACAAAAGATGTGAATTTAAGTCAAAAAAAATTAAATGTTTTTTTGGAAATTGGGAGCCAGGCTATCGTGAAAATTTGGAAATTTTTGTAAAAAATGTGAATAACAATGCTATTAACAGTAAATATATTAAATCTAATAAGCCAGATTTGAATGGAAAATCAAATAATATTTTATTGACTACAGATTTTACTTTAAAAAATTTTAAAAATGTTTTCATAAATAACAATTTTGTTGAGCTTTTAACGACGACTTTTTACTTTACTTTTTTTGGAACACTTGGAGCTATTTTACTTGGCATATTCGCTGCCCAACTTGTAAATCAAAAATTTTATGGAAGAACTTTTATGCGAAGTATACTGCTTTTTCCCTATGTAGGACCTGTGGTTGCTTTGGCTTATACCTGGACTTTACTCTTAGATCCTAATAGTGGTACGATAAATTCTCTTCTTGTTAATTACGGAGTCATTGAAAAACCTATAAATTTACTTGGACAAAAGTATTTAATCATTAATATTTTAGGATTTGAGTTGAAACTTAGATTAGCATTGACCACAGTTATATTTTTTGAAATTTGGCGATATTTTCCTTTAGCTTTTTTATTTATATTAGCTAGACTACAAGCTATTCCAAAGGATCTTTATGAGGCTGCGGATGTAGATGGTGCTGGGCCATTTAGAAAATTCTTTTATATTACTCTTCCACAAATTACAGCGATTTTATCAATATTATTTATGATTAGATTTATTTGGAACTTTAATAAATTTGAAGATATATTTTTATTAACAGGCGGTGCTTCGGGTACTTTAACGTTACCAATTAGCGTTTATCAACAAGGATTTGCAGTATCAAATATTGGTATGGGCTCAGCAGTTTCAATAGTAATCGTATTATTATTAATAACTTTTATGATTATTTATTTCAAATTAATTGGAAAAAAGGCAAATGAAATTTAAATCTTTAATAATAACTTTAATTGCATCATCAATTTTTCTTACAATAATAATTTGTATATGGAAAATATTAGCAACTTTGCAAGGAGTAAGTTTTACAAATCTTAACTTTAATTTAAATCTATTATTATCACTCGGATTAGTTATTACTTATGTATTTATTGGAAAAAAGTTCAATCATAACTTAAAAATTTTTATATTATCCTTATTATTTACAATTTTATTTACATTTTTAAATGAAAACTCCCCTGTGTGGTTTTCAGTAGGTATTTTTTTACTAATTTTATTTTTTACAAATAAATTAAAAAAATATGATTTAGAATATTTGAATCGGGATTTTATATCTGAAAAAATTGTGTTCGAGTTTTTATCTTTATTTGCAATAGTATTTTTTGCATTAGTTATATTGTTTCCATTTTACATAATGTTTGTTACTAGCTTTAAAACGCAAACCGCTTTATTAATTAACCCGATTGATTTAAGTATTGATTTTTCAAAAAATATTTTTGAGATATTCAAATCTTACTTTGTCATTTTCAAAACATATGATTTTGGTAGATATATTCTTACAAGCTCGTATGTATCAGTTGGAACTGTTTTAATAACTTTATTATTTGCTATCCCCGCAGCTTACGCTGTTGCAAGATTAAATTTCTTTGGTAAGACCTTTCTTTCAACATCAATATTAATAATTTATATGTTTCCAGCAATAGTATTAGTAATTCCTTTATATACTGTTTTTAGTCAACTAGGTTTGAGGAATTCTGTGGAAGGACTACTAATAGTTTACACAGCAACCACTTTACCAGTAGCCATCTATATGCTTCAGGGATACTTTAAAAGCATACCTAAAGAAATCGAAGAAGCAGGACTTATAGATGGACAAAATTGGTTTGGAATAATTATTAAAATAATAATTCCTCTCAGTTTACCTGCAATCGCTTCAGTATCATTGTATGTCTTTATGATAGCTTGGAATGAATTTTTATTTTCTCTAATGTTTTTGGATAATCCAAAAACATTTACATTATCTAGAGCAATAAATCATTTAACTGGTGATGCCGAAACACCACGACAATATCTAATGGCTGGATCTGTGGTAGTTACTTTACCAATACTTTTAATTTTCATATATTTTGAAAAATATTTAGTAAGCGGTTTAACAGCTGGAAGTGTTAAAGGATAATGAAAAGCTCAATTAAAGAAGCAAAGAGAACCTTAATAAATAACAGAAAATTAAATTATACTTTACCCACTAATACTAAGCTATATCCAGCCCAATGGAATTGGGATTCAGCTTTTATTGCATTAGGATATTCTAATTTCAATTTAGACTACTCATTTAAAGAACTTGAAACCCTGATTTCAGGACAATGGGATGACGGAATGATACCACACATTCTTTTCCATATTAAAGATTTAAATTATACTCCTAACTATAAAGCTTGGAACTGTGGTAAAAAAGTTTCCTCATCTGGAATAACCCAACCGCCAATCTTAGCAAGTATTTTAAGGATAATTATTGAGAGACAAAACCTTTCAAAAAAAGAAATAAAAAAATACCAACCTTTAATTTTAAAGATTAAAAAATGTTTAGAATGGTTTATTAGATATAGAGATCCTAAACGTACTGGTTTAATTTCCATACTTCACCCATGGGAAAGTGGTTATGATAATTCTCCTTTATGGGACAAACCGATGAGTAAAATCAAAACAGAATTAAATCTTAAGTATAAGAGAAAGGATAATAAAATTGTCAACCAAAACCAAAGACCTTTGAAAATTGATTATGATAGATATGTAACTATTAAAAATCATTTAAAGGAAATGAATTATGATCCAAAAAAACTTTACTTCAAATCAAAATTTAATGTCGTAGATGTTGGATTTAATTCGCTTTTTCTAAAAGCTTCAAAAGATGTGGATTTTTTACTTAGATGTATAGATAAAAGAAATTCTTTCATAAAAAAATATATTCTTTTAAATGAGAGAAAACTTGTAAAATTATTTGATTCAAAAAAAATGACATTTAAGAATAAAGATATAAGAAACAATAGTTTAGTAACTATACCGTCAATAACTAATTTTTTTATGTTATTTGCTGATTTAAATAATAATTCAATTAATAGATCATTAATAAAAAGTTTAAAAAAATATAATAAAAATAATAAATATCTTTTTCCTTCAATAAATTCTAAACATAAATCATTCGAAGAAAAACGTTATTGGAGAGGACCAGTATGGGTTAATTGCAATTGGATTATATATCAAGGTTTGAAAAATAAAGATAAGAAGTTCGCAGAAACAATAAGAAAAAAGACCTTGAATTTAGTCGAAAAAAAAAAATTTCGAGAATATTACAGTTGTAAATCAGGTTTAGGAATGGGTGCTAAAAATTTTTCTTGGACTGCTGCCTTATATCTAGATTTTAAACTTAATAGTTATTAAAATCTGATATATATCTCTAGTTATCAAAAAAAAATGGAATTTAAAAAATATAATCATAGCAAAGAAGAAAAAAAAATCTCAGATTTTTGGATTAAAAAAGGCTTATTCAAACCAAAAAAAAACAAATCAAATAAAAAATTTTCTATAGTAATTCCTCCACCTAATGTAACTGGCAGATTACATATGGGACATGCCTTAAACAATAGTCTACAAGATGTTTTAGTTAGATTTAATAGAATGAAAGGCCTCGAAACTCTGTGGCAACCAGGAACAGATCATGCTGGAATTGCAACTCAAGCAGTTGTTGAAAATAACCTTTTAAAAGAGGGAATTAAAAAAAATGATTTAGGAAGAGAAAAATTTATTAAAAAAATATGGGATTGGAAAGATGAATCTGGTGGAATAATTTTAGATCAACTTAAGAAATTAGGTTGTTCGTGTGATTGGTCAAGAACTAGGTTCACCATGGATAAGGATCTTTCTAAAGCTGTAATTAAAGTTTTTGTTGATCTTCATAAAAACAATCTAATTTACAAGGATAAAAAATTAGTCAACTGGGATACTAAACTTCAAACTGCTATTTCTGACTTGGAAGTAAACCAAAAAGATGTTCAATCTCAGTTGTATTACATTGATTATACGATAGAGAACTCAGATCAAAAAATCACTATTGCCACCACCAGACCGGAAACAATGATGGGAGATACAGCGGTTGCTGTAAATCCAAAGGATGAAAGATATGTTAATTTAGTCGGAAAAAATGTTCTTATTCCAATTGTTAATAGGACTGTCAAAATTATTTCTGACAATTACGCTGATCCGGAACAAGGTTCAGGAGCAGTAAAAATTACACCAGCACATGATTTCAATGACTATGAAGTAGGCAAGAGAAATAAATTAGAAATAATAAATATTTTTGAAGAGAATGGTAAAATAAACAAAAATGGTATTAAAGAGTTTCACGGTTTAGACAGATTTGAAGCAAGAAAACTTATAATTAAAAAATTGAAGGATAAAGGTTCTCTTGTAAAAATCGAAAATATTAAAAATAAAGTTCCATACGGAGATAGATCAAACACTATAATCGAACCTCTCTTAACAGAGCAATGGTTTGTTGATGCCAAAAAATTATCTAAAAAACCAATTAAGATAGTTAAAGAGGGCAAAACTACTTTTTTTCCAAGCAACTGGTCAAAAACATTTTTTCAGTGGATGAATGATATTGAGCCTTGGTGTATATCTCGGCAGATTTGGTGGGGTCATAGAATACCTGCTTGGTATGATGAAAATGGAAATATTTTTGTAGCTGAAAGTGAAAAAGATGCAGTAAAATTAGCAAAGAAAAAAAATAAAAATAAACAATTTAAATTAAGACAGGAAACAGATGTTTTAGATACTTGGTTTTCATCGGCTCTATGGCCTTTTGCTACTCTTGGATGGCCAAAGAAAACTGAAGAACTTAATAAATTTTATCCAACTTCAGTTCTTGTTACTGGTTTTGATATAATTTTCTTTTGGGTAGCAAGGATGTTGATGATGGGAAATTATTTTAGAAAAAATACACCTTTTCATAAAGTATATGTTCATGCCTTGGTAAGGGATGAAAAGGGGCAGAAAATGTCAAAGTCAAAAGGTAATGTGATCGATCCATTAGATTTAATAAATGAATATGGAGCAGATAGTTTAAGGTTTACTTTAATTTCGATGGCTTCTCCAGGACGAGATGTAAAACTATCAAAAGATAGAGTTACTGGAAATAGAAACTTTATAACAAAAATTTGGAGCGCGAATAATTTTCTAAAACTTAATAATTGTAAATTAGATAAAAAGATAAATTTGACCTCAATTAAACTTCCAATAAACCATTGGATTTACAACGAATTTATAAAAACACAAAATTTAATCACAAAAAACATTGAAATATTTAGGTTTGATGAGGCTGCTAGGTATGCGTATCAATTTGTTTGGCATTCTTATTGCGATTGGTATTTAGAGTTTTTAAAACCTATTTTTAATTCAAAAAATAAAAATGAAATTAAAGAAGCTAAAGCTTTCTCATCATTTATGATGGCAAATATTCTTAGAATTCTTCATCCTTTTATCCCTTTTTTCACTGAGAATTTGTGGTCTTTAAATGCTTATAAAAAAATTTTCAATAATTATTTAATCAATTCCAGTTGGCCAGATTTTAAGACAATTAATAAATTTAGCAAAAATCAAAATAATATAAATGATTTAATTGAAATAATTTCTAATATTAGATCTACTAAAGCAGAGTTAAAAATTACGCCAAAATTATATTGTGACATATTTTTTGATGATAAATCAGGGAAATTAAAGAAATTGGTAAATAAAAATATAAATTTGATAAAACAGGTTGGTAGAGTAAATAATGTCCTTACATCAAAGATAAGAGATAAAAATTCAATAGATATCTTAGTTCTTCAGGAAAAACTTTCATTAAATTTTAATGAGGATGTAAATTTAGGTTCTCAAAAAGAGAGAATTTTACAAAAAATTCAGACAATTAATAAACAAATCACTAGTTTAAATAATAAGCTAAAAAATAAGGCTTATGTGACAAATGCACCTAAAGAGATAGTACAAAACGATAAAAATTTGGTTAAAGAATTAACTATTGAAGATAGAAAATTAAGAAGTATTGTGTCTAGTATTAATTAAATGTCTAAAATTGATAAAAAAAAACTACCTAGTCGTCATACCTCATTAGGACCAGATAGAGCTCCTCATAGATCCTTTTATTATGCAATGGGAGAAACTGAACAGGATGTTGCAAAACCATTTGTAGGAGTTGTATCTACTTGGAATGAAGCTGCACCTTGCAATACAGCTTTAATGAGACAGGCCCAATCAGTTAAAAAAGGTGTGAAACAATCTGGAGGAACGCCACGAGAATTTTGTACGATAACCGTAACTGACGGGATTGCTATGGGTCACGAAGGTATGAAATCGTCATTGATTTCTAGAGAAGTAATAGCTGACTCAGCCGAACTTACAGTGAGAGGACATTGCTACGATGCACTAGTAGGTATCGCTGGATGTGATAAATCACTACCAGGTTTGATGATGTCTATGTTGAGATTAAATGTGCCTAGTGTTTTTATTTATGGAGGGTCAATTTTGCCTGGAAAATTTAAGGGGAAAGACGTAACAGTTGTAGATGTATTTGAAGCTGTAGGAAAACACTCATCAGGACAAATGTCAGCAGAGGAGTTAAGAGAGCTTGAATTGGTGGCGTGTCCAAGTGCTGGAGCTTGCGGTGGTCAATTTACCGCTAACACTATGGCATGTGTCTCCGAAGCGATAGGATTAGCTTTGCCTTATTCAGCTGGAACACCAGCTCCTTACGAAGAGAGAGATAAGTATGCTTTTGAAAGTGGTTTAGCTGTCATGAATTTATTAGAAAAAAAGATTAAACCGAGAGAAATAGTAACAAAAAAATCTTTAGAAAATGCAGCTACAATTGTTGCTGCAACTGGCGGTTCCACAAATGCAGCCCTTCATTTACCTGCATTAGCGAATGAAATAGGTGTAAAATTCGATCTGATGGATGTAGCGAAAATATTCAAAAAAACACCCTATCTTGCAGATTTAAAACCTGGGGGAAAATATGTTGCTAAAGATATGTGGGAAGCCGGGGGTGTTCCAATGCTTCTTAAGACTTTGTTTGATGGTGGATATATCCATGGTGATTGTCTAACAGTGACAGGAAAAACAATGAGAGAAAATCTTAAAAATATTAAATTTAACAAGAATCAAAAAGTTTTAAGAGAATATAATAAACCTTTATCTCCAGATGGAGGTGTTGTTGGATTAAAAGGAAATTTGGCGCCCGAAGGCGCAATTGTAAAAATAGCAGGTTTAAAAAAATTACAATTTTCAGGAACAGCAAGATGTTTTGATAACGAAGAAGATGCAATGAAAGCTGTACAAACAAAAAAGTATAAGGATGGAGATGTAATTATAATAAGATATGAGGGGCCAAGAGGTGGACCAGGCATGCGTGAAATGTTATCGACAACAGGTGCAATTTATGGCCAAGGAAAAGGTGAAAAAGTTGCTTTAATAACTGACGGGAGATTTTCTGGTGCAACAAGGGGATTTTGCGTAGGGCATGTTGGGCCAGAGGCTGCTTTAGGCGGACCAATCGCTTTACTTAAAAATGGAGACAAAATAGATATTGATGCCAAAAAGGGGTCTATAAATGTTAGACTTACTAAAGCACAATTGACTGCTAGAAGAAAAAAATGGAAAGCAAAAAAATCTCAATTTGGTTCAGGAACTTTATGGAAGTATGCTCAAACTGTCGGACCAGCTTATCTAGGGGCACCAACTCATCCTGGTAAGAAAAAAGAAGTAAAAGACTATTCTAAAATTTAATGAAAATTAGACCAGTTATTTTATGCGGTGGTGCTGGTACAAGGCTTTGGCCTGATAATAAAAAATATCAAGCTAAACAATTCATAGATTTTGGTGGATGGACATTATTTGGAAGAACTCTTGAAAGGATAAAAAATCCAATATTCGATTATCCTATAATCAGTACAAACCTAAAATATTTGAAAGATATTCAAAAACACTTAGAAAACAAACGAATTAAAAAATATAAAATAGTTTTAGAACCAGCAAAAAAAAACACAGCACCTGCGATTTTAACATCTACAATAATTAAGGAAATACCAGATAAACAACCAGTAATTTTTTTATCTTCAGACCATTTGATTGAAAATAATGGAAAATTAAATTTTGAGATCAAAAGACATAAAAAATTTTTAAATGATAGAAATATATTTATTTTTGGAATTAAACCAAAATCGATTTCTGACCAATTTGGTTATTTTATCACCAGGAGGATAAAAAATTTAAATCAAGTTTCAAGATTTATTGAAAAACCTAATTCAGCTAAAGCTAAAAAAATTGTAGAAAAGGGTGGATATTGGAATTCAGGTATGTTTTTTTTAAGAAAAGACTCTTTAATAAATAATTTTAAAAAATATCAAAAAAGAATTTATAAAAATTCTTTACTAGCAGTTAATAAAGGTAAGTATAAAAATAATATTTATTATCTTAATAAAACAGCTTTCATCAAAAATCCCTCTAAATCATTTGATTATGCCATTTTAGAGAAAACAAAAAAAATTAATGCAATAAAACTTGATATAAAATGGTCAGATTTAGGAAGTTGGAAGGAAATTCTTTTAATGTTTAAAAAAAATAAAAAAAAATACTTTAAGAAAAAAAATATTTTTTATAGACCCTGGGGAAGTTATACAAACCTTTATAATGGTAACAATTTTTTAATAAAAGAACTAAATGTCAAGTCCAAGGGTGTCCTAAGTTTGCAGAAACACTTTCATAGATCAGAACATTGGTTAATTACACAAGGAGTTCCTAAAATTACTTTAAATAAAAAATCATTTTCAAAAAAACTTAACGAAACAATTTTTATTCCTAAGGGTGCTATTCATAGAATCCAAAACCCCTATAAAAAAACAGTAAAGATAATGGAAGCCCAACTGGGTTCAATTTTGAAAGAGACTGATATTGTAAGATACGAGGATATATACGGAAGAGTTAATTAATTTCTAATTCTATTGGTGTATGATCAGAGGGCTTGGTTTTAGATCTGGGCTTTTTATTAATATTAATAGATGTGACGTTTTCTAAAAGATTATTTGACAATATAAAGTGATCAATTCTCATTCCGTAATTTTTTTGCCACGATCCTGCAAAATAATCCCAGAATGTATATTCTTGTTTATTTTTATTTTTTAGGCGGTAAATATCATTAAAACCTAAATTTAATATTTCTCGAAATTTCTTCCTTATCTCTAATTTGCCAAGTGCATCGTTTTCATACCTTTTGAAATCATAAACATCTATTTCTTCAGGAATTATATTAAAATCACCAGCGATTAATATATTTGAATTTTTACCAAGCTCTTTTTTTATTCTTGTGATAAATTTTTTTAACCAATTTTTTTTATACTCATATTTATCTGTATTAATAGGATTTCCATTTGGCGCATAAATATTAATTAGATTTATCTTTTTTTTTTTTAATAGAATTTCTCCCGAAATAATTCTCGCTTGATTTAAATCATCCTTAATAAAATCTTTTTTTAAATTCTCAATTTTTACTTTAGAGATAATTGCAACACCATTATAGCTTTTTTGACCAAAGACATGAGACTCATATCCAACATTTTTGAAATCTTCATACGGGAAGCTTTCTTCTTTTGTTTTGATTTCTTGTAAAAATAAAATATCAGGTAATGTATCTTTTATATATTCTAAAATATTAGTAATTCTTGCTCTAACTGAATTAACATTCCAAGAGATTATTTTCATTAAGCAGAGAAAGATAAACCGCAACCACACGAAGATGTCGCTTTAGGATTATTTATCGTAAAAGACTCTCCAATCATCTCTTTTTTGAAATCTACTGTAGATCCAGATATTATTTCAAGTGAGGCTTTATCGATTATAGTTCGATCAAATAAAATATCATCTTTTTCTAGGTTATTGTCAAAACTAAAGTTATATTTATATCCCGAACATCCTCCACCTTGTACTGCAATTCTAAAATATTTTTTTTCTTCACTTTTCGTGATTTTCTTTATCTGGTTTTTGGCTCTGTCTGTAAATTCTAATTTTTTTTCCATTATTATCTAGTATATATTCTATATAGTTAGCATGCAAAAAAATTCAATCAAATCATTATCTAAATTAGCTGTTCCATTGAAATCTAAAGGAAGGTTTTTTAAAGAGAAAAAAACTCCTTTAAGATCAGATTTTCAACGAGATAGAGATAGAATAATACACTCTACAGCATTTAGAAGGCTAAAACATAAGACACAGGTATTTATAAATACTTCTGGAGATCATTTTAGAACCAGAATTACTCATTCTTTAGAAGTAGCACAAATAGCTAGAACTTTATCCAAATTTTTTAATTTAAATGAAGACTTATGTGAAACATTAAGTTTGGCTCATGATTTAGGTCATACACCTTTCGGACATGCTGGTGAAGATGCTCTTAATGAATGTATGAGGAATTTTGGCGGCTTTGATCACAATATTCAAACCATTAGAACTATTTTATTTCTAGAAAATAGATATTACGAATTTAAAGGTCTTAATCTAACAATAGAAACTTTAGATGGTTTATTAAAACATAATGGGCCAATTAAAAATTTAAAAAAATATAATAAAATTTTAGGAAAGAACTATTTTAAAAATAAAATTAAATTTTCTTTAAGTCCATCTTTAGAGGCTCAAATAGCATCAATATCAGACGACATAGCTTACAATAGCCATGATCTTGAGGATGGTTTAAAATCAAACTTATTTAATATTAAAGATCTTAAAAATATTCCAATTTTAAAAAATATCATTTTAAAACATCAAAAGAAAATCAAAAAATTCTCTTTAGACTTGGTTATAAGACAAATAATTAGAGAAATAATTAATGAAATGGTAAAGGATATAATTAAAACCACAAAAAAAAACATCAAAAAATATAATGTTTCAAATTTAAACGACGTATATAAATCAAAACATCCTATCGTAGCTTTTTCAAAAAAAATGAAACTTTTTGATAAAAAAATTAAAGGTTTCTTAAGAAAAAAAATGTATTACCATAAAAATGTAAAATCAAACACAAATAAGGGTAAAAAAATTATTAATAAATTGTTTTTATCTATTAAAAAAAATCCAGCTAGATATATAAATGTTAGTAAGTATGATAAATCAAATATTGCTAGATCGATTTGTGATTTTATAGCTGGCATGACTGATAGATATGCAATAAATCTGTATAATAAAATAAAATGAATATTTTTGATAACTATTTGTTAATAATTACTAAAATTATTTTAAAAAATAAGGAGTCACTAAATCTTAATAATCTTAAAAATTTGGAAAATGTTAATATAGAAGTCCCTCCTAAACATTTTAATTTTGATCTTTCGACAAATATTTCATTAGTATTATCTAAGATAAATAAGATAAATCCAAATGATTTAGCCAAAAGTATCAAGGACTTACTATTAAAAAATATAAGTCACTTTGAAAAAATTGAAGTTGCGAAGCCTGGCTTCTTAAATATAAAATTATCAAAAGAAGGTATTGTAACTAATATAAATAGTATCTTAAAAGATAGAGATACTTATGGATCAAAAAAACTAAATAAGAAATATAACTTAGAGTTTGTTTCCGCTAATCCAACAGGCCCATTACATGTTGGACATTGTAGAGGAGCAATATTCGGAGATGTTCTTTCAAATTTATTAATTTTTAATGGAAATAAGGTAACAAAGGAATATTATATAAATGATTATGGAAATCAAATTGATAATTTTGTCGAGTCAGTTTATTTAAGAATTAGAGAAATTAAATTTAATGAAAAATTTCCTTTCAAAAAAAATTTATATCCTGGTGATTATATAAAGGAAATAGCCTTAAATATATTAGAAAATCATAAAAAAATTAAATTTGATAATTTTAAAGATTGCTTTGAAGAACTTAAAAAACTTTCTTTAGAAGGATCAATGTCTTTAATAAAAAAAGATTTAAAACATCTTGGTATATCCCATGATAATTTTTTTTCAGAAACGGAACTTGTAAAAAAAGATTTGGTAAATAAAACAATTAAAATACTTCAAAGTAAAAATTATGTAAAAGAAGGATATCTTGATCCACCAAAAGGTGAACCTTCAAAAAATTGGAAAAAAGTAAAAAGACTTATCTTTAAATCAACTGAATTTGGAGATGATTTAGATAGAGCTTTACAAAAAAATGACGGATCTTGGACATATTTCGCTAATGATGTTGCTTACCACTCATATAAAATAAATAGAAAATTTGATAATTTAATCAATATTCTTGGAGCAGATCATACTGGATATATAAAAAGAATTTCTGCTGCTGTATCTGCTTTGTCCGATAAAAAAGTAAAATTTAATTGTAAAGTTTGTCAATTAGTAAAACTTTATAAAAATGGCAAACCCTTTAAAATGTCTAAAAGAGCAGGTGACTTCATTACAGTAGAAGATTTATTAGGCGAGGTAAATAAAGATGCTATAAGATTTATGATGCTTAATAGAAGTAATGATGCAGAATTAGACTTCGATTTTGAAAAGGTGAAAGAAAAGACAAAAGAAAACCCAGTTTATTATGTACAATATGCGTATGCTAGGATTAATTCGATTATAAGAACTCTTAAGAAGAAATTAAGTGATAAAATTTTAATAGATAACAGGTCATTTAATCCCAATGAATACGAGAAAAAAATATTAAGAAAAATATTTGAGTGGCCGAAAATAATCGAGTCAGCTTCTTATAAATTTGAACCACATAAAATTCCTTTTTATTTATATGAACTTTCAACTCTTTTCCACTCATATTGGAGTAAAGGAAATGAAGACAAAAATTATAGATTTCTAGATAATGATAAGGTCAAAAGATTAGAGACTCTAGCATTTATTTACTTGACTGCAATAGTAATTAAAAATGGAATGAATATTCTTGGAGTTTCTCTTCCTGAAAAAATGTAATGTATAAAGTTTTAAACATTTTTATGATATTATTAATCTGTATTTTTATCTTCTTTATTTTTAATTATTATTCCTCAAATAAAAATTTAAGTAACAAAAATTACAATCGTTTAAACATTGATCAAATAATTAATGAAAAAATAAATAATTTACCAATTCTTGATAATGATACTAATAATGTAGTTGAGTTTAATGACTCTTTTGATGATGAAATCAATAATAATAAGAAAAGAAATTTCTGGGATTTGTTTAAAAAAGATGAAAATTAAAGCTTTAATTGTTAGCATCAAAGGAACCCGTCTAACAAAACTTGAAAAGATACTCTTAGCAAAAGAAAAACCATGGGGCATTATATTATTTAAACGAAATATCAAATCTTTAGATCAATTAAAAAACCTAACGAATAATATAAAACTTTATACTAAGAATCGAAAATTCCCAATAATAATAGATGAGGAAGGAAAAAATGTAACAAGATTCAATAAGATTTTTAAACACTACATATCTGCAAATTTTTTTGGTAAATTATATAAAAGTAATAAAAGATTTAGCTTCTATATATATAAACATTATATTGAGTCATTAAGTAAATTTTTAAAAAATATAGGGATTAATATAAACTCTATTCCGGTACTTGACGTATTGAGATCAAATAGCTCAAAAATTATTGGAGATCGAAGTTTTTCAAAAGATAAACATATTGTAAGAGAACTTGGTATTATAACAGTAAAGTATTTGCAAAAAAATAAAGTTAGCTCAATTATAAAACACATACCAGGACACGGCGCTACTAAAACTGATAGTCATAAAAAAATGCCAGTTGTTTCATTAAGTACAAAAAAATTGAATGAAATTGACTTTTTTCCGTTCAAATCATCTAAGGCTAAATTAGCAATGACTGCTCATATTCTTTATTCTAATATTGATAAAAAAAATGTAGCGACTTTTTCGAAAAAGATTATTTCCGATGTAATTAGAAAAAAATTAAAATTTAAAGGAATTTTAATTTCAGATGACATATCAATGAAAGCTTTAAAATATGATTTATTAACTAATGCAAAAAAATCAATAAATGCAGGTTGTAATCTTGTCCTTTATTGTGCCGGAAATACAAAAGATAACTTTAAATTGATAAAATCATTGCCATATATTGATAAATTTACCTCGAAAAAAACATCAGAACTTTATAAATTTTTAGGGTAAAATTGAACTCCTATGGAATCAAAAAACTTAAAAAATATATCTATTGACATACCAAATTATAATGGACCCTTAGAAGTTTTATTAGATTTAGCTAAAACCCAAAAAGTAGACTTATCTGAAATATCTATAACTAAATTAGCAGATCAATTTTCAAATTTTATTAAGAGTCAAAAAGATTTAAATTTAGAAGCCGCCTCAGAATTTTTACTGATGGCTACCTGGTTGGCTTATCTAAAATCAAAATTATTACTTCCAGAAGATGATACCGATGATTTTAAAGCTTTAGAAGTTGCAGAAAAATTAAAATTGCAATTAAAAAAATTAGAATTAATAAGAATTTTATCTGATCAAATGTTAAAAAAGAGAAGATTAGGTATACATATTTTTACTAGAGGGATGAAGGGTGGTATACGTTCTATCAACACTCCAGTATATGACGTAAGCTTGTATGAACTACTTAAAACTTACTCAAGTATCCAAATGCAAAAAACTTTTCAAAATATTAGTATCCCAAAATTGCCAGTATTTACAACAGAGGAAGGGATTAAACAAATAAAAAATAATCTTGATAAAATAATAAATTGGAAAGATTTAATGAAACTGATACCGCAATTTTATCTAAGCAAAAATATGGAAAGAACTGGTATAGCTGGAATTTTTGCTGCAAGTTTAGAATTAACTAGAGAAGGAATTGTTTCAATTTCCCAAAATAAAAGTTTTGATAAATTAATGATTAGAAAAAACAAATGAAAAATAAAAAAAAAAATAACATTATAAATTTTCCATCCACACCCTCAAAAATTGAAAGACAAGTAGAGGCTATACTTTTTGCTGCATCTGAGCCGCTCGATATTGAGACTATTGAAAAAAGAATTCAAACTTCAACTGACCTAAAAAAAATATTAGAAAATCTAAAAAAAATATACGAAAAAAGAGGTATTAATCTAGTTTGTATAAAAAATAAATGGTCATTCAGAACAGCAGAAGATTTATCAAAACTTATGGCTTTACAAAAATCTACTCAAAAAAAATTATCAAAAGCCACAATAGAAACATTAGCAATAATTGTTTACCATCAGCCTGTGACAAGATCAGAGATTGAAGAGATTAGAGGTGTTTCTTTTGCATCTAATACACTTGAAACTTTATTAGAATTAGATTGGGTTAGACCTGCTGGTCGTAAAGATGTTCCAGGTAAGCCAATACAATATTCAACAACTGAAAATTTTTTAAATCATTTTAATATACAAAAATTGTCTGACTTACCCACTATAGATGAACTAGGGTCGGCTGGTTTAATCGATACATCTTCAATAGACAAGTCTATTTTTGGTACTGGAAAATTCTTTAAAGAACAATCTATAACTGAAAAACAGAATATTTATGAAGATATAGAAGAAGCTATAAAAAAAGCTCCTGATGAGGAAAAATAAATATATTTATTTAACCCTTTTTATTGTATATATTTAATTATGGGAATAAGTTTCTGGCAAATAGCAATAGTAGTTGTTCTTGTAGTTTTACTTTTTGGACGAGGTAAAATATCAAGTTTGATGGGTGATGTAGCTAAAGGAATTAAAAGCTTTAAAAAAGGCATGTCTGATGATAGCTCCACAAACAATCAAGATGACAATTCTAAGTCGGAAAACTCTGACTCTGAAAATAAATAATCAAAATGCCTCAAATTGGATGGTTAGAGATCTTATCAATTGTAGTAATTGCAATATTAGTTTTAGGTCCCAAAGAATTTCCTATAGCATTAAATAAAATTGGCTCTTATATAGGAAAAATAAAGAATACATTTAGCAATTTTCAAAGAGAAATTTCTTCTGCAACCCAAGAAATTGATTTAGAAAATGAATCTGAGTTAAAAAATAATAATAATAAAAAAGACATAGATAAAAATGGCTGATAGTAATTCTTTTACAAGTCATTTAATCGAGCTACGCTCCAGACTTTTAAACTCTTTAATTTTCATTTTTATAGTTTTTGTAATTTCTTACATATTTGCAGAATATATCTATAATTTTTTGGTACAACCATATGCTGAAGCTGTAAAGGATGACTCAGGCACAAGAAGACTAATTTTTACTGCGTTACACGAAACATTTATTACTTATATAAAGCTTGCTTTTTTTTCTTCTATTTTTTTAGGAAGTCCGGTTTTATTAATACAAATATATAAATTTATTGCACCTGGATTATATAAAAATGAAAAAAAAGCATTATTACCATATTTAATATCAACCCCTATACTATTCTTGTTGGGCGCATTGTTGGTTTATTATTTAGTAATGCCTCTGGCTATAAAGTTTTTTTATCATTTGAAACGTTAGGAACTAATACAACTTTACCTATTCAACTTGAAGCAAAAGTTAATGAGTATCTTTCTCTTATAATGAGATTGATTTTTGCATTTGGAATAAGTTTTCAACTTCCAATACTTTTAAACTTATTAGCTAGAATAGGGGTCGTTAATTCTGATTATTTAAAAAAAAGGAGGAGATATGTAATTGTTATTATCTTTGCTTTAGCAGCAATTTTAACACCGCCTGATCCAATAACACAGGTTGGACTAGCAATACCTTTGTTATTACTTTATGAATTATCTATATTTACAGTGAAATTTATTGAAAGAAAAAAAGAAAAAGAAAATCTAGACAATGCATAATTTAAAAGATCTCAGAAAAAATTTAAAACTATATAAAAAAAAATTATTCGATAGAAATTTTGAGTTAGATATAAATGAATTTGAAAAACTAGATAATATTAATAGAAAACTAATAAATGAAAAAGAAAAATTAGAGCAAGAGAAAAAAATTTTATCAAAGTCTAAAGATAAATCAAATTTTGAAAAGTCAAAAAAGATTTCTGAAGAAATATCTAAAGTTTCAAAAAATCAATTAATTTCACAAAAAAACATAAACAACCTCTTAAATATAATGCCAAATTTGGCTTTGGAAGATGTTCCGGTTGGAAAAGATGAAAATTCTAATAAATTAATTAGTCAAAATGGTACTATTAGAAAATTTTCTTTTAAACCTAAGTCACATGTTGAAATAGGTTTAATTGATAATACAATAGATTTTGATACTTCAACCAAATTATCAGGAGCTAGATTTGTTGTTTTAAAAAATAGGATAGCTTTACTTGAAAGAGCTCTAATTAATTTCATGTTAGATATTCATACAACTGAATTTAAATACACTGAAATTTCTCCTCCATTGATAGTTAATGAAGATGTAATGTTTGGCACAGGACAATTACCTAAATTTGAAGAAGATCAATTTGAAATTAAATTTGAAAATTCCGAGCAAAGAAAATATTTAATACCTACAGCGGAGGTGGTTTTAACTAATTTAGTGAGAAAATCGATTTTAAACAAAGAACAATTACCTTTAAGATTCGTAGCGTCTACGCCTTGTTTTCGTAAAGAGGCAGGTAGTTATGGGAAAGATACAAAAGGGATGATTAGACAGCACCAATTTTACAAAGTTGAATTAGTAAGTATTGTGGAACCTAAAGATTCTATCTCTGAACTTGACAGGATGTTAAATTGTGCAAAAAAGATTTTAGAAAAATTAGAAATACCTTATCAAGTCATTTTACTTTCAACAGGAGATATGGGATTTAGTGCTGAGAAAACTTTTGATTTAGAAGCATGGATACCGTCAGAAAATAGATATAGAGAAATTTCTAGCTGTTCTTCGTGTGGCACATTTCAAGCTAGGAGAATGGGAGCAAAATTTAAAGGATCAAACAATAATGAATTTGTAACAACTTTAAATGGATCAGGACTAGCTGTAGGAAGATTAATGATTGCTTTATTGGAAAATAATCAAAACGAAGATGGCTCAGTATCTATTCCAAATATTTTAAAAAAATATATGAATAATTTAGATAAAATTTGATAAAAATTTAACTTGTTTATCTAATTCATATATTATAATTGTTTTTCATGAGCGGACAAGGAATAGCACAGTTTATACCTTTAATTTTAATATTTGTAATTTTTTACTTTTTCTTAATTAGACCTCAACAAAAGAGAGTTAAAGATCATAAGGCCATGGTTGAGTCTTTAAAGAGGGGCGACGAAGTAATTACATCTGGTGGCATAATAGGTGTGGTAGAACGTATTATGGAAGACGATCGAATTGAAGTTATAATTGGAGAAGGTACAAAAGTACAAATTATTAGATCAACAATAACTAGCTTACTTAAAAAAGAAGAAGTAAAAAAATAATTACTTTTCGTGCTTAATTTTTCTAAAATAAACGTTATTTTTATTTATCTAATTTTTTTATTTATTTCAATTTTTTCTTTATTAAATCTACAGACAAACGAAAATATCATCTTAGATAAAAAAATTAATCTCGGTTTAGATTTGCAGGGTGGTTCATATTTATTATTAGAAATTAACTCTGACTCGTTAGTAGAGGAAAAGATACAATCAAAAGTTATTCCTCTTAAAAAACTATTAAAAGAAAATAATCTAACGTATTCAGATTTTAAGATAAGTAGTAAAAATCTGATTTTTAAAATTAATGATATTGAAAAATTTGAATTACTTTTTTATTCGAAAAAAGACAATGTTGTTAATCCATATATTGATAATTATAGAGCTTTTGAATTAGATTATAAAAAATTAGAAGATGATTATATAGACATTAACTTTTCTAAATTCGGCTTACTTACTATTAATAATTCTGCATTAAAACAGTCGATTGAAATAGTAAGACGAAGAATTGATGATGTTGGCACTAAAGAGCCAACCATTTTACAAAGAGGTGAAAAAAGAATTTTAGTAGAATTACCAGGCCTTAAAGATCCAGAGAGAATAAAAAAACTTTTAGGAAAGACTGCACAATTAAACTTTAGATTAGTAAGTGAAAATTCAGAATTTGGAGTTGACGAACTAATTTCAGAAATTGGAGAAAAATTGAAAGTAAGTAAAAGAATTGTAATGAGCGGTGAAAATTTGATTGATGCCCAACCTAGTATTCAAAATCAACAAAATGAACCCACAGTGTCTTTTACTTTAGATAGACTTGGATCTCAAAAATTTGGAAGAGCAACAACTGATAATGTAGGGAGAAGATTAGCTATTGTTCTAGATGGTAAAATTATAAGTGCACCGAATATTAACGAACCAATTACTTCAGGCAATGGGATGATATCGGGTAATTTTACATTTCAAGAAGCAACAGATCTAGCTCTGCTTTTAAGATCAGGTGCGTTACCAACCCCTTTAGAAGTTGTTGAAGAAAGAACTGTTGGCCCTGACTTAGGAGAAGACTCAATTAAATCAGGTCTAATATCTTTAATCGTAGGTTTTGTCTTAGTTATTTTGTTTATGCTTTATAAATATAGATTATTCGGTTTAGTTGCAAATACTGCTTTGATTGCAAATTTGATTATGCTAGTGGGCATCCTTACCATACTAGAGGCTACATTAACTTTACCAGGAATTGCAGGGATTATTTTAACCGTAGGTATGGCAGTGGATGCAAATGTACTAATTTTCGAGCGAATAAAAGAAGAACTCAAAACAGAAAAATCAATTATTCATGCATTTGACTCTGGATATTCAAAAGCTAAAATTACAGTCTTAGATGCAAATATAACAACATTAATCGCAGCAATTATATTATTTGCTTTTGGATCTGGACCGGTGAAAGGTTTTGCAATTACTTTAGGTATTGGGATATTGACAACATTATTCTCTGCTTACTTTTTAGCTAGACATCTCACATCTTTAATAGTTTTAAAAAACAGCAACAAAGAAATAAAAATATAATGATGAAAAATATTAATTTTGTATCACAATTTAAAAAAGCAAATATTGTATCTATAATATTATTTATTCTGAGTATAATATTAGTTTTTTTTAAAGGATTAAATTATGGCATTGATTTTAAGGGGGGAACTTTAATTGAACTAAGGACTGAAAAATCAATAAAAGCTTCATCTATAAGGGACACCTTAAGTTCGATGAATTTAGGTGATGTAAATGTAAAGAAATTTGGAATAGATGGAGATTACTTAATTAAAGTTGAACAAAAAGAGTCTAATAATAATGAATTGATCCCAGAAATTAAAAAGAAATTAATAGATAATTTAAATGCTGAAATTGATTTTAGACGAGTTGAAAATGTAGGTCCAAAAGTAAGCGCTGAATTATTAGAGTCTTCAATTATTGCAATTTCACTCGCTTTGGCCGCAATGCTTTTTTATATTTGGATAAGATTTGAATGGCAATTCAGTGTCGGTTCAATTATTGCTTTGTTCCATGACGTTGTTATTACGTTGGGAATTTTTTCACTGCTATCACTGGAAATAAATTTGTCAATTATTGCTGCAGTTCTAACAATAGTAGGTTATTCAATGAACGATACAGTCGTGATTTACGATCGTATACGAGAAAATTTATTTAAATACACAAAAATAAGTATTAGTGACATTGCTAACTTATCCATTAACGAAACACTTGCGAGAACAATTATTACTTCAGTAACCACTCTATTAGCTTTAGTTTCAATTTACACTTTGGGAGGTGAAATTTTAAGGGGATTTTCTTTTGCGATGATATTAGGTGTAATAATTGGAACTTATTCTTCGATTTTTGTTGCTTCACCAATATTAAAGTTTTTTAAAGTAAGTTATAAAACATTAGAGAAAGAGGAAGAAAAAATAGTTCCTTAGACTAGTATAGATTTTGGGCAGCTACCATTGAAAGTAGCATTGGAAAAGATAATAAAGTATTTGCTCTAGAAAATAGCATTGCAGTCTTAGCAGACTTAGCTTTTTCTTCAGGTGCGCATTCAATTATACCTAAAGCTTTTTTTTGATTAGGCCAAATTACAAACCAGACATTGTAAGCCATAATAATACCAAGCCACATGCCAATTCCAATTGCAGTAGATTTAGGATCACCGCTTCCTATTCCTAGTATCATAGCTTGATGTACATAACCTTGAAGATAAGCAACTATCAATCCAGAAATTATTGTACCTAATGCTGCCCATCTAAACCAAAATAACGCTTTTGGGGCTATAACTTTTCCAATTGCAGGTTTTTGTTCATCTGGAATATTTGGCATCGAAGGAATTTGAACAAAGTTAAAGTACCACAATAAACCTATCCACATTATTCCAGTTAAAACATGAATATATCTAAACAACCAACTGAAAAAGTATCTATCAAATGCAAAGCCATCTCCAAAAAAGTGCATTCCAATTAATAGCAAAATTGCTATTCCTAGTGATAGATGAACTGTTTTTGATAATGATTGTAAGATATTGGTCATGATTCAATATAACATAATTATTATTTTTATGCAGTTTTTTTCATTGAGTTATTTCCTATAATATCTCTAATAAATTTACCAGTATAACTCTCTTTTACTGCTGAAACTTTTTCAGGCGTTCCTTCAGCTATAATTCTTCCGCCATTAATACCCCCTTCAGGACCCATGTCTATTATGTGATCTGCTGTTTTTATAACATCTAAATTATGTTCTATTACAACCACAGTATTACCCGTATTTGCAAATGCTTGTAAAATTTCCAAAAGTTTTTTTATATCATGGGAATGTAATCCAGTAGTAGGCTCATCTAAAATATAAAGAGTTCTACCAGTTGGTCTTTTTGATAATTCTTTAGCTAATTTAATTCTTTGAGCTTCTCCTCCAGATAATGTAGTAGCTTGTTGACCAATTTTCATATAACCAAGCCCAACATGTTTAAGTGTAATTAATTTCGATTTTATACTTTGTATGTTTTCGAAAAATTCACAACCTTCATCAACGGTCATATCTAAAACATCTGCAATATTTTTACCTTTGAATCTGATTTCTAATGTCTCTCGATTATACCTTGCTCCTTTGCAGGTATCGCAAGGGATAAACACATCAGGTAAAAAATGCATTTCATAGGTTAATACACCATCTCCTTCGCAAGTTTCACATCTACCGCCTTTAACATTAAATGAATATCTGCCCACCTTGTATCCTCTTGCTTTAGACTCAGGTAAACCAGCAAACCATTCTCTAATTGGACCAAATGCTCCAGTATAAGTGGCAGGATTAGATCTTGGCGTTCTACCTATTGGAGATTGATCAATATCAATTATCTTATCAATTAACTCAGTACCTCTAAAGCCAGTAAAAGCTTTTGGAACTTTTCGACTTTTATTTTTGTTCAACATTAAATTTAAAG
>CACIWZ010000002.1 GCA_902590505.1 uncultured Pelagibacteraceae bacterium
AAACGCAGAAGAAGCTAAAGAAAAATTAAAGTATATTAAGTTTGATATTTTAATTTTAGATGTGATGATGCCGGGACAAAGTGGATATGAATTGACAGAGGAAATAAAAAAAACAATTCAGGTACCGATTATTTTATTAACTGCCAAAGGAGAAGTAGAAAATAGAATAAAAGGTTTAGAACTTGGAGCTGATGATTACATTGGAAAACCGTTTGAACCTAAAGAATTATTGCTAAGAATAAAAAATATTATTAAAAATAAAAATAAATTGGATCTCTCTTCTAAACATTTCGTAGGACAAGCTGAGATTAATCTTAATAAAATGACAATAAATTTTAACAATAAGATTAGAAAAATTAATAATGCAGAAAAAAAAGTGCTTATTGAAATGTTATCCAATCCTGGCAAAACTTTTTCAAGAGAAGAGATTGGAAAGATATCCGGGATCAATCAAGAGCGTTCTATTGATGTAATGGTTACTAGACTCAGGCAAAAGCTTGAAAGTGATCCAAAAAATCCAAAATATTTACAAACTATAAGGGGATCAGGATATGTTCTTTGGATTGAATAAATTTTTAAAAATAGTTTTACCTAAAAGACTTTTTTATAGAGCTTTGATAATAGTTGCAGCTCCAACAATTATTTTACAATTAATCATTACAATTGTTTTTTATGACAGTATCTGGATCAAAGCGAACAAAAATATCACTAGGTCTCTTGTTACCCAACTTAAGGCTATACAAGAGGTATATCAAAATGATAAGAAAAATTTAGACTTTTTTACAGATAGCTACAAAAATAATTTTAATTTTGAGATAGGTATTAGCCAAGAAAAATTTCCTATAACCACCGGAGAAAGAAGATTTAGTCCGATGGATAGATCGCTTAGAAGAGAACTAAAATCAACTTTTGGAAATAATAATTATTGGTTTAATACTGCGAAATTTAAAAATGCTGTTGAAATAAAAATTAAATCTGAAAATGATGTTATTAAATTTTTAGTGCCTAAAGAAATGGTTTCAACTTCCTCTGTTAGACTTTTTGTTCTATGGACAACATTACCTTCATTAGTTTTAATTATTATAGCTTTAATATTTTTAAAAAATCAGACTAAACCTCTGGTAAGACTTGCTAAAGCAGCTGAAAGATTCGGTAAGGGAGACTATGTTAATGATTTTAGACCATCTGGAGCGCAAGAAATTAGAAAAGCAGCTTACGAATTTGATAGAATGGCAAAAAGAATTAATCGTCATCTTAATCAAAGATCTGAGATGTTGTCAGGTATAAGTCACGATCTAAGAACGCCTTTAACAAGACTAAAACTACAGCTTGCTATGTTAGAGCAAAAAGATTTGTCAAATAAAATGTCAAAAGATATTGATGAGATGGAAAAAATGTTAAATGATTATCTTCAATTTGCAAAAACTCAGTCAAAAGAAACAAGTGTAAATATAGATTTAAAAGATTTAATAAATCAAATTAAAAGCGAATTTGATGACCAAAATTTAGAAATTTCAAATATTGAAACTATAAGTATTAAAGGTAGGCGTTCAGCTCTTAAAAGATCATTGGAAAATATTATCCAAAATGGACTTACATACGGAAAAAGAGTTCAAGTTGAGGCTCAAAAAAGTAAAAATCTTGCTGTGATCAATATTGAAGACGATGGCCCAGGTATTCCTGATGATCAATATAAAAATGTATTTAAGCCATTTTTCAGATTAGATAAAAGCAGAAGTTTGAATCAGTCAGGTGTAGGTCTTGGACTTGCTATAGTTGAAGATATAATTAACTCTCATGGCGGAAATATAAAGTTAGGTAAAAGTAAATTTAATGGATTACAAGTTAAGATTTTTTTACCTTTTTAATTTTTTTTTTTTCTAATTTTTTTATAGTGGCTTCTTGTTTTTGAACAATCTTTTTTAATACTTCAAACTCTTCTCTTGAAACTAAGTTAAGTTTACTAATTAATTTATCTTTTTTAAATTTTAAATCAGTTGATATTTCTTTTCTCACATCTTGAGATGTCAAAATGCCGTTTTCAATCAAATTAGATATGGTTTTTAAAATTTTTTCAGAATTACTCATAACTTATCTTATTTGATGGTTATCTTAATTTCAAATATGTTATAAGTAGATATGTTTTACCATAATTTAGACCCAATACTATTTGATTTTGGGTTTTTAGAAGTCAGATGGTATTCTTTGGCTTATATATTTGGAATATTGATTGGTTGGTGGTACGGCAAAATAATCATAATTAAGAAATTTCAAACTTTTGAAAAAAAATTTAATTTAACTCTTTTCGATGACTTGATTACTTATTTAATCATTTCAATAATTTTAGGTGGAAGACTTGGCTATGTAATTTTCTATGATATGAATTATTACTTAAAAAATCCTTTTGATATTGTTAAAATTTGGCAAGGCGGTATGTCATTTCACGGTGCAATGTTGGGTATTATAATTGGCACTTTTATATTTTCAAAAAAAAATAATATAAAGACTTTTTTTTTACTAGATATTATAGCTTGTGTATCACCTATTGGAATTTTTTTAGGTCGTATTGCGAATTTTATAAACAGTGAATTAGTAGGAAAAGCTTCGGATGTTTATTGGGCAGTAATTTTTCCAAAAATAGATAATGTTGCAAGACATCCTTCACAATTATACGAGGCCTTTCTAGAAGGATTAATTTTATTCCTTATTTTAAATTATTTAATATTTAAAAAAAATTATAAAATAGGAAACTGTTCTTTTTCATTTTTAATTTATTATGGAGTTTTTAGAATTTTTTCAGAATTTTTTAGGCTACCAGATATACAAATAGGATATATTTTTGGATTTGTAAGTATGGGAATGTTGCTAAGTACATTTATGATTTTTGCAGGTATAATTCTATATTTAAAAAGAAATGACTTGTAATATTGAATATTTAAATTTTAAATCTAATCGATTAATTCCTTTTGATCAATTTGTTGAGACAGTTCTTTATAAACCAAAAATTGGCTACTATACAAAAAAAATTCCATTTGGGAGAACAGGTGATTTTATTACAGCTCCAACAATTTCAAATTTGTTTTCTGAGATAATTTCAATATGGATTGTTTCATCATGGGAAGAATTAGGCAAACCTAGATGTTTCAATTTTGTAGAACTCGGTCCTGGAGATGGTAGCTTTGCAAAAGTTTTTGTTAATACATTGAAAAAATTCCCAAATCTTTTTAATTCTATAAATATTTATTTATATGAAAAGAGTGAATTTCTTAAAAATATTCAAAAAGAAAAATTAAAAGACTCAAAGATAAAGTGGATTAATAATTTTGATAAAATTAATAAAGGTCCAGTAATTTTTTTTGGAAATGAATTTTTTGATGCAATACCAATTAAACAATTTACTTATAAAAAAAAATTGTTGTTAGAAAAATATTGTTACTTGGATCACGTTAAAGGTTTTAAAGAAGTTTATCAGAGGGCTAAAATAGAAGATATAAAAGAAATAAAAAATTTTAGAGTTTTAAAAGATCTCAAATTTATTGAGTTTCCAAAATTAGGAATTCTTGAAATGAGCAAAATAGTAAAAAAAATTAAGAAACTTTCAGGGGGAGTTTTGCTGATAGATTATGGTTATACTAAACTTCTCAATAGGAGCACCATTCAAATGGTCATGCAAAATAAAAAAGTGAGAACAGACGACTTTTTTAAAAACGTTGGAAAAGCAGATATCACTTCTTTAGTAAATTTTAGCCTTTTAAAAGAATACTTTTTAAAAAATCAGATGAATGTGAAAAAAATTGTTACTCAAAAGTTTTTTTTAGAAAAAATGGGTATAGTTGAAAGAGCAAAAATTCTTGAAAAAAAAATGGATTTAAAACAAAAAAATTATATGTTGTCCACTTTAAATAGGCTTTTAAACAAAAAGCTTATGGGGGATTTGTTTAAAGTAATCTTTGCTTTTAAATCTAAAAGTAACAATTTTTTGGGATTTAAATAATGTTTTACTCAAAAAAGTTTAAAAAATTTTACAACTTAAAACACTGTTTCTTTTCAAGAAAAGGTGGTTTTTCAAGGGGACTTTATAAAGGACTCAATTGTGGAAGAGGCTCTAAAGATAAGAAAAAAAACATAATTATGAACTTGAAAAAAGTGGCAAAAAAAATGAGTGTTAAAAATAATCATTTAATTTTAATGTATCAAACGCATAGTAACAAAGTAATAGAGATAAAAAAAAATAATTACAAAAAAAAAATTCGCGCTGATGCAATGGTAACCAAAATGCGAGGGATAGCTTTAGGGGTTGTAACTGCAGATTGTGTACCGATACTAATTTATGATAGAAAAAATAAAATTATTGGATGTATTCATGCTGGATGGAGAGGTGCAATTTCTGGAGTTATTAAAAATACAATTTTAAAAATAAGAAAATTAAATTCTGATAATAAAATCTATGCAACTATAGGACCATGTATAGGGAAAGAAAGCTACGAGGTTGATTTAAAATTTTTTAAAAACTTTGTAAAAAAATCAAAAAAAAATAGGAAATTCTTTACAATTAAAAATAGAAATAAAAAGTTGTTTAACTTAAGGGAATATGTGGCTAAAAAACTTTCTGAGCAAAATGTTGTTATTGATCATGTAAATCATGATACTTTTAAAGAAAGGGATAACTTTTTCAGCTATAGAAGGTCTACAATTCTCAATCAAAGAGATTATGGTCGGTCTATATCAACAATAAAGTTAATTTAGATTAAATTTGAAAACTTTTATAAATAATTGTATAAGTAATCTCATTTCATGAAAATTTTATCTGGAACTAGCAATCTCAAGCTTAGCAAAGATATTTCAAAGAATCTTAAACTCAAACTGATAAATACAAACATAAGGAGATTTGCTGACGGAGAAATTTACATTGAAATAAATGAAAATATTAGAGGTAATAGTGTTTTTGTAATTCAATCTACTTCAAATCCTGCCAACGATAATATCATGGAACTTTTACTTGTAGTTGATGCATTAAAAAGATCATCTGCAAAAACTATTACTGCAGTAATTCCATATTTCGGTTACGCGAGACAAGACAGAAAAGTTGCCCCAAGAACATCTATCTCTGCTAAAGTAGTTGCAAATTTAATTTCTAATGCTGGAGCTACAAGAGTTGTAACAGTTGATTTACATGCAGGGCAAATACAAGGATTTTTCGATATGCCAGTTGACAACTTATATACAGCTCCTCTCTTTGCAAAATATATAAAAAAGAAATTAAATTCAAAAAAACTTATTTGTGTATCGCCTGATGTGGGCGGAGTCGCTAGGACAAGAGCTTTGGCAACAAGAATAAAAGCTGATCTAGCAATCATTGATAAAAGAAGACCGGCGCCTGGTAAATCTGAAGTCATGAATATAATTGGTGATGTTAAAAATAAAACTTGTATAATTGTAGACGATATAATCGATAGCGGAGGCACTATTGTGAATGCAGTTGACGCATTAAAAAAAAATGGTGCAACAGAAGTTTATGTATTTATAACTCACGCAGTTTTAAGCGGTGACGCAGTAAAAAAAATTAAAAATTCAAAAATAAAAAAATTAATAATAACTGACACTATTGATAATTCTCAAAAAATTAAAAATAATAATAAAATTGAGGTGTTATCTATTGCCTCACTAATGTCAGAAGCAATTAAAAGAATAGCAAATTCTAATTCTGTATCGGATTTATTTAATTAATACTTGTTTTAGTCATTAACATGAGTTATATACCCTTTCAGCAAATTTATGAGTAATCTGAAAGCTATAAAAAGAGAAAATACATCAACTGGCTCAAATAATAAATTAAGAGCGAGCGGTTATATTCCCGCGGTGCTATATGGTGGTAAAGATCCAAATCAAAATATCTCAATAAGTAAAAAAGAAATATCAACAATAATTAACTCTGACACCTTTTTATCTAAAGTATTGGAAATCGAAGTTGATGGAAAAAAAGAAAAAGTGATACCAAGAGATATTGCTTTCAACGTTGTATCAGAAGAACCTATACATATTGACTTCATGAGAGTTTTATCCGGTAAAAAAATAATTTTAGAAATACCTGTAAAATTCATTAATCACCCAGACTCTCCAGGTCTTAAGAGAGGTGGGGTTTTAAATATAGTTAGAAGAAAAGTAGAACTTAAATGTCCAGCGGAAACAATCCCTGATGAAATTGTTGTAGATTTAACTGGAACAGATATAGGTACGAGCATCAAAATTTCATCAATAAAACTTCCTGAAAATGTTCTTCCAACAATAACTGATAGAGATTTCGTAGTTGCTACAGTTGCAGCTCCAACTGTAATCAAAGAACCTGAAAAACCAGCCGAAGAGGCTCCAGTAGAAGGTGCTGAAGGTGAGGCTCCTGTAGAAGGTGCTGAAGCTGCAAGCAAAGAAGGTGATGCTGCGAAAAAAGATGATAAAGCAAAAGTCGGTGGTGCTGACAAAAAGTCTGAAGAAAAAAAACCTGCAGAAAAAAAACCTCCTGAAAAGAAATAATTAAAATGCTTTTACTTGTTGGATTAGGAAATCCTGGCTCTAATTATACAAATACTCGACATAACATTGGTTTTAAAATAATTGATGCCATTAACGCTCATTTTAAGCTTTCTAAACAAAAGCCAAAATTTAAAGGACTACTCACAACAGGTAATATTGATGAAAAAAAAATTTACGCAATCAAACCATTAACTTTCATGAACAATTCTGGAACAGCCATCAAAGAACTGATTGACTATTTTAAAATTGATGCGAAAGACGTAATAGTTTTTCATGATGATATGGATATAGATTTTGGAAAAATAAAAGCTAAATTTGGAGGGACAAGCGCGGGGCACAACGGTATAGAGTCAATAGATAAATTTATAGGCAAGGATTATTCTAGAGTTAGGATAGGTATCGGTCATCCAAAACAAAAGAAGAAGGTAAATAATCATGTTTTAGAAGATTTTAAGGAAGATGAGGAAGAAAAAATTAAAGAAATAACTGAAAATATTGTTAAGCAAATTCCAACGTTAATTGAAAAAAAAATAGACCTATTTTCTAGTAAAGTAAATCAAAACCTTAATGGGATTTAAATGCGGAATAGTTGGGTTACCTAACGTTGGTAAATCTACTTTATTTAATGCCTTAACTGCGTCAAAAAATGCAGAAGCCGCTAACTTTCCATTTTGTACAATTGATCCAAATATCGGTATTGTTGACGTCGTTGATGAAAGGCTAGACAAGCTAGCAAAACTATCAAATTCAAAAAAAAAAATTTATACAAATATAACTTTTGTAGATATTGCTGGATTGGTAAAAGGAGCTTCTAAAGGTGAAGGATTAGGCAATAAATTCTTGTCTCATATAAGGGAGGTGGATGCAATTATACATTTAGTAAGATGTTTTGACTCTGAAAAAATTACTCATGTTAACTCAAAGATTAACCCAGCAGATGACTTGGAAACGATTAAGACTGAAATTATACTTTCAGACTTAGGCATAATCCAAAAAAAACTTGAAAAAGGTAAAAAAAAACTCCTTAGTGATAAAGAAATAAAGATTTTGGAAGAAAAATTGGTTTTTTTAAATAAAGGCGAGGAAGCAAAAGTAAATGACGAAAAAGAAGAAGAGTTTTTGTCAAGTATTGGCTTATTGAGTATTAAACCAAAAATAATAGTTTGTAATTTAGATGAGGAAAATCTCTCTTCAGGGAATAATTACACAACCCAGGTAGAAAAAAAATATCCGAATGAAAAAATAATAAATATTTGTGCTGATATTGAAGATCAACTTTCCGGTTTAGACAAAGTTGAAAAAGAAAATTTTATGCAAGAGATTGGACTAAATAAAACGGGTTTAAATAAACTTATTAAAGAAGGTTACGATCTTTTAAAATTAGACACTTTTTTTACATCTGGACCTGAAGAAAGTAGAGCTTGGACAGTAAGAAAAAATACTATTGCCCCAAAAGCAGCTAGCGTCATTCATACCGATTTTGAAAAAAACTTTATCAGGGCGGAGGCTGTATCTTGTGAAGATTTTATAAAATATGGTAGTGCAGAAAAATGTAAAGAAAATGGAAAGCTAAGAATCGAAGGTAAAGATTATATTGTAAAAGATGGTGATGTTTTATACTTCAGAGTCAATCCTTGACCATATTTTTTTCATGCTTAAATAAACAAGAATTGTTAAAAGTACTAAATAAATAATTACTTTAACGCCAGTTTTATGTCTCTCTTCAAGTTCTGGCTCCGCAGCCCAAGCCAAAAAAGTTGTTACATCTTTTGCCATTTGATCAACAGTAGACTCCGTGCCATCTGCATATTCAACTAATCCATCCATTAAATTATTTGGCATTTTAATCTTATTACCGGCCATATATTTATTGTAATAAACACCTTCATCAAGAGTTATACCTGGAGGAGGGTCTTCGTAACCAACAAGAACCGAATAAATGTAATTAGCTCCTCCTTTTCTTGCTTTGACTAAAACTGACATATCAGGTGGATACGCTCCGCCATTTGCAGCAGTAGCAGCTTGAACATTTGGGTATGGGCTTTTAAACTTATCTGAAGGTTTTCCTGGTCGAGTAAACATTTCTCCTTGAGAATCTGGACCATCCTCTATTTCGAAACTAGCTGCAATCGCTTTTACTTCTTGTTCTGAAAACTCAGGTCCGCCAGGTTCTCCTAGATTTCTATAGCTAAGATATTGCATTGAATGGCAAGAAGCACAGACTTCTTTATAAACTTGAAAACCTCTTTGTAGTGATGCTCTATCAAAGGTTCCTGTTAAACCTTTAAAACTCCAATCCACTTTAATTGGATCAACCATTTCAGCGCTTTGTAGTGGTCTAAGTGAGATAAGTAACAAAAAAGATAAAACGAATAGTTTTAAATTAGACTTTATCATTAACCTTCCTAGCTAAAGATGGTTCTGCGCCGCCAGACAGTACTGGTTCTGAAATACTCATTGGTATCGGATCCGTTTTTTCCAAATAACCGACAACAGGCATAACTACTATAAAATGTAAGAAATAATAAATAGTTCCTACTCTAGCTAATACTAAGTAAATTCCTTCAGCTGGCATCGCACCAACATAACCAAGCATTAGAACGTCTATTACTAATATCCAAAAGAACTGTCTATAAATCGGTCTAAAAACAGCAGATCTAACTTTTGAGGTGTCTAACCAAGGTAGGACAAATAAAATAAAAATTGCACTGAACATTAAAATCACTCCACCTAATTTATCAGGGACAGATCTTAAAATTGCGTAAAATGGTAACAAATACCATTCAGGTACTATGTGAGCAGGAGTAACTAATGGATTTGCTGGAATATAATTATCTGAATGTCCTAAAACGTTTGGAGTAAAGAAAACAAAACCAGCGAATATGATCATAAAAACTAAAAGTGCGAAAGCGTCTTTAATTGTTATATAAGGATGAAATGGAACTGTATCTTTAGACGGTTTCTTTATATCAATACCTACAGGGTTATTATTTCCTGGAACATGTAAAGCCCAAATATGTAAAACTACTAATCCTAAAATTAAAAACGGGATTAAATAATGTAAACTAAAGAATCTGTTTAGTGTTGGATTATCTACAGAATATGCTCCCCACAACCAAGTTGTTATACTATCTCCAACTAATGGGATCGCACTAAATAAATTAGTTATTACTGTAGCGCCCCAGAAACTCATTTGACCCCAAGGCAACACATAGCCCATGAAAGCAGCGGCCATCATTAATAAATAAATCATAAGACCAATAATCCAAATAACTTCTCTCGGTGATTTATATGATCCATAAAATAAAGATCTAAAAATATGAATATAAACTGCTAAAAAAAACATCGATGCTCCGTTACTATGAATGTATCTAATTAACCATCCATAATTAACGTCTCTCATTATGTGTTCTACACTTGCAAATGCTAAATCTGCATGAGCCACATAATGCATTGCTAAAACAATCCCAGTAACAATTTGAGTTATCAAACAAAAAGTTAAAATTCCCCCAAAGGTCCACCAATAATTTAAATTTTTTGGAGTAGGATAATCCGTAAGGTGTGCTCCGAGAGTAAGCAATGGTAAACGGTCGTTAAACCATTTAGCTGCTTTAGATTTTGGTACGTATTCGTGTTCACTCATAATTTCTTATCCAATTTTAATTGTGTTGTTATCAACAAATTCGAACTTTGGTATCTCCATGTTCGTCGGCGCTGGTCCTTTTCTAATCCTGCCTGATACATCATAGTGTGAACCATGACAAGGACAAAACCAACCATTAAAATCGCCTTTGTCTTTTAAAGGCACACATCCTAGATGTGTACAAACGCCTAACATTACCAACCACTCGTCTTTACCCTCTTTTACTCTATCTTCATCTTTTTGAGGATCAGGCAAATCGTCCAACTTTACTGCTCTGGCCTCAGCAATTTCCTCTGAAGTTCTTCTTTTTAAAAATACTGGTTTTCCTCTCCATAAAACAGTAATAGATTTACCAGGTTCAATACTACTAATGTCAACTTCTGTCGTAGCTAAGGCTTGTTGAGCTTTATCAGGATTCATTTGGTCAATCATCGGCCAAATTACTGCTCCGACACCTACTGCTCCAACTGTATAGCTAGCTGTAAATAAAAAATCTCTTCTATTAACTTTTTTTTCCTCTTTGCTCATTTATGTAAGTGCTTATAATGTAAATATTAAATAAAACCATATTATTAAGATTTCTAGGGTCAGAATGACACATAAATTAAGCTTAAATAATGCACATAGTACTTTATAAACCTGATATCCCTCAAAATACTGCAGCAATAATCAGACTTGGAGCCTGTCTGAGTTTGAATATTCACTTAATAGAACCATGTGGTTTTAATTTAAACGACCGCAGATTTAAAAGAGTAGTCATGGATTATGCTAGCTTAAGTAAGATTGTTCGTCACAATAGCTTTGAGGCATTTAAAAAAAAATATAAGAAATCAAGAATAGTTTTAATGACAACTAAGGCAAAAAAATTATATCATAAGTTTAAATTCAAAAAGAATGATATGCTTTTATTTGGAAAAGAAAGTGCTGGGGTTCCAGAAGAGATACATAAAATGCTCAAAAATAAAATAAAAATACCTATGAACAAAAAAACTAGATCTTTAAATGTTGCAATAAGTGTTGCGATAGTAGCTGCTGAAGCTTTAAGGCAAAATAATTTGCTTAAATGATAACACCTGATTTTAGAAAAAAAATGGCTGATAGCTGGTTTTCATATTTACAAATTCAAATTTGTAAAGAATTTGAATATCTTGAAAAAAATAAAGTAAAATTCTCAAAAAGAGATTGGAGTAAAAATAAAAAAAAAGAAGGTGGGGGAACTTCATTTCTGTTATCAAATGGAAAAATATTTGATAAAGTTGGAGTTAATAAATCTACCGTTTCAGGAATTTTTCCTAAACAATTCAGATCAAAAATATTAGGTGCTGAAAAGAAAGGTAAATATTGGGCATCAGGAGTTTCTGTGGTAGCTCATATGAGAAACCCTAAAATGCCTGCGATACATTTCAACACTAGGTTTATAGTAACCTCTAAAGAGTGGTTTGGTGGAGGGATGGATGCAACTCCAAGTTATAAAGATCTAGTAGAAAAAAAAATGATACATGATGAATTAAAAAAAGTATGTGTGCAAAATAAAAAGAATTATAAAAGATACAAAAAATGGTGTGATGAATATTTTTATTTACCACATAGAAAAGAAGCTAGAGGCATTGGTGGTATTTTTTTCGACTATGAAACCAAAGATTGGATTAAAAACTTTAAGTTTGTGAGAGAACTTGGACTTTCTTTTATAGATATTTCAAAAAAAATTATAAAGAGAAAAGAAAAATTTAAATGGACAAACAAAGATAAAGAAAAACAGTTCTTCAAACGCGGAAGGTATGTAGAGTTCAATCTATTGTACGATAGAGGTACAAAGTTTGGATTAAACTCGGGGGGAAATATTGACTCAATATTAATGTCACTTCCGCCTGAAGCAAAGTGGAAATAGTCATGGAAAAAGAACCAATTACAGTAAGCGGTCTTCAAAATTTAAAAACAGAATTAGAAGATCTAAAAAATATTCAGAGACCAAAAATTGTAGAGGCAATAGCTGAAGCAAGATCACATGGAGATTTAAAAGAGAACGCTGAATATCATGCAGCAAAAGAGCAACAAGCATTAATTGAAAGCCGGGTAATTGCAATTAATGATATTATTGCGAGAGCGAATGTAATTGATGTCACTAAAATAGAAAATAATGGAAAAGTTATTTTCGGATCGACTGTAAAAGTTCAAGATTTAGAAACAGATAAAAAAATTTCTTATAGATTGGTAGGCCAAGATGAAGCAGATATAAAAAAGAATTTAATTTTTTTTAAAAGTCCAATCGGAAAAGCTCTTATAGGTAAAAACAAGGGTGAAATGATAAGTGTAACAACACCATCTGGGGAGAGAAACTTTGAAATCCTTGATGTTGAATACATTTAATTTGAATTTACTTTTATTATCTCTTCGACCCTTTCATCTGAAATTTTAAAGTTATTATTTATCCACTCTTTCTCTAAAGTTTTTAAAACAATTCCTAAAGTCTGTCCCTCCTGCATCCCTTTTTGCTTAAGGTTCTCGCCATCTATTGGAAATATAGGTATTTTAATTTTTAAAATTTTATTAAGATTTTTAGTAAAATCGTTTATTTTCACTTTTGAATTTATTGAAAAGTTAATTAAATTAAGAGCTACTAAGTGATTTTTTCCATTAAAATAAGCATTTTTAATTAAATTTTTTTCAAAAAATTCTTTATCATTTTTGAGTTTTATTAAATTTTTATTAAATTTTTCCAAGGTCTCCTTAGTCTTATTAGACACATTATACTTGTGAATAAAATATTCATGATTTTCTTTTTCATCAATTAGCATCACTGCTAGTAAAATATCTACGTTTACTTCTGAGTATTGATATATCTTTTTAAGTCTTTCTAATCTGTTCAAATACAAAAATTCAGGAAATATCATTGAAAATATTTCCCTCAAATTACTACTTTGATTAATTGTTAAAAAGTTTTTTAGACTTAAAATTTTGAGTAATTCAATTAAAATTCTCTCTTTTGAGATTTTTTGGATACCGTCCAGATTTTGTTTAATCGCATCACTAGTTGTTGGTTCAACAGCAATATCATACATAATTTTAAATCTTACAAATCTTACAATTCTTAAATAATCCTCTTCTATTCTTTTTTGCGGGTCTCCAATAAACTTGATATTTTTATTTTTAAGATCAACTGTACCCATCTGTGGATCATAAAGTTTTCCATTGATATCCATATAAATTGCATTAATTGTGAAGTCTCTTCTCTCAGAGTCTTCTTGCCAACTATTAGTATATTCTACCTCTGCATGTCTTCCATCAGTTTTGACGTCTTTTCTTAAGGTTGTTAATTCAACTTTGTGGTTTTCGGACACAATAGTGACAGTTCCATGTTTAACTCCTGTATCAATAACTTTTAGATTTGTATCTTTGAATCTTTCTTTGATCTGATCTGTTGTTAAAATTGTTGCAATATCAATGTCATCTATTTTTTCATTTGTGAGATACTTCCTTACGCAACCACCTACAAATCTTGCAGCTACTTTATCTTCAGGAATGTATTCTTGTAATTTTGTGAAAATAAATTTTAAATCTTTGTTTCTATAAAAAGGAAAAATAAAACTCTTGATATTTTTAAAAAAATTAAAACTTAGATTAAGCATAAATCTATGGCTGGGGCACTAGGATTCGAACCTAGGATGGCGGTATCAAAAACCGCTGCCTTACCGCTTGGCTATGCCCCAATTACAAATGACTGATATATCATAAATAAATAAATTTAAATAGTTTTCACAGTTAAAAATGAAAATTTAGGGTATTTTTTCTTAATTTTTTTTAGTGCGACTTTTGAACTATTTTCATTTGTGAACAAACCATAACAAGTAGATCCTGAACCTGTCATTCGTGAAAAATAGCAACCCTTTATTTTTCTTATATCAATTAGTAATTCACGAATAATAGGGTGTTTTTTTTCAACAACTAATTGAAGATCATTTTTTGAATTTATCAAATGGTCTATAATTTTACTTTTAGACTTAAAATGCTTTGAAGAGAGTACTTTTTTTTTTGAATATTTTTTTAGACTTGAATAAACTTTTTTTGTTGAACTTTTAATATTAGGATAAATTAACAAAAAATTGAGATTATATTTTTTCTTTATTTTATAAACTTTATGGAGATTTTTAAGATATCCTTGGTCATAAAGAAAAAGATTAAGGTCAGAACTTATTTGCTTTGTGAAAAGGTTAAGTATTTTTTTTCTTAAATTTTTTTTAATTAGAAATTTAATTACTGTAGCCGCATTACTACTGCCTCCTCCCAAACCAGCAAATACAGGAATTTTTTTATCTATTGTTATCGAATAAAAATTGGAAATAAGTTTTGATTTCCTCATTAAATCTAATGTTTTAGTTATTGAGTTGTTAGATTGACTTACATATTTAGAATATGGGCCTTTAATTAAAATCTTATCTTTTTTTTTATTTTTAATCTTTTTTATTGATATTTTGTCGAATAGATTTATTAAACAGTAGATAGATTGAAGATCATGAAGTCCACCAATCAATTTTTTATTGACCAACAAAGATAAGTTTATTTTAGCAAATGATTTTAAGATCATTCTTTAAAGACCTTTTACTAATTTTTCTTTAACTTTATCTTTTAAATCTTTTTCTGTATTTTCTAGTTGCAAAACGTTATTCCAATAATATCTAGCTTGGAGTTTATTCCCATTTTTCCAAAGAACATCTCCATAATGATCATTTACGATTGGATCTGCTGGCATTAATCTTAATGCAAGTTGAAGATATTCTTTTGACTCTTCAAATCTTTTTAATTTAAATAAAGCCCAGCCAAGCGAGTCAATAATATAAGGATCGTTAGATTTTAATTGATTTGCTTTTTCTAACATTTTTAATGATTTTTCAATATTTACACCTTGCTCAATCCAAGAATAAGCAAGATAATTAATTACGTAAGCTTGATTAGGACTAGCCTCTAAAGAAGAAAGTAAATCTTTTTCAGCATTGTCCCATTTTCCTGTTCTTTCATATGAAACTCCTCTGCTGTCAGTTACCTCAGGAAAAAGAGGATGCTCGTTGTCAATTTTTTTTAAAATTTCGCTATAATATTTAATCGAGTTTTTAAATTCTTCATTATTTTTTAAAAATTCTGCATAATCAAAAGTTTCGTACACTCCTTTATTAGGAAGTGCATCATAAGACTCTTTTAAAAGTTTGAGTGACTTATCTTTTTTTTTCTCTTTCAATAAAATTCTTGAAATTTGTTTGTTTGAATACCACTCAAAAGCCGCACCTTTATTTATCAAACCTTTGTAAATTTTTTTTGCATTTAAATAATCACCAATTTTATAAAAATTTTCAGCTAGCAAAGTATCAAATGCGTAAAAATTATTATTCAGATATTTTGATAAATTTAAGTAAAAATTGGACAGCGGAAACATGGATTGAGAAGAAAAAGCATTTGCAGCTATATAAATAATTTCAGCTACTACATCTGTTTCGTTTTCACAGTCAAAATTAAAACTATTTTCTAAACTTTCTAAGTCAATTTTATACTGATTAAGTAATAAATTTCTTGGATATTTAATTAATGCATCAGAAATAATTTTTTTTGCTTTTTCTCTTTCTCCAGAACTATTTAAAAATTTTGCATAAAAATAATGATATCTTGAAAAATCTGTTTGTTTATTTGAGATAAGTTTCTCAAAAGTAATTTTGGTATCTTTGCCTTTAAAAAAACAATTTAAAAAAACAGCTTGTATCTTTTTTAAATTTTCAAATCGATCATCAAGCTGATTTAATTTTGCTAAAGCACCATTCAAGTCATTATTCCTCATGTATGACCAATTATTTAGACTATCGGCAATATAACTATCCAGTAGTGTTCTTGAATTACTTTTTTTTGCTTTTGAAAAATATTTACTAGAAAGTTCGTATTTTGACTTTTTAAGATAGTATATGCCTATAATCAAATCACTTTCAAAACTACCTTTGTTCTCCCTATCCAGCTTTTTTGAAAAACTTACTGCTTGAGAAAAATTTCCTGAGTTAACTAATGAATAAAGATATTTTGATGAAAATGTTGGATGACTCTCCTCCAAACCATCTAATTTTTTTAAATATTTATACGAGTCATTATATTTACTTTGATTTAAAAGCAATATTCCAGAAAAATAATCTGAGACAAAGTCTGCTTTACTAAATTTTTTGTATTCTTTTGCTTGAAGTGTGGAAAAAAAAATAAAAATAATGACAAATAATAAATGTCCTATAATCTTACTAATTAGTGCAAAAATATTCATAATTTATGTTTAAAAAAAATATGTCTAATTCAATTAAATTAATACAATATTATAAATTAATTAATCATAATTTAATTTTTAATAATAAGGCAATCAACAGATATAAAAAAGATAATTTTGAGATATCAGAGGATAAATCCAATAACTTAGAACTATTAAAAAACTCAATTATTGAACTGAAAAACTGCAACCTTAAACGACAAGCAAAGAACATGGTATTCTGTGATGGAAATCCTAAATCGAAAATTATGTTAGTAGGCGAAGCCCCGGGTGCTAACGAGGATCAGGAGGGTTTGCCTTTTGTCGGAAGAGCCGGGATGTTACTGGATAAAATGTTGGCGGCAATTAATTTAGATAGAAAAAAAGTATATATATCTAATATTGTAAATTATAGACCTCCTGAGAATCGAAAGCCAACAGAAGAAGAAATTAGAAGATATTTGCCATTTATCACAAAACATATTGAAATCATTAACCCAAAAATACTTGTGCTACTTGGTAGTACCGCTATGAATGCGCTAATTGGGAATAATGTTGTTATTTCTAAAATGAGAGGAAAGTGGATAGAAAAAAAATTTGGAAGTTGTAAAACATCAGTGATAATTACTTTTCACCCTGCGTTTTTAATGAGGCAACCAGCTCAAAAAAAAATGGCCTGGATTGATTTAAAAATGATTAGAGAAAAGAAAAATAAACTCAATATATAATTGAAAGAATTGATAATAGCTGGCGTAGACGAAGTAGGTAGAGGTTGCCTTGCAGGTCCAGTAGTTTCTGCTGCTGTTGTACTTAAGAAAAGTATAAACTTAAATCTTTTAAAGGACTCAAAAAAAATATCATTTAATAAAAGAAAGGAAATTTCTGAGCATATTAAGAAAAATTCTTATTATGCACTGGGAATTGCCTCTGTCGAAGAAATCTTAAATTTAAACATTTTACAAGCATCTTTACTATCTATGAAGAGAGCAATTTTAAAGCTTGAAATAAAACCAGGTTTAACCTTAATAGACGGGAATTTTGCTCCAAAGGGTCTAAAAAATTATAAAACAATTATAAATGGAGATGAAAAAATTAAAGTCATAAGTGCAGCCTCAATTATTGCAAAAGTTTACCGAGATAGATTCATGATAAGATTATCTAAAAAATTTTCTAATTATGCCTGGGATAGAAATTTTGGATATGGCACTAAAGCTCATTTTGAAGGTTTAAAAAAATATGGTGTTACCTCACACCATAGAAAAGGTTTTAAACCGATACACAAGATATTGTCGAGTTAAGAATCTCAAACACAAAAAGACTCATTTTTTTTCTTAAATCGTTTGACCCTTGATTCAATTTAAAGTTGAATCAAGAAAATGTTAAAATTTTCTAACAAAATTATTAATGGTGATTGTTTAAAGGAACTTAAAAAAATTCCAGACAAAACTTTTGATTTAGTTTTTGCTGATCCACCTTACAACATGCAAATTGGTGAAAAATTAACACGTCCAGATTCTAGCAAAGTAAATGGTGTTAATGACAAATGGGATCAATTTAATAGTTTCAAACATTACGATGAATTTTGTAAATCTTGGTTAACAGAATGCAAAAGAGTTTTAAAGGATAATGGATCTATTTGGGTAATAGGCTCTTATCATAATATTTTTCGATTAGGATATCATTTACAAAATTTAGGTTATTGGTTGCTTAACGATGTTATTTGGAGAAAAAATAATCCAATGCCAAATTTTAGAGGAACAAGATTTACTAATGCACACGAGACCCTTATTTGGGCATCAAAGACTAAAAAATCTAGATATACTTTTAATTATCAATCTCTCAAGTGTTTAAATGATGATTTGCAGATGAGATCGGACTGGATATTGCCTATTTGTAATGGAAAAGAGAGACTAAAGAAAAATGGAAAAAAAATACATTCTACGCAAAAGCCAGAAGCTCTTCTTCATAGAATTGTATTAGCAACTACTAATAAAGGTGACGCTGTTTTTGATCCTTTTTTAGGCACAGGAACCACTGCTGTCGTATCTAAAAAATTAGGTAGAAATTATTATGGGATTGAAAAAGATAAAAAATATTTCGAAGCAGCTAAAAAAAGAATTAACAAGACCGAAACAATAGCTGATGACTACCTAGATACTATTGAAAATAATAAATCAAAGCCTAGAATACCTTTTGGTTCACTTGTAGAATTAGGAATAATTAAACCTGGAACATCTTTGTTTGATCAAAAGAAAAAGATTAATGCAAAAATAATGGTCGATGGAAGTATAAAATATAAGGATACAGAGGGATCAATACATAAAATCGCAGCAAAAATAATGGGGGCAGAAAGTTATAATGGTTGGACTTATTGGCATTATAATTTAAACGGATCGACTGTGCTGATTGATAATTTAAGGCAAAAATTTATTGCGGGCAAACAAATTTAATTTTTATAAACTATTCCTAAATAAGAATTAACAAAGCTTTTTCTTTTAACAAGAAACTTCATGAAAAAGTTTCTTAATGTTTGCATAATTGAGCTAGAAAAATGGAAAGCAAAAAAATTAATATTCGATCTTCTCTTTACTATCTTTGCTCTTCTTGATCTCTCTTTAAAATAAATATTTTGAATTTCTGCTTTATCGTCTTTGATTAAATTAAATAACTCGTAGGCACTCTCTATCGATTGCCCTGCGCCTTGAGCTAAAGTTGGTAGAAATCCATTAAAAGCATCTCCAATATAAAAAACTTTGCTGTTTGTAGACGGAAGTATTTTAGGTGTAAAATATAAAGGCCAAGATCTTAAATCTCCTTCAAAAACTTTTTCTAAATTAGAATTTTGAGTGACAACTTTATTAACCAATGTTTTAATATTATCTGGATCGTACTTTTTATCTCTTATAATACAGACAAGATTAAGCTCTTTATTTTGATTTACCGGATAAATCACAATATGGCAATTTTTTCCCATCATGAGACTTATTTTTTCCTCATCAATATTCAACTCAGATTTTGTTTTAAGTATTATTCGTAAAGCTACAGCTTTTTTAAATTTCGGTTCATTTTTTTTCTTTTCAAAAAAGGATCTTGTATTTGAGAAAATACCATCAGCTCCTACAACTATGTCGACAAGATCATTAGTGTTATCTTCAAATTTAATTAGCACTTTACCTTTAAGTTCAGAAACCTCTTTTATTTTCTTTCCAAATCTAAGGTGTTGCGTATAAATATCATCTTTCAAAAACTCTATTAAAGTTGATCTTTGAAGTGTCGTATATTTGTTCTGTTCAGTATTAAATTGTGTCAAATCTAAATCGCAAATTTTTTTATTTTGGATATTGTAAAAGTCGACCCCTTTAGGGTGAAATATTTTCTTATCGTTTATTTTACTAAATCCAATTTTATTTAAAATTTTTATACTATTTGTTGAAAGTTGAATTCCATACCCATCATCAAGTGATAAACTTTCCAGTTTTTCATACAACATAAATTCATGATTTGATTCTTTCTTTATTAAATTAGCAAGCGTTAAACCTGCTATACCCGAGCCGATAATTGCTATTTTTTTTTTCATTAAAATAAAGTTGATACTTGCCTAAATATTCTTTTTGTAAAACTTGGAATGAATTCTTTATTTTCTTTTAAAGAATACCAATTAAACGTACGCGGAATTTTTTTTGAAAATTTATAATATAAATTTATATTTAGTTTCAGGTTCGAAATCGAATTTTTGTAATTTTTAAGAAATATCCAATTTTGATTATTTGAGATATTATTAGTCTCCTTTATTTCAGGTATGTTAAAGTCTTTCAAAAAGCTAATTTGATTATTTTTCGTTAATGCAATTTGTTTTTTTGTATTGATATAACAAAAAATATCATAGTTTTTACTTTTAATCATTTTGTTTTTTATATTCTTAATTTTCTTACTAGATTTAAAATACTTACATGTTTTATTCAAACAACACGTAAGACAGTTTGGGTCTTTTGGTTTACATATTAATGCGCCAAATTCCATCAAAGCCTCGACAAAATCATCATTTCGTTTCGTAATAAAGAATTTTTTTTTATTTTTTTCAATAAATTTATCGAAATTTATTTTATTTTCTTCAATATTTAAATTTCTTGAGAATACCCTTCTTACATTTCCATCAACTGCTATTCTTGGTTCATTATAAACTAATCCTAATAATGCATTTGCGGTATAGTCCCCTATTCCTGGAAGTTTTTTTATTTCAATTATTGATCTTGGTAATCTAGATTTATAATTTTGTACCAAAATTTTAGAACATGCCAAAAGATTTCTTGCTCTTCTATAATAACCAAGTCCTTCCCACATTTTTAAGATTTCTCTCTCATTGCTTTTTGATAAAGCTTTAATCGTTTTAAATTTTTTCGTGAATTTATTGAAATAAGGAATAACGGTTTTTACTTGAGTTTGCTGCAACATAAACTCACTTAAAAGCCTATAATACAGCTTTTTAGGTGATTTTTTGCCAACACGCCAAGGCAGTTTCCTTTTGCTATTATCGTACCAAGCTAAAATTTTTTTTGGTAAAGTCTTGTCAATATGCATAATAAAAATAATAATAAATCGTCAACTTTCATGCAAGGACTTCGTCCCTTTTCAAATTCTATTCCAAAAACTTTAAAAAAACATTTAAAAAAAAATGGATATAACTACTCAAATATAGTTGATAACTGGACCCGTATGGTTAGTAAAAAAATTTCTGATGCATGTTATCCGGTCACTGTGAAAATGGGAAAAGAAATGAAAGATAGCACTTTGGTTTTGAACGTCATACACGGTAAAGAACTTGAGGTTGAATATGAAAAAAACCAAATTATCGATAAAATTAATAGTTTTTTTGGCTATAAATATATTAGTAACGTGACATTAAAAACTGTTCGAGATAAAGTGGTAAAAAATCGTAAAAGTTTTCCAAAACTAAAAAATATTAATAAAATTGAGGAAAAAATAAATAAAGTAAATGACAATCAGTTAAAAGGGTCTTTAAATAGTTTATTGAAAGCTTACAATGAGAGAAATAGGTAGATACATTCTAAAAATATCATTTTTATTTGTAATCATATTTTCAACTAACGCTGAAGGTAAAGTTCTAAGTATTGGTAATCCTGATGCTAAAGTCGTCGTTAAAGTTTTTTCATCTTTGACTTGTCCACATTGTGCAAATTTTCATGCTGAAATATTCGATAATTTAAAAGACGATTTTATCGATAAAGGTTTAGTAAGATTTGAACACCATGCATTCCCGTTAGATTTAGCAGCATTGAATGCTGAGATAGTGGTTAGGTGTCATAATGATAATAAGAAAAAATTTGAGCTATTGGGTAAATACTATAAAGAACAAAAAAAATGGGCAGTCGGATCAGACATTAATAAAATAAATGAATTATTAAAAAAAGTTGGGGTAGAAATTGATTTTGAAATTGAAAAAATGGATAATTGTTTAAAGAATGACAAAGCACAAGATGAAATTTTAAATCAAAGAATTAATGCTCAAAATAAATATAAAATAGAGTCTACTCCAACTATTATTATCAATGAAAAAAAATACACTGGTAAAGTTAATTATAATCAATTTAAAAAAGCTATAGAAAAAAAACTTTAGATGAAATTTAAAAATTTAGAAATGACAGGCTTTAAATCTTTTTCGGAAAAGACAACTGTTTTGATTGAAAAAGGGTTAACTGGCATAGTTGGGCCGAATGGCTGTGGAAAATCCAACATTGTTGAAGCATTAAGATGGTGTATGGGAGAAAATTCTGCAAAGAGTATGAGGGGCTCTGGGATGGAAGATGTAATATTTTCTGGAACTTCTAATCTTCCTTCAAAGAATATTTCAGAAGTAAAAATATTATTAGACAATTTAGAAAAAAGTGGTCCAGTTCAATATAAAGAATTTGAAGAAATATCAATTAAAAGGAAAATTGAAAAAGATAAAGGTTCAAAATATTACATAAACGACAAAGAAGTTAGGGCAAGAGACGTTCAAACTTTTTTTGCTGACCTCTCAACGGGTGCTCATTCACCTTCTCTTATTAGCCAAGGTAGAATAGGTCAACTAGTAACTTCTAAACCAATTGAAAGAAAAACAATTCTTGAAGAGGCAGCAGGTATTTCTGGTATTCACGCTAGAAGACAAGAGGCAGAAACGAGATTAAATGCAGCTGAAAATAATCTAAAGAGAGCAGATGAGTTAAAGAGACAACAACAAAAACAGCTTGATAACTTAAAAAAGCAAGCAGAAGAAGCTACCAGATATAAAGAAATTTCTAAAGAGATTAAAAAAATAGAAGCTGGGTTATATTTTTTAAAAATTAAAGAAATAGAAAAGGATAAAAAACAAATTTCAGAAAAATTAAGTGAGCTCGATGATGAGATAAGCGCTATTAATATTGATTTTAATCATAACAACACTTTACTAGATGAAGAAAATAAAAAGCTTGCTCCTTTAAGAGACAAAAAAATGGAAAGTGCTGCAGCTCTTCAAAAAATAAATTTAGATATAAAAAATCTTGTCGGAGAGGAAACTAGAGTTAAGGCTCTTCAAGAAAAACTTGAAAAATCATTCAAAACAGTAAACTCTGATTTAGAACGTGAAAAGAGTATATCTCTTGATGCGGATCTTAATGAGAAAAGGATATCAAAGGAAAAAGAAGATTTATTAAATACTGAAAATAAACTTTTGGAAGTTGAAACTACTTCTTCAAAAGAGCTTCTTTCATCAAAATCACAGCTCAATCAATTACAAAATCAATTAGATTTAATGTTAGATCAAATTGAAGAAGATATAGATAAAGATATAAAACTTTCTAAAGAAACGTTTAAAAATCTAAAACAACTTGTGAAGAAAATTACTCTTTCTCAAGAAGATTATGCTGAAAAATACGGGAAAAATAAATCTATAGAGAGTGACTCTATTAAAAGAAAAGAGAGGATTAAAAATATAAGTATTGAGTTAGAAAATTGGAGAAATCTTAAAACAAATTCTGAGAAAATGATATCAGAATTAAATGATAGAAAAAACAAAATAGAATTAGAGTTGGGTGATAATCAGAAAAATCCTGAGCGTATCGCTACATCAAAAGGTCAAAATTTACAAAATCTTGAAAATACCAAAAAAAGAAATCAAGAAATTGAAATTGAATTGATAGAGGCTGAGAAAAAATACAATGCAATCAACGAAAATATAAGAGAAATTCAGGTTAAACTTACAGGACTTAAAGAAAACAAAGCTAGAAATGAAGCAACTATTGAAGGTATTGAAAATAGAAAAAAAGATTTATTATACTCAGTCAAAAATGATCTTAATATTGAGAGCGAATCATCTATCTTGGCTTTTTCAGATTTACATGAATTAGAAGGTGAAAGCTTGCCAACTATTCAAGAACAAATAGATAAAATTGAAAAAACAAAAAAAAAGAGAGACTCACTTGGTTCGGTTAATCTAAGAGCGGATGAAGAAACTAAAAAATATGAGACTGAAATTAAAAAGATGGAGGACGAAAGAGAAGATCTTTATTCGGCTATAGTAAAACTAAAAACAAGCATAGATGAATTAAACCAAAAAGGTAGAGAGAGATTGCTTGATGCATACACTAAAGTTAATAGAAAATTTAATGAGGTTTACACAAAACTTTTCAATGGAGGTACAGCTAAAATAGAATTAGTTGACTCAGATGATCCTCTTGAGGCAGGTTTAGAAATGTTTGTTTCTCCTCCTGGAAAAAGACTTCAATCAATAACTTTGTTATCTGGAGGAGAACAAGCTTTAACTGCTTTGTCTCTTGTTTTCGCGGTATTTCTGGTAAATCCTTCACCGATATGCGTTTTAGATGAAGTAGATGCGCCCTTGGACGATGCAAATGTTACAAGATTCTGTAATTTATTAGATGAGTTGACAAAAATTACCAATACAAAATTTATAATAATCACTCACCATGCTCTAACAATGTCAAAAATGGATAGGCTTTATGGAGTTACTATGGCCGAACAAGGCGTTAGCCAACTAGTTTCAGTTGATTTACAAAGAGCGGAAGAGTTAGTAGCGTAATTACAATAATGACAATTCCTGAAGACTTTAAAACTCGCCTAAAAATTGCAAAATCGAAAATAAAAAAAGAAGTACAGGACTTAGATGAAAAAAAAGGTTCATTTATGGGTAACGCCTTTAAATTAGGCACAGAACTTGTTGCTGCAGTAGCAGTTGGGACAATAATTGGGTTTATTTTAGATAGCTGGTTTGATACTAAACCCTGGTTAATAATAACTTTCTTTTTTTTGGGAGCTGCTGCAGGCATATTAAATGTAATACGAGCTGCTAAAAGAATGCAGAAAGAGGATTAAAGGTTTATATGGCAAGCAATCCAATGCAACAATTCACAGTCCATAAAATTGGACCAGAGATTAAAATCGCGGGAATAGATTTGTCTTTTACTAACGCAAGTTTATTTATGATAATCAGCGCCTCTGTAATTCTATTGTTCCTTTTTTTAGGATCAAAAGAAAAAAATATTATTCCTAATAAAATTCAACTAATAGCTGAAATGTTTTACACATTTGTAGCAAAAATGATAAGTGATACTGCAGGGTCTAAAGCTAAACCATATTTTCCTTTTATATTTAGTTTATTCATGTTTGTTTTGTTTTGTAACATGGTAGGAATGTTGCCTTATTCTTTTACAGTAACAAGTCACATAATAGTTACACTTATTATGGCTTTGTTCATTTTCATCGCTGTAACAATCATAGGTTTTTTAAAACATGGTTTCAAATATTTAAGTATTTTTGTTCCAAGTGGTGTTCCAGCAGTTCTGCTTCCATTGATCACTGTAATAGAAATTATTTCTTATTTAAGTAGGCCAGTAAGCTTATCTGTGCGTTTGTTTGCGAACATGATGGCTGGTCACACAATGTTAAAAGTATTCGGCGGATTTGTAGTAAGTTTAGGAGTATTAGGTGGATGGTTACCACTTAGTTTTTCAGTTGCGTTAACAGGTTTGGAAATTTTAGTAGCTTTTTTACAAGCTTATGTTTTTGCAATATTAACCTGCATTTATTTAAACGATGCATTAAATTTACACCATTAATTAACTAAGGAGGAAAAATGGAGTTAGAAGCGGCAAAAATGATTGGGGCAGGCCTTGCTGCAATCGCACTAGCTGGAGCTGGAGTAGGTATCGGAATTATTTTCGGTAACTATTTATCTGGAGCTATGAGAAATCCATCTGCAGCTCAAAAACAATTCCCTAACTTGTTATTAGGATTTGCTTTAGCAGAAGCAACTGGATTGTTTGGACTTGTAGTAGCTTTAATTATTTTATTTGCATTTTAGTAAATTGAATATGAAAAGTTTTTTAACTATGTTTATAGCATTATCGGCTATAAATACCGATTTGTATGCAGCTGAGGCTGGTATGCCTCAGCTAGATCCGACTTATTGGGCATCTCAAGGTTTCTGGTTAATTTTAATTTTCACAATTCTATATATTTCAATATCAAAATTCTATTTACCAAAAATTAAAGATAATTTAGATAACCGTGAAAATAAGATTAAAGAAGATTTAGAAAATGCAAATAAGTTTAAAGAACAGTCTGAAACTAAACTTAAAGAGTATGAAATTATTTTAGAGAATGCAAAAAAAGAGGTTTCTAAAATACATTTTGAGTCAAAAAATATTTTAGATAAAGAAATTCAATCCAAAAAAGATATAATTGAAAAAGAGATTGAAAAAGAGTTAGTAAAAGCACAAAAGGATATTATAGAACTAAAAAAAAATTCTATTTCTTCAATTCAGAAAATTTCTGAAAATATTGTTGCGAATATAATTGAAAATATCTCAGGTGAAAAATTAAATGAGAGTAGTATCAGAGCTGCAGTGGAAGATATTTCAAAAAAAAATATTGGTAAATATCTATGACATTTGACGCAACTTTCTGGGTAACAATTTCTTTTTTCATTTTTATTGGAATATTAATTTACTTTAAAATTCCCCAGAAAGTTAAAACAATTCTTGAACAAAATATTTTAGACATTAAAAATCAAATAAGTGAGGCAGAGAAACTTAAGGAAGATGCTAAAAATATTTTAATTGATCACGAGAAAAAAATAAGTAATTCAAAAAATGAGGTTAAAGAAATGCTTGATAAAGCAAACGATGAAGCAGAAAAAAATGTTATTAGAATTAATAAAGATTTTCATAACTTAATGGAAAATAGAAAAAAAAATGCTGAGGAGAGGATTAGACAACTTAAAAATCAAGCTGAAAAAGACATAAAAAACGCTTCTGTTAAAATAGCTATAGAGTCAGTGGAAAAACTCATTAAAAACTCATTAGATAAAAGTAAATTAGATAAGATTTATAGCTCCAGTATTGAAGAAACAAAATTAGCACTTAAGAAGAAATCTAGTTAGAATAGGCCATAAACTTATGGCAAAAAAATCAACTATTATTGGTTCAGGTTTTGGGGGGCTAGCCGCCGCGCTTAGATTAAAAGCAAAAGGCCATAAAGTTACTTTAGTAGAAAAACATCCAGATTTAGGTGGTCGAGCAAGAGTTTTTAAAAAAGATAAGTTTATTTATGACGGTGGTCCAACAGTAATAACTGCCCCATACTTATTTGAAGAATTATTTTCACTATTTAATAAAAATATTTCTGACTACGTAAAAATAGTACCTTTAGATTTGTGGTATAGATTTGTGTTCAGTAATGGCGAAACTTTTGACTACAATGGTGATGATAAATCTATGGAGCAGCAAGTTAAAAAATTTAATTCAGCAGATTACGAGGGATACAGAAATTTAGTAAATTTTACTGAGAAAATCTTTGACAAAGGTTTTACAGATTTATCTGACAAACCTTTTAATAATTTGTTTTTTATGATGAAACAAATTCCCTCTTTATTAAAATTGAAAAGTTATAAGTCTGTTTATAGTTTAGTTTCAAAATATATATCTAATGAAAAATTAAGAAGAGTATTTAGTATGCATCCTCTTTTAGTAGGAGGCAATCCTTTCAGCACTACTTCAATATATACATTGATTTTATTTTTAGAAAAAAAATGGGGTATTCATTACTCAATGGGAGGAACAGGAAGTGTTGTGAAAGCTCTAGAAAAACTCATGATTGAAGAAAATATCAAAATTATTAAAAATGCCGAAGTTACGGAAATACTTACAGAAAACAAAAAGATTAAAGGTGTTAAAATTAATAATTCAAAAATAATTAATAGTGACTATGTAATTTGTAATTCCGATCCCCCAAATGTTTACAACAACTTAATAAAATCTAAGGAGGATTATGATTTTTTATTTAAACAAAAAATGAAAAGAATGGATTATTCAATGGGTTTATTTGTTTATTATTTTGGATCTAAAAAAAAATATAAGGATGTTGCACATCACACTATTTATTTTGGAGAAGCTTATGAAAAGCATCTTAATAAAATCTTTGAAAAGAAAATTCTTTCTGACGATATAAGTTATTATTTACATCGACCCTCTGCAACAGATCCTAACATGGCCCCGGAAGGCCAAGATGCTTTTTATGTATTAGTTCCAGTTCCAAATAATTTGTCTAAAGTTAATTGGATCACAGAAGGGGATAAATTTAAGGAATTAGTTTTAGATAAAATGGATAAAACTGTTTTGCCTGGTATTAAAGAGAATGTGGTAAGTGATTTTTATTTAACTCCTGATTACTTTGAAATAGATCTATCAACTCTTTATGGATCTGGATTTTCAATTCAACCAAAATTCTCTCAGTCAGCTTACTTTAGATTTCATAATCAATCTGAAATATATAAAAATTTATACTTTGTTGGTGCAGGAACTCATCCGGGCGCTGGTATGCCCGGCGTTCTTTCATCGGCAAAAGTTTTAGACAAATTATTTTAATGAAAAATAATTTATTAAAAAAACATGCTAAATCTTTTTATTGGGCGAGTTTTTTTCTTTCGAGTAATATATTAGATAAATGTACATCTTTATATAATTTCTGTAGAACATTAGACGACATAGTTGATGCTGATAACAATCTAAGTACAAAGAAAGAAATTTTCTCAAAATTTAAAAGAGATTTTGAAGATAAAAATCTAAATAATCAAATTATAAAAGATATGTGGTCAGTTATTGATAGTGAAAATATTTCTAAAAAAATAATTATAGATTTATTTGATGGAGTTGAAACGGACTTAGAGGAGAAAGTAGTGATTAATTCAAAAAAAGAATTACTTGTTTACTCTTATAGAGTAGCAGGAACAGTCGGATTGATGATGTCAAAAATAATGAGAGTAAAAAATAAAGAGGCTCTAAAAGGCGCGATTGATTTAGGGATAGCCATGCAACTTACTAATATTGCTAGAGATGTTTGTGAAGATAAAGCACGTAACAGACAATATGTTAAACACGATTTTTCATCAATTCGAGCTATAATAAATGAATCTCAAACATTTTACGAAAAATCATTTACATCTATTAGCAGTATACCAGTTAAATCTAGATTTTCAGTTATTGTCGCAAGACGTGTTTATAGAAAAATAGGTGACTACATTCTCAAACAAAATAACATAGATAATTATAATAAAGCCGGCAAAATCTATGTGCCAGTATTTGAAAAAGTAATTCAGACTTTTTTATCTATTATTGACTTTATCAAATTATTATTCATAAAAAATTTAAATTATGACAATCAATTAAATCATAATATTTTAGAGCAAGAGATTAATTTGAATGAAAGAATTTGATTATATTATTGTTGGAGGTGGATGTGCGGGTTTATCTTTGGCCTATGAGCTTGAAATAAATGATAAGTTGAAGGAAAAAACTTTAGCAATAATTGAAACTCGCGAAGAATATAAGAGAGATAAGACTTGGTCATTCTGGAAAGTATTTGATCATAATTTTGAAGATTGTGTAATAAAAAGTTGGAATAATTTTACAATTAATACTGCTGAAAACTCTAATGAATTAACAAATAAAAAATTTCCTTACCAAAGTATTGATAGTGGAAAATTTTATAAAAAGATAAATTCTAAACTCTCTACAAATTCGAATATTAGTTTTTTTAGAAATCTAAACGAAGTCAATTCAGAAAATTCAATAATTTTTAATAGTATTTTTGAAAAAGAACTGGATAAATCTGCGTTATGGCAACACTTTCAAGGTATCGAGATAGAAACGCCTAGGAACATTTTTGATGAAGAAATAATAAACTTAATGGATTTTAATTGTGATCAGAGAAAAGATGTACATTTTTTCTACACATTGCCCTTCAGCAAAAATAAAGCTTTGATTGAAACTACCTGGTTATCAGATTTAGAGGATCAAAGCCTAAGAGATTATGACCTTCAGCTAGAAAATTATATTGAGAATAATTTGGGTATAAAAAACTATAAAATAAATTTTACTGAAAAAGGAGCTATACCACTCTTTTCACCATCATTAAGAAATAATAATAAAATAATTAATATTGGATCGGCTGGAGGGATGACTCGATTAAGTACAGGTTACACTTTTTTGAACATTCAAGAACATAGTCGTTATATTGTAAATAACATTGATAATATTAATAAAGTAAAAATATTCTCCATAGGAAAAAAATATCAATTTTTAGATAAAGTATTTCTAAGAGTATTAGAAAAACATCCCGAAAAGATGCCTAAAATTTTTTTTAATATGTTTAAAACTTCTTCAAATACGGTTATAAAATTTTTATCAAATAAAAGTAATATTATTGAAGACATAAATATTATTAGTAAAATGCCAAAATTAATTTTTTTAAAAGCATTGTTATATTAATGGAAAATATAAACTTTAAGCACTCTATTATATTTTTTAATTTTTGTATTTTGATAAGCCCTCTTTATCTAATGCTAAATTTTGAACCAATTATATTTTGCTTATTTTTAATTTTAATTTTGGGAATTTCTCACGGCGCATTAGATAATATAAAAGGAAAAAAGCTTTTAAAATTATTTGGATACAAACAAACTGTATCCTTTTATCTTGCCTATTTATTAATTTCATCACTGATAATAATATTCTGGTTGATATTTCCTAATACAATTTTATTACTTTTTTTGATTGTAGCCGCCTATCATTTTGGAAAAGAAGATACAGTATTTTTTTTTAGAAAAAAGTTTTTCATATCCGAGTGTTTATTCTTCTTAAAGGGATCAACAGTAATAGTGGCTCCATTATTATTAAAGAGAGAAGAAACTAATGAAATATTTAGGACTCTAAATTTTAAAGTTTTTGAAGCGGGATTTTTTAGTAACGAATTTTTAATTGGAATGTTATTTCTTGGTTTTTTATCATCTATGTACATTTCAAAAAAAGAAAACACAAATCTAAAAGGTGTCATGATAATGGACTTCTTTTCTTTAATCATACTAAATCTTTTTTTGTCGCCTATTTTAGCTTTCACTCTTTATTTTTGTTTTCTTCACTCAATTAGGCATTCGATTACTCTTATTTTTGAATTGGATAGATCTTTCAAACCAGGACTTAAAAAATTTATAAACAAAGCTATACCTTTAACTTTTGTAACAGCAGTAATATTTTTATTTGCAATATATTTTTTAAATAATTTTTATGAGCTTGATGAGGCTATTTATAAGGTCATATTTATTGGTTTGGCGTCACTTACTTTTCCGCATATATTGTTAGAATATCTTTTAGAAAAAAATGAAAAAAGAACTTAAAATTTATTTAGCGTCACCAAGAGGGTTTTGTGCTGGAGTTAAAAGAGCAATTGAAATAGTTGAAAAATCTATTAAGAAGTTTGGTGCTCCGGTATATGTTCGTCATGAAATTGTACATAATAAGCAAGTTGTTGAAGAACTAAAAGAGAAAGGTGCAATTTTTGTTGATGAATTATCTGACGTGAATGACATAAGTAGACCTGTAATTTTCTCAGCCCATGGAGTTCCTAAGTCAGTTCCAAAAGAAGCTAAACTAAAAAATTTATCCTTTGTAGATGCAACATGTCCATTAGTTTCTAAAGTACATAGAGAGTCCGAACAATTGAATAAAAATGGTTTTGACATATTATTAATTGGACATAAAAACCACCCTGAAGTTATTGGCACAATGGGACAGCTTCCAAAAGGATCTATTACACTTATTGAAACAAAAAATGATGTAGAGCTAATAAAAAAGGATAAATTTAAAAAACCTTTAGCATATATAACTCAAACAACTCTGTCAGTAGATGATACAGCTGAAATAATCGAAGCTCTTAAAAATAAGTTTCCTAAAATAAAAGGTCCTATTAAAGAGGATATATGTTATGCAACTACTAATAGACAATCTGCTGTTAAGGAAATAGCTTCCAAATGCGATATGTTTTTTGTAGTTGGAAGTCGAAACTCATCCAATTCTGTAAGATTAGTTGAAGTTGCAAAAAAAGCTGGTTGCAATAATTCTCATTTAATGCACTCTGAGAAAGAGATCCCGTACCACGAAATAGATGACTCAAGTACCATCGGAATTTCATCTGGAGCTTCAGCTCCTGAGAAATTAGTTCAAACATTACTTGATAACATTAAAATTAATCGAAAAGTATCTATAGAAGAAGTTGTGGTTGCTGAAGAGAAGGTCGTTTTTAAATTACCAAAAGAACTTTACTGATGGCTGTTTACACAAAGTTAAATAAGAGTGAAATAGAGGAAATTATTTCTCTTTATAAATTAAAAAACTTAGAAACTTTCGCTCCTATAGAAGAAGGAATAGAAAATACCAATTATGTAATTATTGTAAATAAAAAAAAATATATACTTACTATTTTTGAAAAGAGAGTAAAAGAGCAAGATCTCCCTTTCTTTTGTGAATTAATTTCGCTACTGAACAAATCGGGTTTTAAGTGTCCTATGCCTCTGACAAATATAGAGAATAGCCCAATTTCAACATTTAAAGGAAAAAAGCTTACAATTCTGACATTTATTAATGGTAAATCAAAAGAAAATTTAAGTAATGAGAATTGTAAAGATATTGGGAAGGAAGCTGCAAGATTGCATTTGTTAACTTCTAAATTTAAAATTCAAAGAAAAAATGCACTTTCAATTAAAAGTTGGAGAAATATGTTTGAAAATATAAAAGATAAATGTATAAAAATTCATAAAGATCTTCCTAATTTAATTGAAGTAAATCTTAAAGATATAGAAAAAAATTGGCCTTCAAATTTACCTAGCGGAATTATTCATGCTGACTTGTTTAAGGATAATATTATTTTTGAAAATAATAAAGTAAGTGGGATAATAGATTTTACTTTTTCCTGTAATGATTATTATGCTCTCGAAATAGCAATATGTTTTAATGCTCTTTGTTTTGATGGCGTAAAGAATAATCTAAGTTTTAATGTAACAAAAGCAAAAAAATTTATTGAGGGATATTCATCAATAAGGAAATTATCTGATCAAGAGAAAAATAGTATAAAAATTTTGTCTCAAGGTGCTGCATTGAGATTTTTACTTACAAGAGTTTTTGATGCAATAAATACAGTTGAAGGAGCAATAGTGAAAATAAAAGATCCAATAGAATATTTAAAAAGACTTGAATTCCACAAAAATGCAAAAAATTATGAGGATTATTTTTTTTAATGAAATTAAAAATTTATACTGATGGTGCTTGCTCAGGTAATCCTGGAAAAGGAGGTTGGGCAGCCATCATATTAGATAACAATTCTAATCAATCAAGTATCTCTGGAAGTGAAAATAATACAACTAACAATAGGATGGAATTATTAGCTCCAATTATGGCATTAAAAAAAATAAAAAAAAAATCAGATATTACAATTTTTACAGATTCAAAATACGTAAAGGATGGAATAACTGATTGGATTAAAAACTGGAAAATTAATAATTGGAAAAATTCAAACAAGAAACCAGTTAAAAATAAAGATCTTTGGATTAAATTAGATAATGCTTGTCTAAAACATAAAGTTAATTGGAAATGGGTTAAGGCTCACGCAGGCAACAAATATAATAATCTTGTCGATGAGTTAGCAGTTTCAAACACTAAATAGATTTTAAAAAGCTTTCAGCTGAAGATAATTCACAAGTAGCTGTCTCTTTTTCTTCCTCTACTTTTTTAACTTCGCCATTCTCCACAAGCATAGTGTATCTATTTGATCTAATTCCTAATCCTTTTTCGGATTTATCTACTTCTGCTCCAATAGCTTTTGTAAATTTAAGAAAGGGATCGCCAGCCATAAAAATTTTACTGCCAGTCTTTTGGTTTTCACCCCAAGCCTTCATAACATTGGGATCATTTACAGCGATGCATATAATTTTTGTAATTCCTTTTTGAGTAGCTAAGTCGTAATTTTTTATATACCCAGGAAGATGAAGAGCTGAGCAAGTTTTAGTAAAAGCTCCAGGCATACCTAAAATAATAGTCTTACTTTTACAAAGATCTAAAATATCAATTTTTTTTACATCATTATTTTGGTCAAGATAAAATAACTCCGAGTTAGGTAGTTTGTCTCCTATTTTTATTCTCATTAAATTTTGCCCAAAATATAATTTTTTACTTCTGAGTTTGAATTCCTGATAATATCAAATGTTTCCTTTTTATCTATATTCAATTTTAAATGCTCAGGTGAGTCTAAATTTTTTCCTATAGCTTTTTTAATTGTATCGTTAAACTTGTAAGGATGAGCTGTACCAAGAACAACTATATCTCCTAAATTTTTAAAACTTTTTGCTGCTCCTACTCCAGTAGCAGTATGAGGATCAATTATAAATTGATGCTCTTTATAAATTTCATTAATTATAGATACTGTCTCATCATCAGTAATTTTTACTGCTTCAAAATCCTTTTTAATCTTATCGATTTCTTTTTTGTCTAAATTGAATAAACTTTTTGATGATAGATCATTCATTAATGACCCTACCTTACTATCGTTTTCATCTAATATATAATAAAGCAGCCTCTCAAAATTACTTGCAACTTGTATATCCATACTTGGTGTAATGGTTGCTTTCACTTTATCAGGTTTATATTCACCTGTATTAATAACTCTTTGTAAAATATCATTTTTATTTGTAGCGACTATAAGTTTATTAATTGGTAAACCCATTTTTTTTGCAACGTATCCAGCATAAATATCTCCAAAATTACCAGTTGGTACTGAAAAGCTTATATTGTTTTTTTTTAATCTAAAGAAAGAATAAAAATAATATACAATTTGACAAACAATTCTCGCCCAATTGATAGAATTTACGCCTGACATATTTATTTTTGATCTAAAACTATTTTCATTGAAAAGCTCTTTTACAATTTTTTGACAATCATCAAATGAACCCTCGATAGCTATATTATAAATATTAGTCCCACCAATTGTTGTCATTATTTTTCTTTGAATATTTGAAATCTTATTATGCGGATGTAGTACAAAAAGATTTATATTTTTTCTATTGCTTAATGCGGCTATAGCCGCTGAACCAGTGTCTCCTGATGTAGCAACTATGACATTTACAGTTTTATCTTTAGCGACTTCTAAATGGTCATACATATTACCAATTACCTGCATTGCAATGTCTTTAAAAGCTAAAGTGGGTCCATGATAAAGTTCGAGAAGATTTATATTTCCAATTTTTTTTATATTTACGACTTCTTTATCTTTAAAACTACTATAAGATTTTTGTATCAGTGAGCTAAGTTCTTCTTTTTTAATTTCACCTGAACAGAAATTAAAGATAATTTCTGTAGCGAGTTCGTTATAATTTAGTTGACTTAAATTATTAAGTTCTTCTTGACTATACTTCTTTATTTCAGCAGGCAAAAATAATCCTCCGCCTGGTGCAAGTCCTCTTAAGAAAATATCTTTAAAGCTAAATTCTAAAGATTTATCTCTTGTGCTAAAATAATTCATTTTTTTCTTCTAAAATATAAATAATAAAAAATTATCGAGATTGATATTGCATACCACGTTATAGCATATTTAAGGTGATTGTTTGGCACATCTATACTTATCTTTTTAGGTAAGGGTGATTCAGCCTGATTATCTTCTAGAAAAATTACAAATTTGTTAAATTGCTGACCTGTAGCCTCTTTTAAATCTTCTAAATTTAATGAAAACCAAATATTATTTTTAATATCATTGTCTGGTTTAAATATACTTGGTTTATATATTTCTCTTAAAAGTCCAATTACCTCTTCGTCAGTTTCTGCATTAAAATTTATGCTTGGATTATCTTTTAATTCTTTTTTTATCCAACCTCTATTAATCAAAACATTTTGATTCTTATCGGTACTAAATGGAGTAACAACATCATATCCCGGTTTTCCACTTTCGTTCAAACTATAAAGGTAAATTTGCTTATCAAAATTAAATTTTCCTTTAGCGCTTACTCTCTGATAATTTTTATTAATTGAATTAGAGTATTCTATTGGTTTAGAGTCTAATCCAAAAGTTATTTCGCTTATAAGCTCTAGCTTCCATTGCAATCTATAAAGTTGCCAAGTTCCTAAGGCGCAAAATATTGTTACAAATAGAATTACGAATAGTTGAAATAAGAATGCTCTTTTCAATTTGAAATTAACTTCCCCAAATATAGATCGCAGCAAATAAGAATAGCCAAACTACGTCGACAAAATGCCAGTACCAGGCTGCCGCTTCAAATCCAAAATGGTGCTGAGGCGTTGAATGACCTCTCATTGATCGAAATAAACAAACTGCAAGAAAAACAGTTCCTACTATTACATGAAAACCATGAAAACCAGTCGACATATAAAATGTGGAACCATATATTCCGCCATCTAAAGTAAATGTTGCGTGATGATACTCATAAGCTTGAAAACAAGAAAATATAAATCCTAAAAATACTGTTGCGATCAAACCATTTACTAATCCTTTTCTATCATTTTCTAACATTGCATGATGCGCCCAGGTGACTGTAGTTCCTGATAATAATAAAATTAGAGTGTTAATTAATGGTATATCCCATGGATCAAAAGTTTTAATATCTGCTGGTGGCCAGATACCGCCAATAGAGTCTGGTGGAAATAAACTTGCGTTAAAAAAAGCCCAAAACCATGCAACAAAAAACATTACTTCAGAGGCAATAAATAATGTCATACCGTACCTATGTCCGATTTGAACTACAGGAGTATGATGACCTTGATGTTCTGCCTCTTCTATAACATCCCTCCACCACATAAATGCACCATAAACTACTAAAGCAAAACCAATTAATAACAACCAAAGGGCTTTTGAATGAAAGTAATAAACTGCTCCAAAGGCTAAGACTAAAGTAGCGAATGAAACGTAGATCGGCCAAGGACTCGGGTCAACTAAATGATAATCGTGTTTTGGTTTTTCCGCTGACATTATATATTACTCTTTTCGTAATAGCCTGATGAAAAAAAAGTAAAAGATAACGTTACATCAGACATATTTTTTGTTTTATTATCATCAACAACTTTAGGATCCAAGAAAAAAGTTAGTACAAACTCTTTTTTTTCACCTGGTTGCAAGGTTTGTTTTTCAAAACAAAAGCAGCCTATCTTGTTTAGATAAATACCAAATGGTGATGGAGACACATTAAATGTTGCCGACCCTGAAGAAATTTCATTACTAGGATTTTCAACGTTAAATTTAACTGTATGAACTTCGCCTGGTTTTAAGTTTAAAGTATTCATCTCAGGATAAAATTTCCAATCCAAAGTACTATTAATGTTTGTATCAAATCTCATTTTATAGTCTTGATTTACTATAATTTTTGGAATTTCTTTTTCAGTTGCGTTTTGAGTAGTTCCGCCAAATCCCGTTACTCTGCAAAATAAGTCATATAATGGAACGGCTGCGAATGATAAACCTAGCATAAGTAAAAATATTGATACCAAAGCGATAGGCGTTAGATTTTTTTTGCTAATATTCATTATATTTCTCTATTATAAATCCCAATATTGTAAAAAGTGAGCACAAATAAAAAAATCATAAACAAGATTAATATCAATGCTGTAATCAAATTTTTTTTCTTTTTATCCATCATGTTATTTTAGAATATTATCAATTAATAAAATTAAAAAAATGAAAAATAAGTAAAAAATTGAGTAAATAAATATCTTTCTCGCAATTTTGTTTGAAGCCTTGGCTATTTTAGAGCTATATAATTTAAAACATAAGTAAATGTAATACGTTGTCATTATTGAGGTTATAATTAAATACATTGTGCTAGCAAAATTGAAAAAATACGGAGCTAAAACTGCTGGTGACATAATCAAAGCGTAAACAAGAATATTTATCTTTGTTGTTTTTGTTCCAGAAATTATCGGAAGCATTGGAATTTTTGCTTTTTTATAATCACCTGACTTATATAAACTTAAAGCCCAAAAATGTGATGGTGTCCATAAAAAGATAATTAAAAATAATATTAACGGTTCTATAGAAATATTTCCAGTTGCTATTGTCCATCCAATAACAGGTGGTAATGCTCCAGCAGCACCACCTATAACAATATTTTGTGGAGTTTTCCTTTTAAGCCAAATTGTATAAACAAAAAAATAAAAAGCAATTGTTGATGCCAATAAAAATGCAGAAATTAAATTAGCAAAAAAATAAATAATACTTACTGATAAAGCTGATAAAATTATACCAAAATATAAAGCTTGATCTTTTTTAACTTTTCCTGTTGGGATAGGTCTAAGACAAGTTCTACTCATCAAAGCGTCTAGATCTGACTCATACCACATGTTAAGCGTTCCAGCGGCGCCAGAACCTATAGCCACAGCTAAGAGTGAAATACTAGCATTTATAAAGTCTACATTAACTGGTGCTATTAATAAACCTACCATACAAGTAAATATGACAAGAGACATTACCCTTGGTTTCATTAAGTTAAAAAATGAGCTTAAGTCTAATGCTAAACCGAGTTTAGAGTTTCTAGTTTTTATACTTAGCTGGCTCAATTTACTTTACTTTAGGTAGCTCTTCAAAAGTATGGAATGGTGGCGGTGATGACACTGTCCATTCTAGAGTTGTTGCTCCTTCTCCCCATGGATTTTGTTCAGCTTTTTTCTTTTTCATGAAAGCATACAAAAGATTTAATAAAAATACTGCTAAGCCGATAATGGATATATACGAACCAATTGAAGAAATATAATTCCAACCAGCAAATGCATCTGGATAATCGGCATATCTTCTTGGCATACCTGCTAATCCTAAGAAATGTTGTGGGAAAAATATTAAGTTTACTCCTATGAACGTCAACCAAAAATGTAGTTTTCCCAAAAATTCCGAATATTCATAACCTGTCATTTTGCTAAACCAATAGTAAAATCCTGCAAAAATTGCATACACAGCACCCATTGATAATACGTAATGGAAATGTGCTACAACATAATAAGTGTCATGAAGCGCGGTATCTACACCTGCGTTTGCCAAGACAACTCCAGTTACACCTCCTAAAGTAAAAAGAAATATAAAACCTATTGCCCATAACATTGGAGTTTGAAAGCTTATAGAACCACCCCACATTGTTGCTATCCAAGAAAAAATCTTAATTCCAGTTGGGACTGCGATAATCATTGTTGCTGCTAAAAAATAAGCTTTTGTATCTGTGTCTAATCCAACCGTGTACATGTGGTGAGCCCAAACAACGAAACCAACAACTCCAATAGCCACCATCGCATAGGCCATTCCGAGATAACCAAACACTGGCTTTCTTGAAAAAGTTGAAACAATATGACTTATCATTCCAAAACCTGGCAAAATTAAAATGTATACTTCTGGATGACCAAAAAACCAAAACAAATGTTGGAATAGAACTGGATCTCCGCCTGTTTGTGCTTCAAAGAAAGCGGTTCCAAAATTTCTATCTGTTAAAAGCATTGTTATAGCTCCTGCTAAAACTGGTAGAGATAATAAAAGTAAAAATGCTGTCACCAGAATTGACCATGAGAACAATGGCATTTTGTGTAAAGTCATACCTGGAGTTCTCATATTTAAAATTGTTGTAATAAAGTTAATTGCTCCCAAGATTGAAGAAGCGCCAGCCACGTGCAAACTTAAAATTGCTAAGTCCATTGCTGGACCTGGTTGACCAGTTTTTGATGATAACGGTGGATAAATTGTCCAACCTCCTCCTACTCCTTTTGCACCCGGAGGGCCATCAACAAAAATCGAAACTAGTAATAAAATTAGAGCGACTGGTAATAGCCAAAAAGAAATATTATTCATTCTTGGAAAGGCCATATCTGGTGCGCCGATCATGATCGGAACAAACCAGTTACCAAATCCACCGATCATCGCTGGCATGACCATGAAGAAAATCATGATTAGACCGTGACCAGTTACTAAAACATTATATAAATGATAATCGCCTCCAAGAATTCCATCTCCTGGGTGCATTAATTCCATTCTCATTAAAACTGAAAAAGCAGATCCAATTAAACCAGCAATAATTGCAAATATAAGATACATTGTTCCAATGTCTTTATGATTAGTTGAATAAGCCCACCTCTTCCAACCTGTTGGATTGTGATGATGCTCGTGATCTGCAGTTGTTGCTGACATTATTTTATCTCCTCAATTTTTTTAGCCACTTTAATTTTATTATTAATTTCTTCTTTTGCAAATTTAACTTTAGCCTCTTCTAACCATTTATTATATTCATCTTCAGACACAACATTAACTGTGATTGGCATGAAAGCATGTTTTATTCCACATAGCTCAGAGCACTGACCGTAGAAAGTTCCAGTTCGATCAGCTTTAAACCATGTCTCATTAATTCTTCCAGGAATTGCATCTCTTTTTACCCCAAAAGATGGTAGTGCCCATGCATGTAAGACATCATTTGCAGTTATCATAACTTTTACAACTTTGTTGACTGGAACGTAAACTGCATTGTCAACTGCTAATAATCTTGGTTGGTTTTCTTTTAAATCTTTTTCATCAATCATATAAGAGTCGAAAATGATATTTTCATCCGGGTATTCATAACCCCAATACCACTGGTATCCTATAGCTTTAATTGTGACGTCTGCTTTAGGAATTTCGTCCTGCGAATATAAAACTTTAAATGAAGGAACTGCCATAATGATTAAAATTAAACACGGGACTATCGTCCAAATTACCTCAATTAATGTATTGTGACTTGTAGTTGATGGAACTTGACTCTTAGAAGCTCTGTATCTTACACAGACATATAGAAGTAAAAATAAAACAAAAGCAGTGATTGCTGTAATTATTGGTACAAGCATGTAGTCGTGAAACCAAACAATATCATCCATGCTTTTTGAAGCTGATTTTTGGAAACCTAATTGCCAATCCTTAGGCTCATTAGTTAAAAGCGCTGTTGGCCAAGTTAAGAAAAGTGTATAAGCAATTTTTTTAATCATGAGTTTTTATACAGCTTTTAGATGATTTCACAATTTCAATTAATGCGACAATTAATGAAAGTTATTGATAAAATTTACTAATGAAATCGCGCTTATTACAGCAGTATCAGACCTTAGAATGTTTCTAGATAAAGTAAAAGGTTTTACAGCTCTATTTTGTAAGATTAACTCTCGTTCTGCTGGAGAAAAATCACCCTCAGGACCAATTAATATACAAAAGGATTTAACATTTTTAAGATCATCGGTTTTTAGGTTTTCTTTTGAATTAACATCAGCAAATAAAATTTTTGAGTTTTCGTTAAAAGTTTGTAAAAAATCTTTTAATTTAATTACGTCTACAATTTCTGGAGGCACAAGTTGATTAGATTGTTCAGTCGCTTCAATAACTATTTTTTTTGCTCTATCGAGATTTAATTCCTTTACTTCTGATCTTTCAGAAACTATTGGAATAATTTTACTTGCACCAAGCTCTGTAGCTTTTTGTAAAATATTATCCATTGGATTTTTTTTAACTAAACAAATAGCTAGTTCGGTTTTAGATAAATTACTTACTTCTTTGATTTTTTCTAAAAACCTAACTTCAACTCTATCTTTATTTAAAAAAATTATTTCACTTTTCCATTCTCCATTTTTATTAAAAAAATTTAAGTTTGAGCCTCTTTTAAGTCGCATAACGTTAACAATATAATGAGTGTGCTCTTTACTTAACAAACTTGTATTATTTTCTAGTATACTGTCTGGATGATATAATCTAATATTCATTAGTACCTATAATATAAATAAATTTTGAAGATATAAAGGAGCTTTAATGAAAAAAGGAAAAAGAGCTGGAGATTCTCCAATAGGCATTGATGTATTAGAGGGAAAATCTTATTTTTGGTGTACTTGTGGAATTAGTTCTAAGCAACCTTTTTGTGACGGTTCACATAAAGGTACTGTATTTGTACCTTTGAAATATTTAGCCGATCAATCTAAAAAAGTTTTTTTCTGCTCATGTAAACAAACAAATGATCAACCACTATGTGATGGTTCACATAACATTTAATAGATGATGAAAACAAAGGCAGTAGTGTTCGATGCTTACGGTACATTATTCGATGTAAACTCAGCTGCTGAAAAATGTAAAAATAAAATTGGAGCTAAGTGGGAAGCATTTGCAAATTTTTGGAGAACCACGCAGCTTGAATATACTTGGCTTAGAAGTTTAATGAAAAGACATAAAAATTTTTGGGATGTTACTGAAGACAGTTTGGATAAGTCAATGAAAGTATTCAATATTAACAAAAATATGAAAAATGAATTGCTTAGTCTCTACAAAATTTTATCTACTTATCCCGAAGTAAAAGTAGTCTTAGAAGATTTAAAAAAGAAAAACTTCAAACTTGCTATACTTTCTAACGGGACCCCTGATCTTCTAAATGAATTAGTTAAAAGTAATAAGTTAGATAATTTGTTTGATGATCTTTTTTCCATTGAAGAAGTAAAAATTTATAAACCAGACCCAAGAGTTTATGAACTACCAATTAAAAAATATAAAATTAAATCTGATGAAATTACTTTTTTAAGCGCGAATACATGGGATGTTTCAGGAGGTGGAAACTTTGGATATAATTCTATTTGGGTTAATAGACATAACTCGATATTCGATATCCTCGATTTTCAACCAAAAAATGAAATTAGCAATTTAACGCAGCTACTTGATATAGTTTAAACTTTCATTATAAATATTTATATGTCTCTAATTGAAGTAAAAAAAATTATTAAAGCCTTAAACGCCTCAGATGGTGCAGGAGTAAAATTAAAAAGAAGCATAGGAACCCCAGAAGCAGATTATATCGATCCATTCTTAATGCTTGATGAATTTGGTTCTGAAAATAAAGATGATTATGTGGCTGGCTTTCCTCCTCATCCACATAGAGGAATAGAAACAGTAACCTATATGTTAAACGGAGAGTTTGAACATCAAGATAGCACTGGAGCTAAAGGTATTATGACATCTGGAGATGTACAATGGATGAAAACTGGAAGAGGAATTATTCATTCCGAAATGCCTGCTATGAAAGAAGGTAAATTATTAGGCTTTCAACTTTGGATAAACATGCCGGCTAAAATGAAAAAGAATAAGCCAGAATACCTTTACATCAAAGGAAATGAACTTGGAGAACATAAAGATAATGAGAAAACTGTAAAAGTAATTGCAGGCAAATATAAAGAAGCTGAAGGACCAGAAAAAAATCATAACGTTGATCCTATTTATTTCCATGTAATTTTAAATGAAGGAAAAGAATTTAATTGTGATGTACCTTCAGGACACAATTCTTTTGTATACCTGTTAAAAGGAGAATTAAACATAGGAGAAAAAAGCCACAATAAAACAGCTGACTCAAACTTAATATTATTACAAAGGGGCACTAAATTAAAAATTAAAGCAAGCAAAAAATCTGAGTTTTTATTTATAGCTGGCAAGCCGATTGGTGAACCTATTGCAAGAGGCGGACCATTTGTAATGAATACAAAAGCTGAAATACTAGAGGCTATTCAAGATTATAATAACGGAACATTTGCTAAATATTAAAAGTTAAAGTACGTTTCCGTAAAAATGCCAAAATCTATTATAATTAAAAAGAGTGGAGGTCCTGAGGTATTAGAACTTCAAGATGTAAATGTTGGCTCTCCAGGACCAGATGAAATTAAAGTTACTAATTACGCGATTGGTCTAAATTATATTGATACTTACCATAGATCTGGTTTATACCCCATTAAGTTACCAAGTGGAATTGGTTTAGAAGCTGCTGGAAAAATTAATGAAGTTGGTTCAAATGTTACTGAATTTAATAAGGGCGATAACGTTGCTTACGCCTCGGTTCCTTTAGGGGCTTATGCACAACAAAGAGTTATTCCAGCAAAGATAGCTGTTAAAGTTCCTGATGGGATTTCACATGAGTTGGCTGCTACTCTAATGACAAAAGGTTTAACTACGAATTATTTACTTTCTAAAACTTACAAGATTAAAGCTGGTGAAACAGTTCTTTTCCATGCAGCTGCTGGAGGAGTTGGTCAAATTTTTGCTCAGTGGGCTAATAGTATTGGAGCGAAAGTAATTGGAACGGTTGGATCAGATAATAAAATCAAAATAGCTGAAGAAAATGGTTACTCTCATGTTATTAATTATACGAAAGATAATTTTGCAAAAGAGGTTATGAAAATTACAAATAATAAAGGAGTGCCCGCAGTTTTTGACGGGGTAGGAAAAAAAACATTTCATGGGTCATTAGAATGTCTTGCAACAAGAGGTATGATGATAAGTTTTGGAAATGCGTCTGGTCCCTTAGATCCTGTGAATGTTCCAAAAGAAATACAACCCAAAGGTCTATACTTAACAAGACCTTCAATAGGTCAATATTTTAGTAATAGAAAAGAACTTCAAGCTGGAGCTGATCAAATTTTTGAAAAGGTTAAATTTGGGAAAATAAAAATTAGAATTTCAAAAAAATATAAACTTGCAGACGCTAAAGATGCACATGCCGATCTAGAAGCAAGAAAATTAATTGGCCCAGCGATTTTAATTCCTTAATGACAAAAAAAATAATCTCTCCTTGTATCAGTATTTGTAAAACTGACCCTGTTACTGGTTACTGCTATGGGTGCGCAAGAACCGATGAAGAAAAAAAACAATGGAAAAATGAAAGCACTTCTGAAGAGTGGAAGTTAGAAAACCTAAGAAAAATTAAATCAAGAATGCAGGGATGGCAATTAAATACTTTTGAGGAGTCCTACAAACATAAAATCAATCAAGGAATATCGCTTTTTAAAAAAAAACTTTTAGAGGGTTGATCTATAAATCTTTTTTCATAGAGTCCATATCACTGAGGTGATATTTCAATGCTTCATTAGACATTCTAACTTCCTGTAAAAATAAAAAAATTGAAATTATCATACATACGCAGCAAAACGCAAAACTAAGCCTAGCATAGAATGTTAAGTCCAGATATAAAAGTAACACTGTAAGCATATTAAAAAGAAATCCAAAAGATGAAAAACCCATTACATACTTAAGATAGTTAGTTCTTTTATTTAAAACATGAAGTTGTTTTTCTAATTCTGGTGGAACTTTTTTTTCAAAAGTATATTTGTCATGAAGTTGTCTGATTAATGCACTTAAAGTGTGAAAACGATTACTATACATTGTCATCATCAAAGGTATAGCAGGAAACATTAAAGCTGCTACTGTGTAATCTATATCCATACCGAATCAAATTGATTATGAAGATAGTGTTTGATATTTACAAGTAATATTTCATGAACCAATTAAAAATTTTTGTAGAATTATCCAGATTAAATAAACCCATAGGATTTATGCTTTTATTCTGGCCTTGCTCTTGGGGATTAGCTTATGCATATTATTTTAATCAAAATTTAAATTTATTTATTTATTATTTAATTCTTTTTTTTCTTGGATCAGTTCTTATGAGAAGTGCAGGCTGTATTTTCAATGATATAGTAGACAGAGACTTTGATAATAAAGTTGAAAGAACAAAAAAAAGACCGATCACGTCAGGAAAAATTACAGTTAAAAGTTCACTCTTTTATGTTTTTATACTTTGCTTTTTAGCTTTTTTAATTTTAATACAGTTTAATAATCTTACAATTATGCTGGGAATGGGATCAATGCTTTTAGCTTTTGCATATCCATTTATGAAAAGAATTACATATTGGCCACAACTGTTTCTAGGTTTAACATTTAATTGGGGATTAATAATGGCTTGGACATCAATTAATAACGAAATTAATGTTGAAATAGTTATACTTTATATGTCAGCCATATTTTGGACATTGGGTTATGACACGATTTATGGAGTTCAAGATATGTCTGAAGATGAAATTATAGGATTGAAATCTACATCTATTAAATTCAAAAAAAATATTAAAACTTTTGTGACTATTTCATATTTGATAACTTTATTCACACTAATATTTGTATTTAAAAACTTTCTTGGGGTTAATATTTTTTCTTTTTTAATATTAATGTTTTTTTTAAGCTTATTATTTCAGATAATGAAATTCAAAAAGAGTAATTCAAAATCATGTCTGGAGGCTTTTAAATTTAACAACGTTTCTGGATTTATATTGTTCTTCGCTATAATTACAATAAATTTTTAAATATGAAATTTGAAGAAGTAAAACTAATTATAATTAGATTGTATCAAGAATACATAAGAAAGCATTTAAAAAGAATAATTATAGCTCTTTTGCTTTCAATTGTTGTTGCAGGAAGTACTTCTAGTATTGCTTGGCTCCTCGATCCAGCGGTAAAAAAAATTTTTATTGAACAAGATAAAACATACGCTTGGGCAATACCACTTCTCATTATCGTATCTTTTGCAAGCAAAGGAATATCCTTATTTTTTGCAAGAACAAATATAATTAGAGTAAGTGAGGAAGTTGCAGGAGAATTACAAAAAAAGATAGCAAAAAATATTTTATATACAGATATACAAACTTTAGAAAATAGACACTCTGGGCAATATCTTTCAAATGTAATGTTTGATACTAGACATGTTCAAAATTTTGTTGGAACAGGCGTGCTTAACATAATGAAAGATAGTTTTACAGTAATCGCTCTTCTATCTTTGATGTTTTACCAAAATTGGAAGTTAGCTTTATTTGCAATTTTAATGATACCTTTCGCTGCAACCTTAGCAAAAACGCTCGCAAAAAGAGTTGGAAAGGCTACTGGAAAAGCTGGCGAGTCTTCGGGAAAGTTAGCTTCTTTTTTAGCTGAAATATTGAAAGCAGCGAAAATGATTAAAATTTATCAGAAGGAAAAAAATGAAGATCTTAAAGCAAAAATTGTAATTAATGATCTAGTTGAAAAAAATATAAAAATTGGAACTGTGATGATAACAGCAACTCCCATTATGGAAACTTTAACTGGATTTATGATTGCTGGATTTATAGTTTTTTCTGGAACATTAATAGCCACGGGTGAATTAGGGGTTAATAATTTTTTTTCTTTCTTAGCAGCAATGATGTTAGCATATCAACCAATTAGATCGCTAGCTACATTAAATATGGTCGCTTATTCTGGTGCCGCTGCATTCAAAAGAATTGCTGACGTTATTGATAAAGATATTATGATAAAGGAAAACGAAGATCTCCCAGAACTCGTTATTAAAAATTCAAATATAAAATTTGAAAATATACATTTTAAATATGACACCACTGAAGAGAAGGCAATAAAAGATATAAATTTAAGCATTGTAGGTAATACAATGACAGCCTTTGTTGGTCATAGTGGTGCGGGAAAAAGTACAATTATGAATTTATTGCCAAGGTTTTATGAGCCTCAAGAGGGTATAATAAAGATTGATAATCAAGATATCAAAAGAATATCCTTAAAGTCTTTAAGAAAAAATTTATCTCTTGTAAGTCAGGATGTAATATTATTTGATGATACAATCCAAAATAATATCGCTTATGCTAAAGATCATGCTTCAATTAATGAAATAAAGGAAGCTTGCAAATTTGCTGCTGCAGATGAATTTATTGAAAAGTTGCCGAATAAATATGAAACCTTGGTTGGTGAAAACGGGGTGCGACTTTCAGGTGGTCAAAAACAAAGAATTTCAATTGCAAGAGCTATACTCAAAGGATCTCCAATAATACTCCTAGACGAGGCTACTTCGTCTTTGGACGCTGAGTCTGAACAAATAGTGCAAAACGCTATTACTAATTTAACAAAAAATAAAACAACATTAGTGATTGCTCATAGGCTATCGACTATTCATAATGCAGATAAAATATTTGTATTAAATCAAGGAAAAATAATTGACTCGGGCAATCATGATTTTCTTTTAAAGAATTGTGAAGTTTATAAATCTTTATACGAGAAACAGTTAAAATAACCTGATGATTCTCGCATATAGAGTTATTACCACTTTAATTTATCCCATTCTTATAATTCTTATATTTGTTAGAAAATTAATAAAAAAAGAAGATCAAAAAAGATATAGAGAAAAGATTTTTTCATCCAACTTTAATGTTATTAGAAAAAAAAATACAAAACTTATTTGGTTTCATGCTGCAAGTATTGGCGAGGTAAAGAGTATTATTCCAATTTTAAAAAATTTGATAGAAAATAATAAAAACTATGAGTTTTTATTAACTACAATAACTCATAGTTCAGGAGAGTTAATTAAAAAAGAAATTAAAAATTATGCAAATGTTTATCATAGATATTTACCAATAGATGTTGATTTTTTAATTAGTAAATTTTTCAAGTTATGGAAACCTAGTGCTATTTTTTTAGTAGACTCAGAGATTTGGCCAAATTTAATTATCAAAGCAAAAAAAAATAAAATACCAATTGCAATTATAAATGCAAGACTAACAAAAAAAACATTCAAAAAGTGGATGTTGATACCTAAATCTGCTAAATCAATTTTTAGTACGTTTAAATTATGTCTTTCATCAAATATTGAATCCAAAAACTATTTAGCATACCTTGATGTTAAAAGCGTTTATCACTTTGGGAATATAAAACTCATAAACAATTTTGAAAATAATGTTAAAGAAAATATCTATAATTTTTTTGAGCATGATAGTTATTGGTGTGCTGTAAGCACCCACAGGGATGAGGAGAAATTCTGTTTAGATGTTCATCTTAAACTTAAGAAAATATACAAAAATATTGTCACTGTCCTAGCTCCAAGGCATATACAGCGTTCTGATGAAATAAAGAAACTTTGTGACAAATTTAATATTAATTCTCAAATAATTACAGGGGATGAAAAAATCTTAAAAGATCGAGAGGTTGTTATTATTAATTCATTTGGTGTCCTGCCGGCCTATTTTAAATTCGCTAAAAGCGTTTTCATGGGAAAATCAATATTGAAAAAATTTGAGAATGAGGGAGGACAAAATCCAATTGAGGCTGCAAGATTTGGGTGTAAAATTTATCATGGTCCGTATATTTATAATTTTGTAGATATATACAAAACATTAGAAAAAAATGGTATTTCCAAAAAAATTGGTGATCAGGATGAACTGGTAGATCATTTAATCAATGATTTAAGTATCAAGACTAAACAAACCGAAAAATTTACTTCTATAATTAATAATTTAAGTAATAAAACATATATTGATACAATAAAAGAGATAAATAAGTTTTTGAAGAATGAAGTTATTTAAACCTAAATTTTGGAAATCTAATAAAAATTTTTTTACTGTACTTTTAATACCTCTAAGTTTGATTACTTGGATTTATATTATTTTAAAAAAAACATTCATTCAAAAAGTTAAATTTAATATTCCTGTTATTTGTGTAGGAAATATTTTTATCGGTGGCACTGGGAAGACACCACTATCAATTCATATTGCAAGAAAACTTTCAGAAAATGGTAAAAACCCTGCGATTGTTCGTAAATATTATAAAAGTCACATAGACGAACATAAAATGATAATTTCTTACTATAACAAATTAATCTTAAACTTAAATCGTTCTAAAGGAATTTATGAGGCACTAGAAAAAGGTTATGATGCTGTAATACTTGATGATGGGTTTCAAGATTATAAGATCAAAAAAAACTTGAGCATTATATGCTTTAATAGCAACCAGCTGATTGGAAATGGATATTTATTTCCATCTGGTCCACTAAGAGAAAGCCTTGGTTCTTTAAGAAATGCGAACATCTTAATTATTAATGGTGATAAAAGTTTAGATTTTGAGCAAAAAATTTTAAAGATTCAAAAAGATTTGAAAATTTATTATTCGAATTATAAACCTTTAAATATTCAAGAATTTAAAAATAAAAAATTACTTGTAATTTCAGGAATTGGAAATCCAGAAAATTTTTTTAAAATTCTCAAGGATAATCAGATGAACATTCAAAAAAAAATGGTTTATCCAGATCACTATGAGTTCACCAAAAATGAAATGCTTAAAATAATTGAGTACGCAAAAAAAAATGATTTTCAAATTGTTATGACCGAAAAAGATTATTATAAAATTAAAGATTTTAGTCTTGAAAATATTAAATATCTGAAAGTAAAGCTTGAAATAGAAAAAGAAGAGGAATTTGTTAAAAATGTAATGAAAGTTTATGATTAAATTATTTTATTATTTTTTACAATCAGTCTTAATTTACTTTTTCTTTGCTTTAGGTCGTATAATGGGTATTAAATTAAGTAGAAAAATCTTCTCTTTTTTATTTTTAAAAACTGGACCAATTTTTAGGTCAAAAGAAATAATTAATCGTAACTTACTTATTTTTAAAAAAGATATCTCAAATGATGAGATAAATAAAATTACTTCTTCTATGTGGAAAAATTATGGAATGACTTTTATTGAATATATTTTTTTAGATTTATTTAGAAAAAAAAATTCTCATATTATAATAGAAGGAAAAGACTATTTAGAAAATATAATTAAAAATAAAAAACCTGTAATATTTGTTTCGGGGCATTTTGCAAACTATGAATTAATGTCAATGGAAATTACAAAAAAAGGAATTCCCTTAGCAACTATATATAGACCATTGAACAATATTTTCCTAAATCCCTTAATGGAATATCTAAGAAGAAAATATATTTGTAAAAATCAAATTAAAAAGGGTCTGAACGGTGTTAGAGAAGCGATTGATTTTATAAAAAAAGATATGAGCATTGCTCTTATGATTGACCAAAGAGTTAGTGAAGGGGAAAAAATTAATTTTTTTGGAAAACCTGCTCTAACTACAACATTGCCTGCACAATTATCAATAAAATATAATCTTCCGATTATACCAGTTTTTATTGAGAGAACTTTAGAAAATAATTTTAAGATCAAGTTTTACAAGGAAATTTTCCCTAGTGATCAAAACAATAAAATTGTTTTGACAGAAAAGTTGAATAAAGTGCTTGAAAATATGATAATTGATAATCCTAGTGAATGGATATGGACACACAATAGATGGAAATAAAACTATAATTTCTTAAAATTCTTGTATCTTTCATTAACCTCTATTGGGGAAAAATAGGCCTCTTGTAGTTCAACGTTCCAATAATTTAAATCTTTTAACATTATTTCTTTTCTTGAAACTGCACATAACACAAAATCACCTTCTTCAATTACATCAAAAGAGTTGTGTTTATAAATAAGTTTAGCTTTTTTTTTACTCATCTTTAAATTATACAATATAATTCCTTACATGAATATTGGATTAATAGGTAGTGGTGGTAGAGAGCATGCATTGTGTCAAAAGATACATGAGTCTAAATTAATAAAAAAAATTATATGTTTTCCCGGTAATGCAGGAACAGCTAAAATTGCTAAAAATATAAAAGCTGATATTTTAAATTTCCGAGAAATTCATCAATTAGTTCAGTTTCATAAAATCGATTTAGTTATAGTTGGTCCTGAAGAACCACTAGTAAGAGGTCTAGTTGACTATTTAAGGAAAAAAAAAATTAAAGTTTTTGGCCCTGATAAATTTGCATCTAGGCTTGAAGGATCTAAAGCCTTTATGAAAAAAGTATGTAAATCTAATAATATTCCAACTGCGGATTATAAAATTTGTAAAAATAAAAAAGACGTTTTAAATTTTTTAAAAAAGAGCAAGCTTCCTTTGGTAGTTAAAGCTGACGGACTAGCAGAAGGAAAAGGCGTAACAATTTGTAGCTCCAAAAAAAAAGTACTAAATATCTCAGAAGAAATTTTTAAAGGTAAATTTAAATCTTCAAAAAAAATTGTGCTTGAAGAATTTTTAGAAGGTGAAGAGGCTAGTTATTTTGTTATTGCAGATAAAAAAACATTTAAATTTTTTGGAACCGCCCAAGATCACAAACGTGTTAAAGAAAACGACAAAGGTCCAAACACTGGAGGTATGGGAGCTTATTCACCAGCAAAAATAATTGATAAAAAACTAGAAAAAAAAATAATTAACAAGATTATAAAACCAACTTTTTTCGCTCTTAAAAAAAAGAAAATTTATTACACAGGATTTTTATATGTTGGTCTAATGATTCAAGATAATGAACCTTATTTAATTGAATTTAATGTAAGAATGGGTGATCCAGAGTGTCAGGTAATATTACCTAGGTTAAAAACTGATCTTATAAAAATTATCAAAAATGTTGTTAATAATAAATTAAAACAAACAAGTATAAATTGGCACAATAAGAAAAGTATGACTGTAGTTTTATGTTCAAAGGGCTATCCTGGTAAATATAAAAAAAATAAAACTATTAAAAATTTAGATAGAATTAAATTAAGTAAAAATGATTTTATTTATCACGCTGGCACTAAGCTTGAAAATGATCAGCTAAAATCAAATGGTGGACGAGTATTGAACATTACCTCAGTCGGAACAGATTTTTTAAACATTAGGAAAAAAATTATCAAGATTATTAAAAATATAAATTGGAAAGGGGGTTTTTTTAGAAGAGATATTGGATGGAAGATAATAAATAAGTAATGAGAATAATAGGTGGAAAATTTAAAGGTAAATTAATTCAATTTCTTAGAGTAGGAAAAACAAGACCTTTAAAAGACTCTGTAAGAGAAAATATTTTTAATATTTTGATGCATTCAAATAAGTTAAATATTAGAATTGAAGGATCAGATATATTAGATCTCTACTCAGGTATAGGTTCCTTTGGCATAGAATGTATTTCGCGCGGTGCAAATAAAGTGACTTTCATAGAACAAGAAAAAAGTGCTTACAAAATACTTGAAAAGAACTTGGAAAATTTAAAAGTTCTTCAAGATTCAAAAGCTATTAATAACAAAATTGAAAATGTAATAAATAGATTCAAAGATAAATTTAGCATTTTTTTTTTGGATCCTCCTTTCGTGGACTCAGAATTTATAGAAAATTTAAAAATGATTAAGATTAATAAAATATTTAATAAGAGACACTTGGTTATTATTCATAGAGAAAAAAAGTCAAAAGATAATTTTAAAGAAATATTGCAACCGATATTAATCAAAGAATATGGTCGTTCAAAAATAATTTTTGGGGTCTTTATTTAAGAATTTTTTTAGTAAAAATCTTTACTTGCTCTACTGATGGTTGATCAAATGGATTAATTTTTACTAATTTACCAATCAAAATAGTTTCTAATATGAAGTAAGAAAAAAGTTCTGATAAAGTTTTTTCATCAAATTTTTTTATAACAAATTCTCTAAAGGGAACTTTGTGTTTATTAAAGGTTTGTATTAAAGCTTTTCTCTGGGCATCTTTAATATTCTCGAGAGACTTATTGTTCAAATAATCAATATTTTTTAAATATTTTTTAGAATTAATTTTATTATTAGCTTTAATTTTAGCAGAAAAAAAACAAAATAACTTATCTTTTGGCCCATCAAGATATAACTGTAGTAGACTGTGATGATCCTTGGGCGCTGGGGACACTACCGGTAAAAAACCTTTTGTTTTTTTTCCAAGACTTTCTCCAATAAGTTGCTGACACCAAAAAAGAAATTTATCCAATTTCGGAGCGTAGTTTAAAAAAATCAAATTATTTATTTTTTTTTGTTTAATTAAGCTTGCAAGTTTAATAGAGCTATCTTTTAAAAAAGACCTGTGCTTACCTAAAAAATATTTTCTAATATTTTTTCTAAGTTGAATTATGTTTAATCCAAACAGATAAGCAGGCAACATGCCCACTTCAGATAAAACTGAGTATCTTCCACCAATATAACTTTTGTGTTCTACCAGAAACAAATTAAATTTTTTGGATAGTAAATATAAAGGACTATTTTTTTTTTCAGAAATTACAATTATATTTTTTGCGTTTTTTTTAACTAAATTAAGTGACAAAAAGTTTGCAAGAGTCTCAACAGTATTCCCAGATTTTGAGATTACTAGAAAAAGAGTTTTTTTCGCATCATTTAGTTTTTTGAATTTAATTAATTTTTCAGTATCTATGTCATCAAAGAAATAAATTTCTTTTTTTATTTTTTGTTTTAGAAAATGATAAATCGCCTCAGTTCCTAAAATCGATCCACCCATACCAATAATAGCTATTTTTTTAAATTTTTTAAATTTTTTGAGATCTTGTGATTTAAAGTTAAATTTAAATTTTTTACTTAAAATATCTAAAGTAGTCTTGGAGCCGTCTAAATTAATATCAAGATTATTGAAAATTTTATTAAATTCTTTAGAAAATGATTTGAATATTTTTTTATTTAAATATTTTTTTTGAATACTGTTTCTGGTTAAAATCACTTGCGAATTTGGTTAATTATAGATTGCTCTGTAGTTGAGCCTTGGCTTGATCTTTTACTTGAATTTTCATCTGCTTTAAGTATTTCTTTAATGCTTTTTTCCTCAAGATTTTTTTTACTATTCTTTTCCTCTAAAGAATTAGGCTTCGGAATATTATTATAATCTGGTGGAAGCTCTAATGGTTGTTTTTTCTTAACAAGAAATTCATCTGTGGTTTTTACTTTTTCATTTTTAAAGACTTTCTTTGCATCCTCGGCTGCTGCACATGAAATCAAAAATAAAAAAAGAAACAAATATCTAATTTTTTTCATAGTTTTTATTGATTTTAAAAAAATCATAAATAATTAATGCAATGATTCCCACTGTAATAAATATATCTGCAATATTAAAAGTAAACCAGTGAAAGTTTCTGTAATGTATATCAATAAAATCTGGTACTGCATTATAGAAAACTCTATCGTAAAAATTTCCTAAAGCTCCCCCAATTATGATTGAGTAGATAATTTTGTCAAAGCTTTTACTTCTCAAAGCAAGAAAGAAAAGTATTATAACTACTAAACCTATTAATATTGATATTAAATTATAAAATAGTGCGGTGTTAGATTTTAATAAGCCGAATCCAATACCCGTGTTCCAGATTAAATCAAAATTTAAAAAATCATTAAGATAGACGCTTGTATCGCTAAAATTATTTATGATTTCAATTTTTGAGTATCTGTCTAAACCAAAAATAAGAAGAATGATCGCGAGCAAATAACAATTTTCTTTTTTAAGTATGTTGTTTTTTATTTCTTTAATATCAATCAAAATATTGGCTTTCTATTTAATCGGACAACTTTCTCTTTCACATTTTTTCTCTAAAATTTTCCAACATCTTTCACATTTTTGTCCTTGGGCCTTTTTCACTTCAATCTTAATATCATCATTTTTTGACAATTCTTTCTCTGCTTTTGAAACAATAAAATAATCAGCTAAATCTAATTTATCGAGAAGTTCAAATTTATCTTTTTTTAGAATTAATTTTATTTCTGCCTCTAAACTTGATCCAATTTCTTTGTTAGCCCTTTTTTCTTCGATCGCAATATTCGCCTCTTGTTTAATTTTAAATAAATTTGACCATTTTTCATTTAGCTTTTCATTCATCCATTGGGCAGGAATTTTTACAAAATTATTTTCATGAATACTTTCAGAATTATCTTTATTTACCAAACTATAAATTTCCTCAGTAGTAAAAACTAAAATTGGAGCAAACCACTTTAATAAACTTTCTAAAATTATGTTTAAAACAATTATACAATTTTTTCTTTTTTTAGAATTTACGCTATCACAGTACAAAACATCTTTTCTTATATCGAAATAAAAAGAAGAAAGATCTAGTGTACAAAAATTCAATAGATCTTTATACATTTTATGAAAATTATAGTTTTTCAAATTTTCGTCTACAGATTGATTAATTGAAAATAATTTATGTAAAATAAATTGCTCTAATTCATCAAATTCGTTAAGCTTAATTTTTTCAAAATTTTGTTTTTCAAAATTATCTTTTAGGTTTCCAAGCATAAATCTAAAGGTATTTCTTATTTTTCTATAAGACTCTGCATGCTGTATTAAAATATTTTTATCTATTCTTAAATCTTCTGCATAATCAGATGCTGAAGCCCATACTCTAAGTATGTCTGCGCCATAATTTTTTAAAATATCTTCTGGAGAGATAACGTTACCCATAGATTTAGACATTTTCATACCTTTGCCATCTACAACGAAACCATGTGAGAGAATACTTTTAAATGGCGCTTTTCCTCTAGTTCCGCACGACTCAAGTAAAGAAGAATGAAACCAACCCCTATGTTGATCGGATCCCTCCAAATACATGTCTGCAGGCCATTTTAAATCTTTTCTTTTTTCTAAAACAAAACTATGTGTCGAGCCACTATCAAACCATACCTCAACAATATCGTTAAGTTTTTCATAATCTTTGGCATCATAGTCATCACCTAAGAAAATTTTTGCATCATCTGTAAACCAACAATCGGAGCCTTGCTTTTCATAGATAGAGGCAATTCTATCTATAATTTTTTGATCTCTTAATGGCTCTTTTGTTTTTTTATTTATAAAAATTGGTAATGGCACTCCCCAAACTCTTTGTCTTGAAACACACCAATCTGGCCTTCCTTCAATCATTGATAAAAGTCTATCCTTTCCCTTGTTAGGATAGAAGACAGTCTCATTTATAGCTTTAACAGCTTTATCTCTTAGTTTATTTTTTTGCATAGAAATAAACCATTGAGGTGTTGCTCTATAAATTAATGGAGCCTTAGATCTCCAAGAATGAGGGTAGCTATGATTAAGTTTGTCAGATTTAAGCAATTTATTTTGCTCTTTTAATTTTTCTATAACTATCGGGTCAGCTTTAAATACATGTGTATTTGTAAAATAAGGTACTTCCTTGGTGTAAACACCAGCGTTATCAACTGTGTAAAGTGATGGTATATTGTTTTTTAAACACAAATTAAAATCATCCGGACCGTGACTTGGAGCACAATGAACAATTCCTGTTCCTTGTTCTAAATTTACAAATTGAGCATCTAACATTGGAACATTATAATCAAAATCCAGTTTGAGAAATGGATGGCTACATATTGTTCCTGTAAATTCTGAACCTTTAAAAGTCTTTAATTCTTTATAGCTTTTGATTTCACATGCTTTAGTTATTGATTCAATTAAATTTTTTGCAACAACTATTCTCTTATCTTTAAAATGTTCAAGATTATCAATTTCTAGTATTGTGTATTCAATATTACTATTAAAAGCTAATGCTTTGTTGGCAGGTATAGTCCATGGGGTAGTCGTCCAAATTATTACGCTTGTATCTTTAAGAAAGTCTTTATTTGTCTCTTTAACTTTAAATGCAACGTAGATCGTATTAGAAGTGTGATCTAAATATTCTACTTCTGCATCAGCTAAAGCAGTTTTTTCAACAGTAGACCAAAGAACTGGTTTAAAACCTTGATATAAACTTCCATCTAGAAGAAATTTACCTAATTCTCTTACAATTTGAGCCTCTGCTTCGTAACTCATTGTGGAATAATAATTTTCGAAATCTCCGACTACTCCCAATCGTTTAAATTCTTTGATATGAACATTAATCCAGCTTTTTGCGAATTCCCTACACTCTTGTCTAAAATCTTTAATAGGTACTTCGTCTTTATTTTTTTTCTTTTTTTTATACTGTTCTTCAATCTTCCATTCTATTGGAAGTCCATGACAATCCCAGCCAGGAACGTAGACTGAGTCCTTGCCATTCATTTGATGAAAGCGAGTAATCATATCTTTTAAAATTTTATTCAACGCAGTACCCATATGTATATGGCCATTCGCATAAGGTGGACCGTCATGAAGTATAAATTTTTCTTTTCCCTTAGACTTTTTTCTTAACTTTTCAAAAATTTTATTTTTTTCCCATTTCTTCAAAATTTCAGGTTCTTTTAACGGCAAACTAGCCTTCATCGAGAAGGCTGTCTTGGGAAGTTGTAAAGTATCTTTCGACATTATTTGCTTGCCTGTTTTATATCAAGTTTGATTTGTTTTTTTAAATATTTCAAATTTCTAAATTTCTTTTCTGGTCTTATAAATTTTTTAAAGTTTATACCTATCACTTTATTATATAAATTCTTATTAATTCCAAAGATATTTGTCTCTAATAATAATTTTTGTCCATTAAAAGTAGGTCTATAACCTACATTTGCTATACCATTTTTGTAAAAGTTATTACTTTTAACTTTGACAGCGTAAACTCCACGCTTTGGGACAACGTAATCATTTAATTTTAAATTACACGTTGGAAAGCCAATTTTACGTCCTCTTCTCTGTCCTTTAATTACTTTTCCAATAACACACCAACTACGACCTAATAATCTATTTACTTCTTCGATTTTGCCCAATCTTATTTTTTTTCTTATAGAAGTAGATGAAATCGTTTTGTTATTTTTTTTAAATGGTTGAGTTACAATATTTTTAAAATTGTATTTTTTTTCAAATTTTTTAAGCGTTGAGATATTACCTTGTCTTTTAAAACCAAACTTAAAATTTTTACTGACGAATAAATATTTACATTTAGTCTTTTTAAAAATTATCTTTTTAATAAACTGTTCTGGTGATTGAGACGAAAATTTTTTATTAAATTTTATTATAATTAAAAAATCTAATTTAAATTTTTTAAGGTAAATCTTTTTCTGCTCTAAAGAATTAATTCTATGATTTTTAATTTTTTTATTAAAAAACATTACAGGTAATGGCTCAAAAGTCATAACTCCAAAAGGTAATTTGTTTTTTTTTGCTTTTCGCTTTCCTTCATTTATAACTTTTTGATGGCCTAAATGTAATCCATCAAAATTTCCAATTGCAATTACACCGTTACAATGTTTTAAATTTAAGTTTGGATTTTTGTAAATTTTCATTCTACCACTTTAACTCTTTTTGAAAAAAATTTGCTTTTACCTCATATTTTTTTAAAAGTTTATTAAGATCAGAAAAATTATCGAATTCTTTTCGATGAACCCCTTCAGATATAAATATACAATCAATTTTTAAATTGTTAGCTCCTTTAATATCTGTTCTTAAGTTATCGCCAATGGCTAAAACTTTTTCATTAGAACCAAAACACATATTATAAATCTCCTTGTGTGGTTTACCAAAATAAATGACTTCACCTCCAAGATCTTCAAAAACTTTTGCCACTGATCCTGCACATAATTCTTCCGTGTTTCCCCTATGAACTATCAAATCTGGATTAGTGCAAATTAATTTTTTTGAGATATGTTTTAACAAGAATTTCTTATAATAATCTAAATCATTATCATAATCATCAAATAGCCCAGTGCACAAAATAAAGTCACATTCATGAAGATCAGTTCTGTTGTCTTTTACTTTTTCAAACACCGAAATATCTCTTTCTGGTCCAAGATGAAAAAATGACTTTCCAAATTTTTTTTGATTTATTGCACGCATTGCTGCTTCGCCTGAGGTGATTACATGATCAAGAAATTTTCTATCCATTTTCATTTTGAGTAAAAAATTAATAACTTTAGAGCTGGGCCTAGGCGCATTAGATAAAAATACAATTTTTTTTAGATTCTTTTTTAGTTGGTCTACTGCTTCTATAGCTTTCGGATTGAGAACTACACCGTTGTGCATAACGCCCCATAAATCTATAACAAACGTGTCATAGTTTTCGAATATATCTTCTAAGTGTTTAAGTTCTTTCAATTTACTGTTTCTCTCCTTTTAATGCCCATAAATATAGTATTTAATGGTTTTTTTAATGATTTTTGCCTCTTGAAATATAGTTAAAACATACCATATCAACACTACGTAAAAATTTATAGGAGAAAATACATATGAAATTTAGACCTCTGCACGATCGTGTGCTTATTAAAGTGCTAGACAGTGAGGAAAAAACTGCTGGCGGAATTATCATACCAGACACTGCTAAGGAAAAACCACAGGAAGGTGAGGTTGTAGCTGTAGGTCCTGGAGCTAAAAATGAAAATGGAAAAGTTTCTGCAATGGACGTCAAAGTTGGAGATATAGTTCTATTCGGAAAATGGTCTGGAACTGAAGTTAAAATTGACGGTAAAGAGTACAGCATTATGAAAGAGTCAGACATAATGGGAATTTCAAAAAGTAAAAAATAAACTTTATAGGAGAAGAAAATGGCAAAACTAATTAAATTTGACACAGAAGCTAGATCAAAAATGCTCACAGGAGTTAATACGTTGGCAAACGCTGTGAAAGTAACGTTGGGTCCAAAAGGACGTAATGTTGTGATGGACAAATCCTATGGCGCTCCAAGAACTACAAAAGATGGCGTTTCTGTTGCAAAAGAAATTGAACTTGAAGATAAATTTGAAAACATGGGTGCTCAAATGGTCAAAGAAGTTGCAAGCAAAACAAATGACAATGCTGGCGACGGAACTACTACTGCTACCATTTTAACACAAGCGATTGTTAATGAAGGACTTAAATATGTTACAGCTGGAATGAACCCGATGGATATCAAACGTGGTATCGACAAAGCGGTAGAGCAAGTCATTGATAAATTAAAAACATCCTCAAAAAAAGTAAAAGCCAACGAGGAAGTTGCTCAGGTTGGAACAATTTCTGCAAATGGTGAAAAGTCTATTGGTGATATGATTTCTAAAGCAATGCAAAAAGTTGGGAATGAAGGTGTAATTACAGTCGAGGAAGCAAAAGGAGTTGAAACTGAGTTGGATGTTGTAGAAGGTATGCAATTTGATAGGGGATATCTGTCACCTTACTTTGTTACAAATACTGAAAAGATGACAACTGAACTTGAAAATCCTTTAGTGCTTTTGGTTGAAAAAAAATTAACTAATCTACAACCTATGGTACCTTTGCTTGAGTCAGTAGTACAAGCTAACAGACCATTAATGATAATTTCTGAAGATGTTGAAGGTGAGGCTTTAGCAACTTTAGTTGTAAACAAATTAAGAGGTGGTCTAAAAGTTGTAGCTGTTAAAGCTCCCGGATTTGGTGATAGAAGAAAAGCAATGTTAGAAGATATTGCTATTCTAACTGGAGGACAAGTTATCTCAGAAGATCTTGGAATTAAATTAGAGAACGTCAAAATTGGTGATCTTGGATCTTGTAAAAAAGTAAAAATTGATAAAGAGAACAGCACAATTGTAGCTGGTGAGGGTAAAAAGTCTGATATTGAAGCAAGATGTAATCAAATTAGATCTGAGATCAATGAAACAACATCTGATTATGATAAAGAGAAACTTCAAGAAAGATTAGCTAAACTCGCTGGTGGAGTAGCTGTAATTAAAGTCGGCGGTGCTACAGAAGTTGAAGTGAAAGAAAGAAAAGACAGAGTTGAAGACGCTCTTAATGCAACTAGAGCTGCCGTTGAAGAGGGAGTAGTAATCGGTGGTGGTTGTGCATTACTTTACGCTGCACAAGATTTAGATGGTGTTAAAGTAAAAGGCGATGACCAAAAAGCTGGTGTTGAAATAGTTAAAAAAGCTCTTCAAGCTCCAATCAGACAAATTACTGCTAACGCAGGTGTCGATGGTTCAGTAGTAGTAGGTAAACTATTAGAAGGTAAAAAAGCTTCTCAAGGTTACGATGCTCAGAATGAAGATTATGTAGATATGTTTGCTAAAGGAATTATTGATCCAACTAAAGTTGTAAGATCAGCATTACAGGATGCTGCTTCAATAGCTGGACTGTTAATTACAACAGAAGCAATGATTGCAGACAAACCTGAGGAAAAAGATGCTGGTCCTGCAATGCCTCCAATGGGTGGCGGCATGGGTGGAATGGGCGGCATGGGTGGAATGGGAATGTAATTTCACCTATCAAAAATTTTTAAAAAAGGCTGCAGTTTCGCAGCCTTTTTTTTTGCAATAAATAAACATGCATTTGAGCTTAGTATCAAACCATCTTTAAGAACTCTTAAATTATTATCAGCCAAAGTTTTGCCGGTAGAAGTAATATCTGTAATGATTTCGGACGAACCTATAAATGGATAAGTTTCAGTGGCACCAAGACTAATTATCAATTTATATTGAGTAACCCCTTTAGAAATCAAAAAATCATTAGTTAAATTTGGATATTTAGTTGCTACTCTCAATCTAGAATTTCTTTTAGATCTAATATCAAAAGACACCTCCTCAAGATCAGCAATCGTCTGCACATCTATCCAATCATCTGGCACTGCTATAACTAAGTTGGCATTACCAAAATCAAGTTTTTTTTGCAGATTGATTTTATTCTGTAAGTTTTTATTAGATTCTTTTAAGAGATCTAACCCGGATACACCTATATCAATAGTTCCGTCTCCTAATCTTTGAATAATTTCTTTAGCGTGAAGAAAAATAATCTTGATATTATTTTCATTTTCAATTGTCCCAAAATAATTTCTTTCTTTCTCACTTTGTAAAATCTTTAATCCTTTATCATTAAAAAATGATATTGCTTTATCTTTTAATCGTCCTTTACTTGGTAAACCTATGGTAATTAGATCTTTCATATATTTTTTAAGTTAATTGCAGCACCAACTGCTGGAGTATTTTTTTTTGCCCCCAGACTTTTTAGTAAGTCATCATAACGACCACCCCTAGCAATTTCCTTTTTACCTGAGAATACTTCAAACACAATTCCAGTATAATATTCTACGTCTCTACCAAAATTTGCGATGAAATTGATATCTTGATTAAGTTTTTTCAAATTAAGAATGGATTTAAAGTCTTTAAATATATTTTTTTTGAGATTATTTTTTTTAGCAAAATCTAACAATCTTTCGTCAAGTTCTGAGAGTTTGCAATTTATTTTTAAAAAGGATCTAATAATTTTTACAATTTTTTTTCCATCAACAAAAGATCTTGGATCTTTAATCTTTTTATTAAATCTTTTTAATATTTCGGATATCGACCTTCCGGCAATCACTTTGTCTTGGTCTTTCTTTTTCATTTCATAAAATCTTTTTTTATCTGTATCAAAAGTAACTGCGTCAATATCAGTATTTTTTTCCAATCTTTTTAAAAGTTCCTCAAAATAACTTGGTCTCCAAAAATGTCTTATAAGTCTAAGCTTCCATCTTTCGGGCATATCCAGAGCATTAATTAAACTTTTAAATAAACTAATATCTCCAACTTTTATTAAAATTTTTTTTCTCTTTATCTTCTTTGCGGAGCTTAAAATTGTGCTTATAATTTTAAAATCATCTTGAATTTGATTTTTTGAACCTAGAATTTCAATCCCTAACTGGTCATTGATAAAATCCGCGCCTTTACTACCTGATCTTCTATATGCCTGGCCGGAATAATAAATTTTTGAGGAAGATTTTTTTTGCAAGAAACTTATACATGAAGCTACAGTTAAATCGGGTCTTAAGCACATCGTTTTTCCATCTACTCTATCAAATGTGAGCATTGAACTTCTAAATTTTTCTCCTGATCTCTCAATAATATAATCAGAGTCTAAAAGAACATCAGGTTCTGATAAAACAAAACCATTGCTTTTAAAATTTTTAATAATAGTTTCAGATAATTTTTTTGATTTCATTAACTAATTCTTTTATTTTAATTGATTGTTCTTTACCGCTACTTAAATTTCTTAGTGTTGGTTTACCTAATTTTATTTCATCTTCTCCATATAAAATAACAGCCGGAGATTTTATTTTATTTGCATATTCCATTTGTTTTTTTAACTTACTTTCTCCAGGATAAATTTCCGCACTGATGCCTGCTTTTCTTAATATCGTTTGTACGTTTATGTATTCTTTCATTGAATTTTTATCAAAAACACAGATTACGACAGGTTTTGATTGTTTTACTTTGAATTCCTTTTTCTGCATCAATGCATAAACCAATCGATCTAATCCTATTGATATACCTGTAGCAGGAGCATCAAAGTTGCCAAAATTATTTACTAAATTATCATATCTCCCTCCACCGCCTATGGAACCAAATTGAATTACTTGCCCTTTTTTATTTTTTACATCAAACTTTAAACTTACTTCAAAAATTACCCCAGTATAATATTCTAACCCTCTAATAATTGATGGATCAAATTCAAAATTAGTGAAATTGTAATCTTTAAAAATTTTTAATATTTCAGCAAGATCCTCTGTTTCGGGAGATTTTTTCTTTAACGTTTTTTCTATTACTTCAATATCCTCAGATTTTAAATTTGCACCTTTTGTGAAATCTCCAGATTTGTCTTTTCGACCAGCACCTAACAATTCTTTTACTCCATCCCAACCAAGCCTATCGATTTTGTCTAGCGCTCTTAAAGCTGTAAGTTTTTGCTGATTTTCGTTTATATTAATTTTTTTAAATAGCTCCTCAGTTATTTTTCGCGATGAAATTTTTATAATGTATTCTGATTTAGTTAGTCCACAATTTTCAAGAATTTCTGAAATCATGACACATAACTCAGCATCTGCTTGTAAATTTTTTGTTCCAACAAAGTCAGCATCGAATTGTAAAAATTCTCTGAATCTACCAGGGCCTGGTTTTTCGTTTCTCCAAACAGTTCCAAGTTGATATCTTTTGAATGGTTTTGGAATTTCTAAGAAATTTTTTGCTACATACCTCGCTAGTGGCGCGGTAAGATCGTATCGTAAGGATAACCATTTATTTTCATCTCTAAACGAGAAGACACCTTCGTCTGGTCTTTCCTTATCTGGTAAAAATTTTCCAATACTGTCTGAATACTCAAAACTTGGTGTTTCAAGATATTGAAAACCATATTTGATCATAACTTCTTTAATATTAGAAATTATAAAATCTCGTACGAGTAATTCTTCTTCTTGCCTATCTACAAACCCTATTGGGAGTTCCTTTGAAGGTTTGTTGTTTTTTTCTTTTGTCATTTTTTGGTACAGCAGGGTGGATTCGAACCACCGACCCCTAGTTCCACAAACTAGTGCTCTAACCAACTGAGCTACTGCTGCATCCTTGTTATTTTTATCTTAATTTTTAATAAATTTATATATTTTTGATTATAAGCTAAGCAATAGCCTAGCGTGCATTCTGTGCGAATGTGATCTTAGAGTTGAAGCGATTCTATAATTACTTAACATGATAGCTTCTTAGAAAATAATTGTGTCTATTTCAAGATGAAATTAACGGGACAATAAAAATAGTAATACTAAAGTTAATGTCCCGATAATCAGTGATTTTGGAAATTTAGATTAAGATGTTTTCTGCAGTTTTACTGCTGAAGGACCTTTTTCTGTGCTCTCCACTTCAAACGTTAACTCATCACCCTCGTTTAAATACTTTAAACCAGCTTCTCTAACCGCAGAAGAATGGACGAACACGTCTTTTTCTTTGTCTTCTCTTTCAATGAAACCATATCCTTTAGTACCATTGAACCACTTTACTTTACCTTTTAGTGTACTCATATTTACTTTGTTCCTTATTATTATTAACTTTAACTAACCATAGGTTAGTCTTGAACTCCTTAAATAGATTTGCTCGATAAAAGTCAATAGAAGAAATTTATTATTTGACGCAATTGTTTTTTTGCAACAATATTAAAATAATGAAGCTATTAAGCCAACAATTACAACTAGTCCGATCCCACCATAAATATATTTATTTTGGAGTATGTGAAATTTAAGTTTTTTAATACCTGATTCTTTGTAACTTAACCCGCTATCACCAATATTAGTTGACTTACTAAAACCTTGATCTCTTCCAATTTGAAGAAATTTTGATTTTCTGTGATCATAAATTTCATCTTTGCTAAAATTTTCAAAATTTTTTAAATTTTTTACAATAGAATGTTTTATATCAGCTGCAATAACTTCTGGATCACGATGTGCACCTCCAAGAGGTTCTGGTATTACTTCGTCTATGATTTTTAACTTCAATAAATCTTTAGCAGTCAATTTCATAGCCTCTGCAGCTTGTAAAGATTTACTCGGATCACGCCAAAGAATTGATGCACATCCTTCTGGTGATATAACAGAGTAAATTGAATTTTCTAACATTATTACTTTGTTAGAGGATGCCAGTGCGATTGCTCCACCTGATCCTCCTTCACCGATTATTATTGATATGTTTGGAACTGTTAATGACATACAGCATTCGATTGAATTTGCGATTGCAGACGCCTGGCCTCTTTGCTCAGCTCCTAAACCAGGATACGCCCCTGGTGTATCAATAAAGCTAATTACAGGTATCTGAAATCTGTCAGCAAGTTTCATCAGCCTAATACATTTTCTATACCCTTCTGGTCTCATCATTCCAAAATTTCTTTCTATTCTGCTATTTAAATCTTCACCTTTTTCCTGACCAATAATTAAAACAGACTTATTATCAATTAAACCAAAACCTGCGATGACAGATTTATCATCTCCGAAATATCTATCACCAGATAAAAGTGTAAATTGTGAAAATATTTTTTTTATATAGTAATTTGCTTTTGGTCTGTCCTCATGTCTTGCAACTTGAGTTCTTTGCCAACTATTTAAATTAGAGTAAATTTCTTGTAATTTTTGATTAATTTCCTGCTGAGTATTTTTAATTTTATTGGTATCTACTTCTGATATACCTTCAGATCCAAACGGGCTTTTTAATCCATCAACTTCTTGTTCTAAAGCTTTAATTTCTTTTTCAAAATCCAAATAATTTTTCATATAAAATGGTACAATAATTCTAGTATTATTATATTATAAAATAATGTAAAGCTCAGCACGTTATGAAAATAATTGAGAAAAATGGGTTAAAAATTAGTTCTGTAATGTTTGATTTTGTGAATAACGAAGCTATTCCAGAGACTGGATTAGACCCAGATCAATTTTGGGCAAAATTTTCGGAAGTTGTTCATGAGATGGCGCCAACAAATAAATATCTGATTGAAAAAAGAGAGACTATCCAAAAAAAAATAGACGATTGGCATAAATCTAATAAAGGTAAAGAATTTGACAAGACAGAATATATTAAATTTTTAAAATCTCTTGATTATTTAATTGAGGAAAAAAATGAATTTAAAATAGAAACCTCTAATGTTGATGAGGAGATCTCATCTATTGCTGGTCCGCAATTAGTTGTTCCCGTAGATAACGCGAGATATGCTCTTAATGCAGCAAATGCTAGATGGGGGAGTTTATACGATGCATTGTATGGAACTGATGTAATACCTGGAGAGAAAAAGAAAGATTATGATGTAAAACGTGCCACAGAAGTTGTTAATTATGTAAGAGATTTTTTAGATGAAAATTTTCCCCTAAAGCAAAAAAGTTGGAAAGAAATTTCAAAAATTTATTTAGAGAATAATCAACTAATTCTATCGGCAGATGAAGAAAAAGATCAACTTAAAAACGATCATCAATTTATTGGATATAAAGGTGATAAATTAAAACCTAATTCAATATTAATTAAAAATAACAACCTTCACATTGAAATTGTATTTGATCCAAATTCTATGGTTGGGAAAAATGATAAAGCATCAATTTCAGATATTATTATGGAGTCTGCCTTATCAACTATAATTGATAATGAGGACTCTGTTGCTGCAGTTGATGCTGAAGATAAAGTAAAATGTTATAGAAATTGGCTTGGTTTAATGAAAGGTGATTTAATATCTAAATTTGAGAAAAATGGAAAAAAAATTACTAGAAAATTAAATCCAGATAGAAAATATACTTCTAAAAATGGAGAAAAAATTACTCTTCATGGAAGAGCATTACTTTTAAATAGGAATGTAGGTCATTTAATGACAAATCCATCTATTATATTAAAAGATGGTAGTGAAATTCCTGAAGGGATTATGGATGCATTTATATCTAATCTGTGTGCTTTACATGATTTCAAAAATAAAAATAATTCAAGAACTGGTTCGGTTTACATTGTAAAGCCAAAAATGCATGGACCAGAGGAGGTTGCGTTTACAAACACTTTATTTGAAAAAGTTGAAGAAACACTAGGTATGAAAAAATATTCAATTAAAGTTGGAATAATGGATGAGGAGAGAAGAACAACGGTAAATTTAAAAGAATGTATCAGGCAAGTCAAAAATAGAATTGTATTTATCAATACTGGATTTTTAGATCGGACTGGTGACGAGATGCATACTTCTTTTGAAGCGGGTCCAATGATTTTTAAAGGTGATATGAAAAAATCCACTTGGCTCAATACATATGAAAATTGGAATGTAGATATAGGTCTGGCTTGTGGGTTTTCTGGCAAAGCTCAAATTGGGAAAGGTATGTGGGCTATGCCAGATCAAATGGCAAATATGATGGATCAAAAAATAGGTCATCCGAAATCTGGAGCTAATTGCGCTTGGGTACCTTCTCCAACCGCGGCGACATTACATTCAATTCATTATCATAAAGTAAACGTTTTTAATGAACAGAATAAAATTAAGTCTAGAAACAAAGCTCGGGTGGAGGATATTTTGGAAATACCAAAAGCTGACAGGCCTAATTGGTCGATAGAAGATATCAATCGTGAATTAGAAAATAATGCTCAAGGTATACTAGGTTATGTAGTGCGTTGGGTTGATCAAGGAGTTGGATGTTCTAAAGTTCCAGATATTAATAATATTGGCTTAATGGAAGATAGAGCTACTTTAAGAATATCATCTCAACATATTGCTAATTGGCTGCATCATGGAATTTGTAAAAAAGAGCAGGTTATGGAAATTATGAAAAAAATGGCAAAAACTGTTGATGAACAAAACAAAAATGACCCCAACTATAAAAAGATGACGGGTAATTATGAAAATTCTATAGCATTCTCTGCTGCGTGTGATCTTGTATTTAAAGGAAGAACTCAGCCGTCTGGATATACAGAGCCACTGTTACACCAAAAAAGATTAGAAACAAAAAGTTCTATTTAACTATCCGTAACAGGAACTCTGTTTTTAAAAGCCGAGAATAAAGTTCCATCATCGAGTTGTTCTATTTCTCCCCCAACTGGAAGGCCTTGTGCTAATTTAGTGATCTTAATTTTACCGTTTTTAATAGTATCCTCAATATAATGAGCTGTTGTTTGACCCTCAACAGTGGCGCTTGTAGCAATAATTACCTCCTTTAAATTATTCTTTTTTATTCTTTTAACTAAGGATTCGATAAGTAAATTTTTTTGTTCATAATTTTCATTTGAATTTAGTGTGCCTCCTAATATATGAAAATGACCTTTGTAAATATTAGCCGAGTCTATAACCCACATATCTGCCAAATTTTCTACCACACAAATTTTATCATATGCACTGTCAGTAGAACATATACAAACTCTATCAATTATTTTTAAATTGCCACAATCAACACATCTAACAACGTTTTTATATACTGTGGCTAATGATTTAGCTAAAGGCTTTACCATACTGTCTTTATTATTTATCAATTTAAGAATTATTCTTTTAGCAGATTTTGGACCTAGTCCTGGCAATTTGGAGAATTGCTTTATTAATTCGTTAATCTCAGGAATATCGTTTTCCATTAAAAAGGTAATTTAAAATCTAATGGCAAATTTAAACCGCCAGTTACTTTAGACAGTTCCTCTGCAGATTTTTTTTTTAAGTTTTCTTTTGCATTATTAAATGCCGCAATTATTAAATCATTGATTATTTCTTGATTTTCTTTTTTGGCAGCTTCTGTGATTTCAATAGATTTAATTTCATAATCACCCTTTAAAATAACTTTGACTAAATTACCGCCTGAGACACCAGATACTTCAATTTTTTTAATTTGATCTTGTGCTTCTTTCATTTTTTCTTGCATGATCTTAGCTTTTGAAAGCATGTCTGAGAAGTTTGTCATTTAATCTTCCTCTATATCAATTAATTTAGCGTCTGGGAAAGCAGTCTCAATTTCTTTAGCTATTTTACCTTTTTTAAATTCGTCTATAAAATTATTTTTTGCTTCTATATTCTTTTCATATACACTTTTAGCCTCAGAGTTTTTGCTTAGGGAAATAATCCATCTTTCTCCAGTCCATTCTAATAACTTTTCAGTTAAATTCTTGATGAAATCTTTATTTAATTTTTCATTAAAACTTATATCTATCTTTCCTTTATTAAAACTTACTAATTTAACATTACGCTCTAAATCGTATTTTAGTTCAATCTCTTTATATTTATTTGCAAGCTCAATTAAATTTTGAAAACTTGTGATTTCAATTTTTTGTTTTTCATCTTGAAATTTTGAGCTCTTTAATGGACTTGTTTTAATTTGGTTAGTACTTTTTAATTGATTTTTAGTCTTATTAGTAAAGCTAGTTTCTACTTTTTTATCTTCAATTTTTTCTCCTTGTAAATTTTCTTGAATTTTTGGTTTTACATTTAAGGTATCATCCATTTCTTTAAACTCGTCTATATTTTTTAAATGTAATAATTGCATAATGAACATTTCTAAAGATAAATTTTCATTAGATACTATTTTAAGATCGTCTATAGTTTTAATGGTTAGCTGCCAAAATAATCCAATATCTTTCATATCTACGTTCTTTGAATATTGATCAATCATTTGAACCTCAGTTTCTGAAATGCTCATGTCTTTGTTCAAAGGACCTAGATTAATCCTTCTTCCAAAAAGATACAAAACTTCTAAAATGTCATTAAGAAAGTTTTTCGCATCTAACCCGTTCTCAATAAGATCGTGTAGTCGGTCTAACGCCTCCTTTTCTTTTCCGTCTAAAATCTCTTTGAATAGCAAAATTACTTTTGATTTATCAGCAAGGCCGAGCATTTTTCTAACATCTTCCTCTTCTATTACTTTACTATTTAAAGATTGTGAAATAAGAGCTCGGTCTAATAATGAGACGGAATCTCTTACTGAGCCTTCTGAAGTTTTGGCAATTAATTTAATAGCATCATCACTTATTTTTCCATTTTCTTTCAGAGAAATTTCTTTTAAATGATTAAATAACACTTCAATACTTACTCTTTTAAGATCAAAACGCTGACATCTAGATAAGATTGTTACTGGAATTTTTCTTGCTTCAGTTGTAGCTAAAATAAACTTTAATCTTGATGGAGGTTCTTCTAAGGTTTTAAGCAAACCATTAAAAGCTTGTTTTGATAACATATGGACTTCATCGATAATAAATATTTTAAAATTAGCACTTGTGGGGCTGTATTTAGAATTTTCAATCAACTCTCTTACATCATCGATACCTGTCTTAGAAGCTGCATCCATTTCTAAAATATCAATGTGATTTGAATTAACAATCTCCTGACAAGTAATACAAAAAGTATTCGCATCACATTTTGTTTTTGGATTATTATTTTTTTCGCAGTTAAGGGCCTTTGCAATCAATCTTGCTGTAGTTGTTTTTCCTACACCCCTAATTCCAGTTAAGAGATAAGCATTAGGCGTTTTACCAATCTTAATTGCATTAGTAATGGTTTGCGTCATTACCTCTTGACCAATCAAATCCTTAAACTGTTGCGGTCGATATTTAAGTGCTAAAATTTTATTTGTCATTTTATAAAGAGGCAGGCAACAACCTGAAAAATTTTCACTACGGCTGCTTCTTTTCAGACCTGACCGGGTTTATGAAACATCCACCTGATGCCAACCTCAATATGATTATATCAAGTTAGATTTAAATACTACAAGGGTAGAATTGAATTTTGTGGACTAATTCTTTCTAAACGATGATGCCTCATAAACTCCCAAAATATCTAAAGTTTCTGTATGAAAACCAAGTTCTTCAAGAGCTTTTTTTACTCCAGGTTGTTCTAAATGACCCTCAAGATCTAAGTAAAAATTTGCTTGATCAAATGTATTCTTAACTGAAAAGCTTTCTAGCTTTGTTAAATTTACTTGATTTGTTGCAAATCCGCCCAAGCATTTATAAAGAGCTGATGGTTCACTTTTAACTCTAAATATACAACTTGTTATATAATTTTTATTACTTTTAAATTCTGGTTGTTCGATTTTTTTTCCCATTATTAAGAAACGTGTTACATTTCCTTTTTCATCCTCAATATTTTTTTCTAAGATTTTAAGATTATAAATTTTAGCCGAGAGTTCTGATGCAATTGCGGCTATAGATTTATCTTTTCCCTCTGCAAGTTCTTTTGCTGAACCAGCTGTGTCAGCTGAGACTATAGATTTGAATTTTCTTTTATTAATAATATTTTGGCATTGTCCTATTGCTTGGGCATGACTTCTTACATATTTAATATCGTCGATTGTTGCATCTTGTTTGCATAAAAGATTATGTTCTACAGTTTGGAAATATTCTCCATGAATTTGTAGTTTGTATTTTGGAAGCAAATAATGGATGTCGGCAACTCTTCCTGCTAAAGAATTTTCTATAGGTATAACTATTTTATAATTTTGATCATTATAAGCTTGTTTAAATGTTTCTTCAAAAGTAGTACAGGTTTTTATTTCTGCGCCAGCATATAAATTTTCAGCAGCAATATGTGAGTAAGCTCCAAGCTCACCTTGTATAGCAATTTTTTTACTCATTTTTTTCCATCAGTTTTTTTACTCGAAATAAATCTTTTTCCGTATCTACACTTAAAGGAGATGAATTGATATAGCCAACATGTATTGACATACCATTTTCCATAGCTCTAAGTTGTTCTAATTTTCTATTTAACTCAAGTTTTGATCTTTTTAAACTCACATATTTAGTAAGAGCTATACTAGTAAAGGCATAAATACCTACATGATGATAGGTTTTATGGTTCTGTCCAGGGTTTACTCTTAAAAAATCTAAAGCTTCTGAAAAAATTCCCTCTTTCAATTTTTCTTTAACCAAAACTTTTACAATATTTTCATCCTCAAGCTCAAAATTATTTTTTATTTCACTCGCTAAAGTTCCTACTTCACATTTACCCTGTTGCATATAATTAATTAAATTTTTAATAATTTTTGGTTCAATATTTGGCATATCACCTTGAAGATTCACAATGATATTTGGCAAACTTTTTAAAGTGTTTTTAAAAACTTCAAAAATTCTATCTGTGCCCGTGTTGTGAGTTTCTGACGATAATACCGCTTTGCCTCCATAGTTTGAGACTAATTCAAATATTGCCTTATCTGGAGTTGCAACATAAACTTCACCTGCATTTGACTTTTTGGCTGCTTCATAAACATGAAGAATCATCTCCTTGTTATTTATAAGTTTCAAAGGTTTGTTAGGTAGTCTTTGAGCATCTAATCTTGATGGTATTATTATTGCAGTTTTATTCATAATTATGCGTCTTAGAGACGCAAAAAAAAATGGTAATTTTAAGTTTTTTTTATATAACTCATGTTATACGTCTTTAAGTATCTACCAAAATTATGGATAGTTTTGAAATAAATAAAATAATTGCAGCAGTTCTTCTAACGGCTCTTATAGTGATTGGTATTGGGAAATTTACAGATATTTTATTTCATGTAGAAAAGCCAAAACAGTCTGCTTATTTGGTTGAAGGATTAGAGACTGCCTCAACTTCCGTGTCTTCAGAAACCACTGAAAAAGTAGTAGAAGTGGTTGATATCAAAGCATTGCTTGCTATGGGAGATTTAGCTCATGGAGAAAAGGTTTTTAAGAAATGTAGTGCCTGCCACATGATTGCTGCTGGTGGAAAAAATATGATTGGTCCAAATTTATGGAACGTGATCGGAAGAACAGCTGGTTCAGTAAGTGATTATAAGTATTCTAAAGCAATGGTCGCTTATGCTAAAGAATGGTCTTTTGAGGAGATGAACAGCTATTTAATAAAACCACAGGCATATATTAAAGGGACTAAAATGGCTTTTGCTGGTCTTAGAAAAGAAAAAGATAGAGCGTCAGTTATTTTATATATGAATTCAAAAGGCGATAATCCAAAACCTTTACCTTAATCAAGACACCACTTAATAATACTTTTTTGAGCGTGAACTCTATTCAAAGCTTGTCTCCAAACCACTGATTGCTTACCATCTATCACTTCATTCGTAACTTCTTCGCCTCTTCCCACCGGAAGACAGTGCATAAAAATAGCATCTGAATTTGCCTTGCTCATTAATTTCTTATTAACTTGATAAGGTTTTAAAATTTTCTTTTTAGAGGCTTTATTTACTTTATCATTCATTGAGATCCATTTATCAGTCATTACACAATCAGCACCCTCTACTGCTTCTAATGGTTTTGAAGTAATTGTTAATTTTATTCTCTCTTTTTTAGCTAACTTTAAAATACTCTTATTCGGAGAATATTTTTTTGGACAACCAATTTTGAGTTTAAAATTAAATTTACCCGCAGCCTCAATTAGAGAATTTGACATATTATTATTACCATCACCAATCCAAGAAACAGTTTTATCTTCAATAGAACCATTGCTTTCCTCATAGGTAAGAATATCAGACATGATTTGACATGGATGGCTTAGATCAGAAAGACCATTGATAATTGGGATGTTTAAATGTTTTCCAAACTCCTCTAAATTTTTGTGAGATGAGGTTCTCAACATAACGATATCGACATATTCTGACAAAACTTTTGCAGTATCTTTTAAAGTCTCATCTCCTTTACCATAATGTATTCCATCTGGATTTAAGATAATTGATGATCCACCTAATTGTTTAACAGCAATGTCGAATGACATTCTTGTTCTAGTAGATGGTTTTTCAAAAATCATAGCCATCGATCTACCCTCAAAAGGCTTATCTTTATCAGGAGCAGATTTATTTAATCCAGATCTATTTTGTTTTCTCTTTTTTGCTTCTTCAATAATCGCTTTAAGCTCTACTGAAGAACAGTCAGAGATATTTATAAAGTTTTTCATTTAAAATTTTTTGCAAACTTTCTCTATTATTTTTAAACCTAAGTTAATCTCGCTCTTTGTTACATTTAAAGGAGGCAAAAGTCTGACAACATTTTCTGCAGCTCTTACTGACAGCAAATTATTATCTAAAAGTTTTTGAATAAATTTAGCTTGATTTACGTGAAGACAGAGTCCGATGAGCAGGCCTTTACCTCTGACTTCTTTAATAATCTTTGGATACTTATCTTTTATTTTATCAAGTTGATTTATGAAATATTTTCCGTTTTTACTTACATTATTTAAGAAACCTTTTTTAAACATGATATCCATAACAGCATTTCCAGCACTCATTGCTAAAGGGTTTCCTCCGAACGTTGAACCGTGTGTTCCTGGCTTCATGCCTGATGCTACTTTTTTATTAACTAAAACTGCACCTATTGGAAAACCACCACCAATCCCTTTTGCTATTGGGACAATATCGGGTTTAATTTTTGCATATTCAAAAGCAAAAAATTTACCACTTCTTCCAATACCGCATTGAACCTCATCAAGAATTAATAAAATTTTTTTCTTATTACATAATTTTCTCAAGCCTTTGAGACAAAAATCTGGAATAACCTTAATGCCCCCTTCGCCCATAATTGTCTCGACCATGATAGCAGCTGTTCTGCTAGTTATCGCTTTCTCTAAACCTTTGTGATCACCAAAGTTGAAATGATCAAAACCGTCTACTTTAGGTTTAAAACCTTCAATTGCTTTTTTACTATTGCTGGCAAATATAGCTGCGATAGTTCTTCCATGAAAACTGTTATTAATGCAAAGAACTCTATTTTTTCTCGGCTGGCCTTTTGAATAAAAATATCTTCTAGCAAATTTAATAGCTGCCTCTGTTGCCTCAGCACCAGAATTTTGAAAAGTTACATAATCTGCAAATGTTTTTTGTGCTAATCTTTTTGCTAATTTCTCTTGCTCAGGAATAGTGAATACGTTTGAAACATGCCATAATTTTTTTGATTGTTTATTTATTGATTTAATTAAATGGTTATTAGCATGGCCAAGACAGTTTACAGCAATTCCTTGAACGAAATCTAAATATTTCTTTCCATTCGTTGTATACAAGAAACTTCCTTTTCCTTTAGAAAAAGAGATTTTCTTTCTGTTATAAGTATTTAAAATTTTACTCATGATTTTATTTTATAACCTTTTTTATACAATAAATAACAAACAAGCCAGCTAACAAAGCTTAGGGCAGTTAAATATACTAAACCAACAGAGATTGAACCGTCTGAAGTGCCAATAAAACTATATCTAAAACCATCAATCATATAAAAAAATGGATTAACTTTACTTACTACTTGCAAAAAGTCTGGAAGTCTCTCTATTGAATAAAAAGTGCCTGATAAGAAAGATAATGGAACTATTACAAAATTAGTGACTGTTGCCATGTGATCAAATTTTTCAGCCCATAGTCCAGCGATTATTCCAATATTTCCCAAGATAAATGAAGAAAGTAAAGTGAAAGCTATTAGCATTAAGTAATTTTTTATCTCAATATCAATAATCAGGTGAAATACAATAATTGAGACTATTCCAATTACTACGCTTCTTGTTACAGCTGCAAGTGAAACTGAAATGGTAACTTCTCCTGCAGATAAGGGAGCAAATAATAAATCAACTATAGTTCCATCAATTTTTTTAATCATAAAAGATGAAGAAGAATGAGAAAAAGATTGTTGAATTACCTGCATAGAAATCAACCCTGGCGCTAAAAAAGTAATAAAAGGTACACCAAGCACATCTCCTCTATCAGCACCAATGGCTAAAGATAAAACAAGTAAAAAGAGTAAAGATGAAATTAGTGGAGAAAAAATAGTTTGTATCCACACAATTAAGAATCTTAGAACTTCTTTTTTATATAAAGTCCATGTTCCGTACCAATTAACTAATCCAAATCTTCTTTTTCCAATTTTATATTTTTTTGAAATTTCAACCATTGATAGTCTTATAACCTGTTATTAAAAAAACTGTGCAAAACTAAATCTACTCACAGCTTTGATGCGTTTTAATGTTTTAAACCCCAATATTATGCCCTAAGTTTTTAATAATTACTAAATATTGTAATTATATACTATGAGTTGGACAGAAGAAAAAGTCGCTAAATTAAAAGAACTCTGGTCTAAAGGGCATACTGCAAGTCAGATAGCCGAAGCATTGGGTGACACTACTAGAAACGCAGTCATTGGAAAAGCTCATAGGTTAAATTTAGAAGCTAGAGCGCCTTCTAAGCAATCTAATTCGCCTAGAACCAATGATAATAAGCAGATTAGAAGAGGACCCGCGCCAACATCAAGAAAAGCCAAATTTCAATCAATTTTATTAGACAAAAACTTCGAGCCAGAAAACCCTAAATCACTGGAAGAACTTACAGATGAAACTTGTAAGTGGCCTATCGGTCACCCTAATGAGGAAAAGTTCTATTTTTGCGGTAGAAAACCTGAAGGAGATTTTCCTTATTGCAAACTTCATGTTTTGTATGCCTTTCAACCTAAAAATCAAAAAGACGATGATCTTGGTGATGAGATACCAGAATTTATCGAGAAAAAAGTTAAAGCCTCGTCTGGTTAACAAAACTTTAACATTACAATCATATAATTGATTATGAAGTTTATTAAAAAATACCTTAAATGGTTAAGTACTTTTTTAGTTCTTACAGGTATTTTATTAACAAATTTGAATATGTATCCAGTAAATATAATGTTTCATGGAGCGGGAGTTGTTGGTTGGACAATTGCAGGTTTTATTTCTAAGGATAAAGCAATATTAACCAATTTTGGGTTACAGATTCCATTATTTATTATTGGTTTTTATCAAATTTTGGTTCCGTAAGTTCGGGACACTTCAATACATTTTTTATGAGGAAAATAAAAACAATATTATTTGTTTGTACTGGAAACTCTGCGAGAAGCATAATAGCGGAAAGTATTGTAAACAATAATTTCCGAAATCAATTCATCGCATTTAGCGCTGGAAGTAATCCTTCAGGAAAAATCAATCCCTACATTAAAGAGTATCTTGAAGGAAAAAAATTTAATTTAGCCACGTATTATTCGAAAAATTTTGATGAATTTTTAAAAAATGATATTGATATTGATTATGTGATTACAGTTTGTAATAACGCCAATAAAGAAGTTTGTCCTGTATGGCCCAAAAAAAAGACCATTACGCACTGGGACATCGCGGACCCTGTTGAAAAAATTAAAAAAACTAAAAATAAAGATAAAATAAATTTAATAGCTGAAGAAACTTATAATATAATTAATGAAAAAATTAAACATTGGGTAAAAAATGAAAAGTAAAAAGATATTTATTGGTGAATTTATAGGAAGTTGTTTTTTAGTCATGATTATTGTTGGTTCAGGTATTATGGCTCAAAATCTAACTGATGATATCGCTGTAATGTTAATAGCGAATACTTTAGCTACAGGTGCAGGATTATTTGTTCTGATTACTTCAATCGGTGATATCTCCGGCGCACATTTCAATCCTGTCGTTACTTTAGCAATGTATTTTACCAACAAGATTAAAAAAAATTTAATTATCAATTATATCTCTGCTCAAATCTTAGGTTGCATGTTAGGGGTAATGTTAGCAAATTTTATGTTTGATCTTCCTTTGTTGCAGCTTTCACAGAAGATAAGACCTGGAATAAATATTTTTACAGCTGAGATCATTGCAACTTTTGGATTAATTTTTGTAATATTTGGATCTTTAAAGAGCGGCAAACTTGCGGTCGCTTCATCAGTAGCTACTTTTATAACAGCGGGGTATTGGTTTACCTCTTCAACTTCTTTTGCAAATCCAGCGGTAGCAATCGCAAGAACTTTTACAGACACATTTACTGGAATTAATTACTTAAATACTCCTAGCTATATCATTGCTGAGATGCTTGGTGGAATATTGGCTGTCTATTTAATCAGAAAAATTATTTTGTAATTGGAGGCCAGCCCAAGGAAATATTGATACCTTGGGCTGATGGGCTAATTAATTAACAACACAGTTGGGAGACTGTTAATCAGTTAATAATATATAAATGCTAAAAAAATATTTAAATTAAGTTAAAGATTTATTAATTTTCAAGAATAAATGATATTGGAGTCGACATTCATCTCTCTTGCCAGGTTTTTAAGTCTTTTAGTTACTTGTTTTGAGACAATATCGCTATGATTGTTAGGTATTTTCAAAAAAATAGTCTTATTTCTTTTATAAATTTTAAATTCATCTAACAACAAAGAAGACATGCTAGTGAGTGACTCTGCTAATCTTAAAGCAGATCCCACTTGCTTTGAGGATAAAATTTCGTTGTTATTTAATAAGGATAAAAACTGATAATTCGGATTATATTTTAAGCCACAATGTCTCCAAAAACTTGCTGATGCAACTTTTACTCTATCTCTATGTTCTAGTTTTAGTAATGGAGTATTTAACACTTCCATAAAAACTAATTCTGCTTTTTGAAAAGCTCCTAGGCCCCAATCCATTTTACTTAAGATGCAAGCCAAGGTTAGTAATCTTCGATTAAAATATTCGTTGTCTTCAAATAATGGTGAAATAAAATTAAAATATTTCTCAAAACTCTTTCCATAGTCCCCTTTTTTAAAAGATATACCGTCAGTTTTTAATTTGAAAATTTCATCCTCGCTCATTCCTTGGTTTATAATTGTATTCATATGTCCCTCTCTCAGTCCACTGATTGAGCAAATAACTTTTGAGGGGCTTGCTGCTTCAATTATTTCGTTTAGTATTATAGAGCTAAAAGGTAAATAGGGAGTTCTAGATTTAGTAATATATTCCATTGATTTCAAAGATGATTTATTAAATTTTGAAATTCTATTTAAGTATTTTACTGCTACATCTTTTGAGAGTTTATATTGATGCAAAATATGTAATGGGTGTTTTTCTTTAAAGAGATGATATTTAAATAATGATCTCCAAGTCCCTCCTACCAAATAAATATTTTTAAATTTCTTTTTAGAAAGCCATTTTTCATCTCTTAAAAGTTTTCTAACATATTTTCCCAAATTTCTTTTTTTTATAATAGGATTATTTTCAAGTCTTAATACTCCAAGAGGTAAAGAGGTTGTTTCAAAAATTTGATTTTTAGAAACTCTGGCAAGTTCTAAACTTCCACCTCCTAAATCTGCAACTAATCCATCTACTTCATCAAATCCTACCATTACACCATTTGCTGATGTTCTTGCTTCTTCCTCGCCAGATAATACTAGTGGTTTTTGATTAAATATTTTTTCAATTTCTCTTAAAAATTCACTTGCATCAGTGGCCTCTCTAAAAGCTGCTGTTGCAATAATTTCTAAATCTTGAACGTCTGAAATATCTAAAATTTCTTTAAATCTATTTAGAACTTTTAAAGAACCTTTAATTCCATCGGGATTTAGTTTTTTAGATTTATCTAAATTTTTTCCAAGTTTGCAAACTGCTTTTTCATTAAAGACTGGGATTGGAGAAATTTTAAAATTATCGTATATGAGCATTCTTACTGAATTTGATCCAAGATCTATTATGGCTTGCTTAGACTTTTTATTAGACTGAAATTTAAAAAGATTTTTTAATTCTGGTTTCATTTTACTAATCTTAAATTTTGAGGTTTAGCTCTTAAAATTGACTTACCACGACCTGATAAACTTGGGTTCTTCATGAAATAGGAATGTGCGGAAAAGCCTTTTTCTTGTTCTTTATGATAGTTTCCCAAACTATCTAAATACCATGTTTCTGATTTATCTTTAAAGTTAGCTAACATAATTTGATCTAAAATTTGCTCATGCACAGTATTGTTTTCTATCGGAATTATAATTTCAATTCTTCTATCTAAATTTCTAGGCATTAAATCTGCAGATGAAATATATACCTGATTCTCTCGAGAGGGCATAGAACTACCATTTGCAAAACAATAAATTCTTGAGTGTTCTAAAAATCTGCCAATAAGGCTTTTTACTTTTATATTTTCAGATTGACCTTTAATTCCAGGTCTTAAGCAACACACTCCTCTTACTGATAAATTTATTTTTACTCCTGCGTTTGAAGCTTCATAAAATTTCTTAATAATTCCAGGGTCTACAAGAGAATTCATTTTTGCCCATATTTCTGCAGGTTTTCCTTTACTTGCATTTACAATTTCATTTTCAATTTTTTCTTCAAAAAAATTCCTGCTATTTAATGGAGACATAAAAATTTTATTCAATTTTTTTGGTTTTGCATAACCAGTTACATAATTGAAAAATTTTTCGACATCTTTGGCCAAGTCTTGATTAGAGCTAAACAGTGATAAGTCAGTATAAATTTTTGCGTTAATTGGATGATAGTTTCCTGTACCTAAGTGAACATAGCTTCGCGTTTTAGCTCCTTCTTTTCTTAAAACTAAACTTGCCTTTGCATGCGTTTTATATTTTGCGAATCCGTAAACAATTTGAACGCCAGCTTTCTCTAGTTTCCTAGATAATTCAATATTAGCTTCCTCATCAAATCGAGCTTTTATTTCTATTACGGCTGTAACAACTTTTCCGTTTTCTGCTGCTCTACTTAGTGCTTTTACGATAGGAGAGTCAGGTGTGGTTCGATACAAAGTTTGTTTGATACCGATAACTTTGGGATCTTTTGCTGCAGCTTCTAAAAATTGAATTACTACATCAAAAGTTTCAAAAGGGTGGTGTACAACAAAATCTTTACTTCTTATAGCTGAAAAAAATTTATCATCAAATTCCTTCAATCTTTCAACTTCTCTAGGATTAAACTTTTTAAATCTCAGCTTTGGATCTTTCTTTTTACAAATTTCATCTATATCTTGTATTCCAACCAATCCTTCAACCTCATAAATATGATCTTCATCCATTTTAAATTTTTTTGAAATAAAATTTAAAAGTTTTTTGTTTGAATTAGTGATTACTTCGAGTTTAACTACGTTTCCCCTTCTTCTTTTCTTAATTGCTTTTTCAAAATATCTCACAAGATCAGCAGCTTCATCATCTATTTCAATTTCGCTGTCTCTAATTATTTTAAACTGCAAACTTGCCTCGATATTATGGTCTGGAAATATTTCATTAGCAAATTTACAAATTACGTCATCAATTGTGACAAATTCATTTATTGTTTCAGAATTGTTTAGAGATACAAATTTTGGAAGTGCTCTTGGTATAACTATAATTGCATTTAGTTCTCTTTTTTTTTTTATTCTAGTCATTCTTAGTAAAATTGCTTGGCCTTTATTTGGTATAAAAGGAAAGGGATGTGATGGGTCAATGGCAGTAGGTGTTATTATAGGATAAATTGTTTCCTGAAAATATTCTCTTAGATACATAAGATCCTTCTTATTTAGTTCTGACATTTTTCGAATGAAAATTTTTTCTTTCGATAGCTCTTTTTTCAACTCTAGGAATGCTTCGTTTTGCTTCTTTAATAGATCTTTAGTTTTTAATACGACCCTATTCAATTGATCCTCTGCAGTTAATCCATCTGCGCTTAATTCGTCAAAACCATCTTTAATTTGATTAAAAAGTCCAGCGACTCTTACCATAAAAAATTCATCTAAATTTGTACCTGCGATTGATAAAAATTTTACTCTTTCAAATAGAGGATTTGTTTTATCTTTTGATTCTTCTAAAACACGATCATTAAACTGAAGCCAAGATAATTCTCTGTTTATGAGTTGATTGCTAATATTAGCATTTTCTGAAAATGATGCTTTCGACATATTTAAATGTTAAATTAAAAATATGTTTAAATTATATGCGATGAGACATGCTAAATCTAGTTGGGATTTTCCAGATTTAGATGATCATGACAGGCCATTGAATAAAAGAGGGGAAAATTCAGCAAAATTAATTTGTGAATTTTTTATTAAAAAGAAGTTAAAATTTGATTTAGTTTATTGCTCATCCTCAAAAAGGACAATACAAACATTAAATATATTGTCAGAAAAAATCAGTTTTAAGAAAATTATTAAAAAAAAAGCGCTTTATCATGCTAGTGAGGATGAAATTATTCATATCTTAAAACAAACAGTTGATAATTATAAAACTTTACTTTTAATCAATCATGAACCTTCAATTAGTGAACTCATAAATCGAATCTGTCTTAAAGAAAACTCCGAACAATTTGAAAATTTAAAAAGAAAATTTCCTACTGCAGCCGTTGCTGAAGTAAGTTTTAATTTCAATGATTGGGAAAAGTTATCAAAAGTTAAAGGAAAATTAATATCATTTATAAAGCCAAAAGATCTTCAAACATCTAAGGAATAGCCAGCAGATCTTACTGTTCTGATAAGATCTTTCTTGCCATCAATATTTATTGCTTTTCTTAGTCTTCTTATATGAACATCTATAGTTCTGGACTCAACATAAATATCATCTCCCCATACAGAATTTAGAAGTTGCTCACGCGAATATACTCTTTTTGGATTCTTTATTAAAAAATCAATTAGTTTAAATTCGGTTGGGCCGACTATAACTTGTTTATCTGCTCTATAAACTCTTCGTTGAACTCTATCTACTTTAAGATCCTCAAATACTACAACATCAGCGGCAACACTTGGTTTAGATCTCTTTAATAAAGCGTTAACTCTTGCAATAAGTTCTTTTTGGCTGAATGGCTTAGTTACGTAGTCATCAGCTCCTGTTTCAAATCCTTTAAGTTTGTCTTCTTCCTCACCTTTGGCTGTTAACATAATGATTGGGATATTTTTGTGAAGATTGCTTCTTTTCAAATTTTTACAGACTTCAACACCTGAAATATCTGGCAACATCCAATCTAATAAAATTAAATCAGGATTTTTTTCCTTTATATTTCTAATAGCGTCTTCTCCATTGACTGCATAATCAACTTTGTGACCCTCTTTTTCTAAATTGTATTTAAGTAAAGTTACGATGGGTATTTCATCTTCAACAATGAATAAATTTGCCCTCATTATCCTTTTGGTCGGTCTCCCTCTAAATAATCTCCTGTAATCAGAAAATAAACTTGCTCTGCAATATTGGTTGCATGATCTCCAATCCTCTCAATATTTTTAAGCATGAAAAGTAGTTGGGTTACTTTTTGTACATCGTTTTTATTTTTTTCTAAATGCTTTACTGCAGCTTCCATATTAGAATTAGTCATTTGATCTATTTCTTCATCAGAATTCCAAACATTTTCTGCTGTATCTTTAGCTCTATGTAAATACGAATTTAAAACTGCATTGACTTGTTTTGATGCTTTTAAACCAGCTATTTCGAAATTTTTAGTAATATCATTAGGTAAATCAGTTCCAATTTTAGTTAATCGTTTTGAGATGTTTTTTGCTAAATCACCAATTCTCTCTAAGTCTGAAGAAACTTTTAAGGCAACAACTGTTTCTCTTAAATCTATTGCCATAGGTTGCCTTAAGGCAATCAAATTTACAACTTGCTCTTCTATATTTATTTCATACTTATCAGTCAATTCGTCATCTTTGATAGATTTTTCTGCTAAACTAATGTCTTTTTTAACTAAAGATTGAATAGTGTTTTCAAGCTGTTTCTCAACTCCAGTTCCCATTTTCACTATTGTATCTTTTAATAACTGAAGTTGCTCTTCGTAAGATTTTACAATGTGCGGTTTTTCACTCATTAACCAAACCTTCCTGTAATATAATCCTGAGTTTGCTGATTATCAGGATTTTTAAATATTTTATCTGTTGGTCCAAATTCTATAAGTTTTCCCAAATGAAAGAAACCTGTTTTTTGAGATACCCTAGCTGCTTGTGACATTGAGTGGGTAACTATCACAATTGTGACCTCTTTTTTAAGATCATCTATAAGTTCTTCAATTTGAGCTGTTGCTATTGGGTCAAGCGCTGAACATGGTTCGTCCATAAGAATCACTTCTGGACTTACAGATATAGCTCTAGCAATACATAGTCGTTGCTGTTGACCTCCTGATAAGCCAGTTCCGATTTCATCAAGTCTATCTTTAACTTCGTTCCACAAGGCAGCTTTTTTCAAACTTGTTTCAACTATTTGATCCATTTCTTCTTTGCTCTGTGCAATACCGTGAATAGTAGGACCATAAGCTACATTTTCATAAATTGTTTTAGGGAATGGATTGGGTTTTTGAAAAACCATACCAACGTTCTCCCTAAGTCTCACAACATCTAACTTTCTTGAATTCAGTTCTAGGTTGTCCATTTTAATACTGCCTTCAACTCTACAAATTTCTATGACGTCGTTCATCCTGTTCAAGCATCTTAAGAAAGTAGACTTTCCACACCCAGATGGTCCAATTAAAGCTGTAACTTCTTTTTCTGCTATATCTATAGAGACGTCAAATAATGCCTGTTTGGATCCGTAATAAACATTTACATTTTCCGCTTTTATTTTACTCATTTAACTCCATTTCTTTTCAAATTTGTGTCTAACGATTTGAGCTGCCAAGTTCATTAAAATTAAAAAAGCTAGAAGCACCATAATACATGCAGATACTTTTTCAACGAAACCCCTCTCAGCACTTTCTGACCATATATATATCTGAACTGGTAAACTTGCAGCAGGATCAACTGGCGTACCAGGTATTGTATTCACAAAAGCAACCATTCCTATTAAAATTAAAGGGGCTGTTTCCCCTAAAGCTTGAGCCAAGCCAATTATCGTTCCAGATAAAGTTCCAGGCATTGATAGTGGCACAGTATGATGCATGGTTGTTTGCATATTACTTGCACCCATCGCTAAAGCAGCTTCTCTTATACTTGGGGGAACAGCTTTTAAAGAAGCTCTTGCAGCAATAATTATTGTTGGTAATGTCATAAGAGACAAAGTAATTCCTCCAACAAGTGGTGTCGATCTTGGTAAATTAAAAACTGCTAATAAAACACCAAGACCTAGCAAACCAAATACTATCGATGGAACAGCTGCTAAATTATTAATGTTTACTTCTATAAAATCTGTAAATTTATTTTTTGGTGCGAATTCCTCGAGATAAATTGCAGCTAACACTGCAACAGGAAATGAAAACGCTAAACATACTAGTATACTAAAAACTGTTCCCATAAACGAGCTAGCTATACCTGCTAGTTCTGCCTCTCTTGAATCAGGACTTGTAAAAAAACTAATGTTAAACTCTGATAAAATATCTCCTCTTTCATTAAGCATATCGTAAATCTGCAACTGGTAATCATTTACTCTTCTATTCTCCTCAGGAATATCTCTTGGATAATTTCCCTTATGAACTTGATCAACATCATCAGAAGCTGTTAATTTTATGGGCACTATTTTACCTAGATAGTCTGGATTTTTTAAAAGTAGATCTTTAACCTCTGCCTCATATTTATACGAAACCATTTGTATCAATTGACGATCCTCTTCTTCAGGAAGTCCAGGATCTAATGATGTCATAGCTTTGTAAGCAACATCATAATAGTCTGCATTTTCTAAATCATCTTTTGATGGGCTTTCTGCATCGATTAAAAGTAATTCTTTATCATAATGAACTTCTGTTACTATCCAAGTTTTTTGGAAAGCTGAGTAACCTTTTGAAAATATCTGAAACATAAAAACTGCTAAAAAGCTTAAAGCTAATCCTATAGCTATTTTGCCATACCATTGAAATCTTCTTTCAGCGTTATATCTTTTTTTTAATAAATTTTTCTTAAAACTATTCATATTTTTCCCTATATTTTTTAACAACTGAAAGAGCGATTACATTTAAGAATAAAGTTACTATAAATAAAGATATTCCTAATGCAAAAGCTGATTGAGTTTTTGGATCTCCAAATTGTTGGTCTCCAATTAAAATTACTACAATTTGCGCTGTAATGGTAGAAGTTGACTCAAGTGGATTCATTGTAAGATTAGCCGCTAGTCCTGAGGCCATTACAACAATCATTGTTTCTCCTATCGCTCTCGATACTGCTAAAAGTATCGAACCTACGATACCAGGTAGGGCTGCTGGAAAAATTACTTTTTTTACAGTTTCAGATTTTGTTGCGCCCATTGCGTAACTCCCATCTCTTAAATTTTGAGGTACTGCCGTCATAACGTCATCGCTTAGACTTGAAATAAAAGGAATTATCATTACTCCCATAACTGCTCCTGCAGCTAAAGCGCTCTCCGCTGAAACTTGTAAACCCATAGCGTTACCAATTTCTTTAACAAAAGGACCGACGGTTAAAGCTGCAAAAAAACCATATACCACTGTTGGAATACCAGCTAAAATCTCAATAATAGGTTTCGCATATTTTCTTACGCCTCTTCCAGCATACTCAGATAGATATATCCCACTCAGCAAACCTATGGGGATGGCAACACACATTGCAATAAAAGCAATAAAAAAAGTTCCAGCAAATAAAGGCACAGCTCCGAAAGCATCCTTCATTAATTCAGGATCTGGTTGGCCATCTCTTACAAAAGTTTTAGCAGGATACCAATGAGTTCCGAATATAAAGTCAAAGATTTTTACTGCTTGAAAAAACCTAATCGCTTCGAATAAAAGTGAAAAAACTATTCCGATTGTAACTAAAACTGCGCCTAATGATGCAACAAATAACACCCATTTAAGAAAAATTTCTACTGGTTCTCTCATTCGATCATTTTTCTGAACAGATCTATACGCAAAACTCAGAGAGAAAATTAAAATTGCTAAAATAATTGCTACTTTAGCGCTGTTAGCTATTCCTTTTAATTGAATGTACTTATTAGCAGACTCATCTAGAAAATTAGTAATATTTCCCGTGTAAGTTCCTGCGGCTAATGCTTTAACCTTTGTGTAAATAAGCTGAAGCTCATTTTTAGTTAAGTTCTGATCAGTGTAATCTTGTAAAATAAATGTTTTAACTATTGATGGTTCAAAAACTGACCAAAGAGCAAAAATTATTAATGCTGGTGCAGCACACCAAGCAGCTAAATAATATCCATAAAATTTTGGTAATGCCGTAAGTCTTTGTGATGATTGAATAACTAGAGCTTTTTTTCTACCGAAATAATAACTTGTGAAAGCTAAGAGAATAATAAAAGTTACAAGTATTAAATTCATATTGAGCTTCCAGAGATAAAAAGGGGGTAAAATACCCCCTTTTTGTTTAATTGATACTACTACTTCTTAGCAGGCATGTTAACTAACTTCGTAGCGTTAGTTCTAGATGTTTTGTATAACTTGCCATCTAGAGGTACTAGCCCGATATCAGTTAAATAACCTTTATTACCCATAGCTTTTTTACTTGTGAACTCTTTTACGAATTCATGTAAGCCAGGTACAACGCCCACGTGAGCTTTTTTCACATAGAAGAATAAAGGTCTTGCAACTGCGTAACTGTAATCTTGAATCGAAGATAGACTTGGTTGACCACCTTCAATGCTTGCAGCTTGCAATTTATCTTTTGCAGCTAAGAAATAACTGAAACCAAAGAAACCGAACATTTCTTTGTCCGCAGCTAATTTTTGAATAATAAGTGAGTCGTTCTCACCAACTTCAATTACCGCACCATCTTCTCTTAACGCTTTATATTTAGCGCCAGCTTTTTTAGAAGCATCATCGATACCTTTTTTCATTACTAATGAATTCCAAGCATCTCTTGTTCCTGATGTTCCTGGAGGCACCATAACTTTGATAGGGTAGTTTGGTAATGATGGGTCGATATCACTCCAATTTTTATATGGATTTGGTACTAACGCACCATCTTTAGCAACCTCTTTTGCTAATGCTGCCCATAATTGTTTTTTTGTAAAGTTTACTGGTTTAGCATCTTTAGAATAAGCTAACGTTATTCCGTCGTTACCAACTGTAATCTCTACGATTTCTTCAACACCATTTTTTTGACATAGCGCATACTCTTTAGCCTTCATAGCTCTAGATGCATTTGTTATGTCTGGGTGCTCTGTACCAACTCCAGCACAGAATAATTTAGCTCCACCACCTGTTCCTGTTGACTCGATTACTGGTGTTTTAAATTTACCAGACGAACCAAATCTTTCAGCAACGATTGTTGCATAAGGGAATACAGTTGAAGAACCTACGATTTTAATCTGATCTCTAGCTTGAGCAGAAGTTACAACTAACATTGCAACTAATGAAGCTAAAGCGATTGATAGTTTTTTCATTGTTTATCCTTTCATTTATTAATTAATTAACAAACATTGGATTCATAAAATTAAGAGGACTCTTAATTATTACAGATATGTTACAAATTTATTAAAATGATAACTTTTTAGTTGAACTTTCTAGTTATCTCGATTTGTTGATAATCAGAGGCTAAAGACCCTCCACAACTAAAAGGTCTTACTTTATTTTTAACTGCGTAGGATTGAGTTGGCTTTAATGTAACTTCTAGTTGTACAAAGTTAACTAATTTTTGTGTAAAACTTTTATCATATCTCCAAGCATTCCATTGTGTTGGAGCGGTGAATACTTCACTTAAATAAGATGCAGCTTTTGAGTGAATCATATTGCTCTCGTTTTGTCCTTTTAAAAGATTATTTTTAACTTTTTCAAAAATTTTTCTACATTTAATTGAGTCCACCATGTACGAGTTAGCATTTAAATGAGTGCTCATCGGTGCTGACACAATTAATTGAATTCCATCGTCTCTTCTAGAAAATATAGCTTCAGTATAAATTGTAGATACATTTTTATTATCTACTTCAAGAACTAAATCGTTTTTAGCTTGCCTAAGATCGTTTTTAAGTCTTAAAAGTCCAAGATCAAAAACTGTAAGAGGTTGAGAACGTAAAGTTTTCTCAATTAAGTTTACATCTGCCTTAACAGTTGTAAAAATTAAAGTTAATAAAACCAGACTTATATAATTCATTAATCTAGTCATACTAAAACTTTAACTATTTTGCCGTTTATCTCAAGACATAATTTAATAAAATTGTGATATTTGCTAAAATTTAGAAAAGTGAACCTTTATTTCGGTGCCCCTTTGAGTCTCACTTTTTATTTCTAACTCACCTCTATGCTGATTAACAATGTGCTTCACGATCGCCATTCCAAGTCCAGTGCCACCAACTTTTTTACTTTTAGCTGCATCAACTCTAAAGAATCTTTCTGTAATTCTCGGAAGTTGTTCAGTTGGAATTCCAATACCATTATCTTTAATGGACACGGTATAAGAGTCTCCTATTACTTTTCCGTTACCTTGCCCACAATTAACTTCGATCTTTTTATTTTTTTCTGAATATTTTATACTGTTATCAATAATATTTGAAAAAACTTCAATTAATTTTTCATGATCGCCTTTAATAAAGAAATCATCTTTTATATTATTTTTAAATTCAAAAGATTTTAAATTTTTTTGATGGATGTCTTCAACGTTACTTAAAATTTCTTTTAAATTTACTTTATCTAGAGGCTGTATATGTTCCTCTAACTCAATTCTACTTAATGAAAGTAAATCTTTAATTAAGCTTTCCATCCTATCAGCTTGCTCAAGCATTATCGGTATGAATTTTTTTTGTGCTTCTAAATCATCTTTCGCATGTCCGCTTATAGTTTCTAGAAATCCTTTAATAGAAACTAAAGGCGTTTTAAGTTCATGGCTTACATTGGCTACAAAATCAGATTTGAACCTTTGCGCTTTTATAATATCAGTTAAATCTTTTAGAAATAAAACAACTGAGTCAGGATCATCGACATATGAGGTCGGTCCAGAGAATAGATGAACTTTAAAGAACTGAAATGAGGGAGAGGATAATTCTAAATCCATAGTAATTGTCTCTTTTTTTAAAAGCACTAAATCAATATTTTGGAGTAAATCAGGAACTCTCAATAAAGTAGCCACGTGCTTATTTAAATTATTTTCTCCAAATTTTTTTTTTGCACTACTATTAAAAAATTTGATATTTTTAAATTTATCTACAATTAAAATTAGATCATCGATTTGATTTATAATCTTTACTTGCTCATTAGTTTTTTCAATATTTTCATTGGTGATGTCTTCTATTCCCTCTTCATTATTACTTGGTTTGTTCTCTCTCTTAATATCGGATCTTGCCTCCATACCTGCTACAATTGATTTTCTGGATACTGCAATTACTACGATCACAATTATTCCAGCAAGAGAGTAAAATAATAATTCCATGATTTGATTATACTTTAAAGATATAGACTAAAGAAATATTTTTTAGCGGTTTGATACCGCACTATTTAAAAAGATTTTTGCGCAATTTTCCCAGGTATATTTTTTTGCATGCTCAATGCAAGCGCTTCTATCTGACTTAAGAGCTTCAAGTGCTGCTTTTTTAAGATCGTTGTTTAACGAGCCAATATTTGTGCCGTTAAAAATATCTTTTGGTCCAGCAACAGGGTACGCTGCTACTGGCAATCCACATTTTAAAGCTTCTATAATTACAATTCCAAAAGTATCTGTTTTGCTCGGGAAAACAAAAACATCAGAAGAAGCAAAGTAACTTGCAAGCTCACCATTTGTTCTCTCTCCTTTAAATATCGCTTCAGGATATTCTTTTTTTAGTTTATCTAAATCAGGTCCTTTACCGACAACTAATTTCGTACCTTCTAAATCTAAATCCAGAAATGCTCTTATATTCTTTTCAATAGATACTCTTCCCACATAAAGATAAATTGGTCTTTTATACTCTAAATTAATCTTTTTAGGCTTTTGAAATGCCCCGTGGTTTGCTCCTCTAGTCCAAACAACCATCTTATCCTTTTCAAAACCAATTTCTTGAAGTTCATCTTTCATCGACTGAGTTGTTACTAAAATTTTTTCCGCCTTTGAGTGAAATCCTTTAAGGAACTTTTGAGCAAGCTTAATTGGCAAATAAGGATAGTATAGCTTCAAATATTTATCAAATTGAGTATGGTAAGACGTGGTAAACTTAAGCTTACTTTTTACACAATATCTTTTTGCAAATATTCCTATCGGACCTTCTGTAGCTATGTGAATTATGTCAGCATCAGCTTTAGAAATTAATCTGCCTACTCTAGGCCAAACATTAATAGAAAGTTTTATTTCATTATATTTTGGCATTGGCACAGTAAAAAATTGATTAGGTTCAATATATTCAACCTGATGTCCAATTTTTTTTAATTCATCGCCAAGATTTTTTAAAGTTCTACAAACACCGTTCACTTGCGGATACCAGGCATCAGTAACGATTAAAATCTTCATTTATTTATTTACTACTTTTAGATACGGCTCGTAATCAACAACATCACCTCTGATTTTGTCCCAGTCAATAACTTCCATGCGACCATCAAAATGTTCTACTAAGAAAGTTGCACCTTCTACCCAATCACCACAATTTAAATATCTCACACCATCTAAGACTTGATCGGCAGAATGATGAATATGGCCGCAAATTATGCCATCAACATTTTTTCTTTTAGCATAAATTGCTAAAGTTTTTTCATAATCACCTATATATTTTACAGCGTTCTTTACTTTGTGTTTTAAATATTTTGCTAAAGACCAATTACCCTTTTTAAATAATCTTCTAAAAACATTGATAACAACATTAAACTCAAGTAAAAAACTATAAGCGACAGCTCCTACTTTTGATAACCATGGAGCATATTTCATGACTCCATCCCAGGCATCACCATGAACAACAATATACTTTTTATTATCTGAGCTTACATGTATGGCTTTATTTACAACTTCAATATCGCCAAAATGTAATGGTAAAAATTTTCTGAAGACATCATCATGATTTCCAACAATATATTTTACTTTTGTTCCATGTCTTGCTTTTCTTAATGTTTTTTGAATCACATCATTATGTTCTTGAGGCCAGTAAAATTTTGTTTTTAAAGCCCAAACATCAATGATATCACCAACAAGGTATAAATTCTCTGACCTTGAATGTTTGTAAAATTCTAATAATTTGTTTGCTGCACTTTTTCTATGCCCAAGGTGCAAGTCGGAAATAAAGATGCTTTTGTAATTTAAAATCTTTCCCTTAGATTTAGTTTGAATTGTTTCCATATTTTTTATAAAACGAATCTCTAGTAAAAGTAGAATCATAAATATGTTACAGAATTGTTAAAATATGAATAAAAAATTGAATTTTGCGGTGATATTTAACGCAAATGCAGCAGGTGGTAGAAAACTTAAATTAATTAACAAGGTCATTAATCTTTTAGAAAAAAATCATATTGTAGATCTTTTTAAAACTGAAAGCGAAGATCATGCAAGGAATGTATTTAAAGAATTGTCTAATAAAAAATTTGATCGGTTAGTATTTGCTGGCGGTGACGGGAGCGTATGTTTTGGTATTAATGAAATGTTTAAAAGTGATAATCTAAAAGACAAATTAGTTGGATACATACCTGCTGGCACTGCAAATATTTTACAAATAGAAACTCAAATTAAGAAAAAGGCGGAGGAGATTTACAACGTCCTAGTATCAGATAATCATAAGAAAATTTCATTAGCAAAAATAAATGATAAGTACTTTTTCTTGATGGCTGGTGTAGGTTTTGACTCTCGAATTGTTGAGTCCATAAATACTAATATTAAAAAGTATCTTGGAAAAGTAATTTTCGCTTTAAAAGGTTTTCAGCATTTTTTATTTTTAAAAAATAATAAAATGGAGGTTGAGGTAGATAATGAAAAAATTATGGCTGATTGGATTTTATGTACTAATTCAAAATACTATGCTGGTCCCCATTCTATAACAAATGATACCAATATATTTGAAAACAGGATAGTAGCTTACATATTTAAAGACCTGACCAGAATAAAATTACTTTATTATGTTTGGTTAATTTTAACCAAAGGCGACTTAACTCCTGCAAAAAGTGTAATTAAAAAAGAATTGAACAGATTAAAAATAAATGGTGTAAACAATAAAGTTCTATCACAGGTTGATGGTGAAAATTGTGGTTACGTAAACAGTCTTGAGATCCAAAAAACAGACAGATTTATAAATTTATTAGTTCCGTAGGATTTTCTAAATTTTTTCAACTTTTAGTTTAAAAGATTTTTCTTAATTTCATTTGAAAAATTTTTTAGATTATTTTAGATTTTTCTTTTTTGGAGGAACAATATGAAAAAAAAGTTAAAAAAAAACGAAAAGAAAAAGAAAAAAATACTAAAATCAATCGATAAGCTTAAAAATAAGATAAGCACTAAACAAAAAAAACTATCAAAGATTGATCTAAAGATAGCTAGTATCGAGAAAAAAATCGCTGAAAAAAGAGCTAATAAAAATAAAGAACCTATCACAGCATCTTTAAATAATTAGTTTATAAATAAATTAAATGCCCCTGATTTAAAAAATCAGGGGTTTATTTGCACGACGATAAATATATTTTCAAGTTTTCAAGCTTAAAACCAAGAGATATTTTTGGATTTACAAATTTCTTGAACTTTTTTTGGATAGTCAGTGATAATTCCATCAACTCCGTACTCGATCATTCTAATAATATCTTTTTCTCTATTCACTGTCCAAACACAAGTAGCTAAACCATGTTTGTGTGCTAATTCTACATTTTGTTTAGTCACATCACGGTAAAAAACACTCCATACATGTCCCTCTAATGATTTAATAATATTTGGTAGCAAAAATAATTCTTCCAAAGGATAATTTTTAACCATCCATGGAGAGTTTTCGTAGATATTCTTTTTAGTTATTGAGAGTCCTTGTTGTAAGGTAATAAATCCTCTTAGGATATTTGGGTTTTGTTTTTTAAGAGCATATAAAATTCTAAAATCATAAGAAGTGATTAAAGTTCTATCTTCAAGTTTAAAATCTTTAATATCTTTAAGGATTAAGGAAACCATTTTTTCTGGATCTGGTGTTACGTTTTCTTGTGTTGGAGTTGATTTAATTTCTAAATTCAAAAATACATCTTTATATTTATCTTCCGTCACTAATTTAAAGAAATCAGTTAATTTTGGTATTTTTTCTCCTGTAATAGGTTTTTGATTTTTAAATCTTTTTGCGTACTTTGTTTCGGGTTTTATACTTCCAATACTATACTTGCTGATTTGCTCATAAGTGAGTTCTACTAATTTCATGCTTTTATCTGTGATCCAGTTCCCTGAAGCATCTTTAACTAAATCAGGATTTAATCTGTAATCATGAAATATTGTTGGAATATTATCTTTTGAAATTACGACATCAAACTCAACAGCTTTGATACCAAGATCAAAAGTATATTTAAAACCAGAGATTGAGTTTTCAACAATATCGCCTCTAGCTCCCCTGTGGCCGTAAATTCTTATGTAATTAGGTTTCGTTAAAAATGGATTGATCAATTAATCCTCAAATCAGTATTAGTATCAAACAGGTGTAGTTTGTCATTTTGAATGGAAAGATTTATATTTTTTCCAATAGTGTCTTCTTTAACAACACCTGAGATACTTGCAACTAAAATTTCATTACTATTTTCAAGTTTACCATGGATAAGTGTATTCGCTCCGATCAGCTCTACAAGTTCAACTTTTAACTTGATTGGACCATTTTGATCTAATTCAAAATCTTCAGGTCGCATACCTATATTAACAGGTCCATTAAATTTTGAATTCACTGAAAGTGAAGCTTTGTTTGCCAAAATCAATTTGTTACCTCCACAATTACCTTTTAAAATATTCATTGCAGGACTTCCGATAAATTGAGCCGTGAATAATGTTTTAGGTTTCGTATATACTTCTAATGGCGTTCCAATATGTTCTACATTACCTTCGTTCATAACAATCATACGATCAGCTAATGTCATCGCTTCAACTTGATCATGTGTTACATAAAGAGAAGTAGTTTTTAATTGAGTTTGAAGTTTTTTAATCTCTAGTCTCATTTGGACTCTTAATTTGGCATCAAGATTTGATAAAGGTTCGTCAAATAAAAAAGCTACAGGGTTTCTAACAATAGCTCTTCCCATGGCAACTCTTTGTCTTTGTCCACCAGATAATTGGTTGGGTTTTCTTTCTAATAATTCTCCAAGCTCTAAAATTTCAGCAGCTTTTTGAACTCTGGACTCAATTTCTTCTTTTGGCACTTTTGCAATTTTTAAACCATAAGCCATGTTGCCAAAAACAGTCATATGAGGATAAAGAGCGTAATTTTGAAATACCATTGCAATATTTCGCTCCATGGGTTCAAGCTCATTTACTTTTTTATTATCAATTAAAATATTTCCTTCATTAGCATCTTCTAAGCCTGCAACCATTCTTAAGAGGGTTGATTTCCCACATCCTGATGGTCCAACTATTACAATCAGCTCACCATCTTTAACGTCAATACTAAGATCATGAATAACCTGCGTTTTTCCGAAAGATTTCTTTAAATTTTGTAAACTAATTTGAGACATTATTTATCGCTTTCTAATAATCCTTTAACAAAAAACTTTTGCATACTTATTACTACTATTACTGGTGGTACCATTGCTAACATTGCTGTTGCCATCACCGTTGGCCAGTGTGCATAATCATCACCTGTAGGTATCATTGAGTCAATAGCCATCACAATAGTTCTCATATCAGGATCGGTCGTCATTAATAGTGGCCATAAATATTGGTTCCAACCAAAAATAAATAAAATAACAAATAAAGCTGCAATATTAGTTTTACTAATTGGAACTAATATATCAAAAAAGAAACGCATTGGACTACATCCGTCCATTCTAGCCGCTTCAACCATTTCATCAGGTATGGTCATAAAAAATTGTCTAAATAAGAAAGTTGCCGTCGCTGATGCAATTAATGGGAAGATTAATCCTGTGTAAGAATTTAATAAGTTTAAATTTGCAACAACTTCATAAGTTGGCACTATTCTCACCTCTACTGGAAGCATTAAGGTAATAAAAATTAACCAAAAACATAAATTCCTGAAAGGAAATCTAAAATAGACAAATGCAAAAGCTGACAATAATGAGATAATAATTTTTCCAACTGTAATTCCAATGGCCATGATAGCAGAATTCATCATCATCTTAATTACAGGAACTTTGGCTCCGTACCCTTCTGGTGAACCTCTAAATAATGCATTAGCATAATTTTCAAAGAACTCTGTGCCTGGTAACATTGGTAATGGAGGATAAATAATTGCATCTTGAGTTACAGTGGATGCAACAAAAGTAAGCCATACTGGAAAAAATATAAATAACACCCCAAGAATTAATCCAAGGTGAGTTAACCAGTATCCGGATTTCTTTTTCTCAACCATTAATAATGCACCTTTCTCTCTATATATTTAAATTGAATAACAGTTAAAATTCCAACTAACACTAAAAGAATTACAGACTGCGCTGCACTTGATCCTAGATCTTGGCTCACAAATCCATCAGAGAATACTTTATATACTAGTATAGTGGTCGATTGTTCAGGTCCACCTGAAGTAATTGTATGTATTACTCCAAAAGTATCGAAGAAAGCATAGACAATATTTACGACTAATAAAAAGAATGTGATGGGTGAAAGCAGAGGTATTACAATTGTACCAAATCTTTTCCAAAAACTAGCTCCATCTATCGCTGCCGCTTCAATAATTGATTTTGGAATAGCTTGAAGTCCTGCTAAAAAAAATAAAAAGTTATAGCTTATTCTTCCCCATGATGAGGCTAAAATAACTAGAAACATCGCTTGATCGCCTTTTAAAGTATGGTTCCATTCGTATCCTAAAGCTTTAAGATAATAAGAAGCTAACCCAATGTTTCCATTGAACATAAATAACCATAGAACACCTGCAATAGCTGGTGCAATAGCATAAGGCCAAATTAATAATGTTTGATAAACTCCTGCTCCTTTAATTAATCGATCTGCTAAAGCTGCTAAGTATAAACCTAAAGCCATTGATGAAACTGATACTGCTGTTGAAAAAATTACTGTTGTTTTAAAACTTGCTAAATAATAGGGGTCAGATAATAAAAATCTAAAATTATCTAAACCTACAAATTCTGTTTTTAGACCAAACGGATCTGGTAAAAATAAAGAATTCCAAATAGCTTGGCCTGAAGGATAAAAAAAGAAAACAAAAGAAATGAGCAGCTGAGGTGCAACTAGTAACGCTGGTAACCACCAGCCTTTAAAAAAAACTCTTTTTTCCATTTGATCTTAAGAATGTTACCAGGGGCTTTCGCCCCTGGTAAATTAAATTGATTTATTTATTTGCTCTTTCAAATCTTCTTAAAAGAACGTTACCTCTTCTTACAGCATTGTCTAAAGCTACTTGAGCAGTTTTGCTGCCGTTGTAAACTCCTTCCATCTCTTCATCAATAATTCCTCTTATCTGATCAAAAGATCCAAGACGTAAGCCTTTAGAGTTTTGAGTAACTTTATTTCTCATCATCTGTATTCCAGCTAAATCAGTTCCAGGGTTTGCTTTGTAGAAACCTGAACTTTTAGTTTTTTTAGCAGCAGCAGTTGTTACACCTAAGTAACCAGTATCTTGGTGCCACTTAGCTTGAATATCAGTTTTAGATAAGAAAGCTAAGAATGCAGCTGTTGCTTTATTCTCTTCTTTAGATTTTCCAGATAATGCCCATAAAGAAGAACCACCAATAATTGTGTTTTGAGGTGCTTCAGTTCCTCCATAGTAAGGTAAATGTCTAATACCAAATTCGAATTTTGCTTCTTTTTTGATACCAGCATAACCAGCAGAAGACTCTGTCATTAACATACATTCACCGGCTCTAAAATTTTTACCAGCTTCATTTCTTCTACCCATGTATTTAAATTTACCTTCTTGCGCCCATTTACCTAAAGTTTGAATGTGCTTAATATGAACTGGGCTGTTAAATGACAACTCAGTATCTAAACCAGCAAATCCATTAGCTTTAGTTGCGAACGGTATATTGTGATACGCTGAAAAGTTTTCCAAATGTACCCATGAGTGCCAACAAGTACAGAAAGGCATATCAATACCTTTTGCTTTTGCTGCATCAAGTGCATTTCCAACTCTCTTCCAAGTACTTAAATCCATTTCTGGATCTAAACCTGCTTTTTTCATCAAGTCTTTATTTACCCAAAGAACAGGCGTTGATGAGTTATAGGGCATAGATAGCATTTTGCCATCTGTTGTAGTGTAGTAACCGCTTACTGCTGAAACAAATCCTTTTGGATTAAAACTTTGTCCAGCATCTTTCATCAGTTGGTACATGGGAACATAAGCTCCTTTTGCTGCCATTAAACTAGCTGTACCGACTTCAAACACCATAAGGATATTTGGGTGTTGTCCGGCTCTAAATGCAGCTATTCCTGCGTTAAGAGTTTCAGAATAGTTTCCTTTTCTAGTATGAACTACAGTGTATTTGTTTTGGCTTGCGTTAAACTTGTTTACTTGTTCATCAAGTAATTCACCAAGTCTTCCACCAAAAGCATGCCACCATTGTATTTCTACTTTTGCTTGAAGCGACGTTCCCGCAAACATTGCGAAAAGTGCAATCGAAGCAATTATTGCTTTTAAATGTTTCATTGATTTCCCCCGTTTTCTTTAAAAGAAAAAAACCTAGCACAAAACAAATATAAAGAGGAGTCGGATGAAAAATAAAATTTCTACCTAGGGTTTTATTTTACTTTTCCAAAAACATTTAAAAGTACAACACCTGCTATAATTAAGATTAATCCAATTGTTCCGTAAAGATTGGGTGTTTGATTGTATTTAAAAATTCCAAATAAGGTTACTGCAGTAATTGTTAAAGCTCCATAAGTTGCATATGTAAAACCTACTGGAATTATTGTCATTGCTTTAGATATACAAAAAAGACAAACTATAATACTTAAAACACAAAAAATTGTAGGATTTAATTTTGTAAAACCTTCAGTAGTTTTCAAAAATCCATTTGATGCAATACCTAAAATAATTGCAAAAATTAAATATATGTATCCTGTGAATAAACTAATGCTTTTCATTGTGCCTTTGCAAATTGACCGCCGTCTCTATATCTCCATAGCCATTTTTTCATAGCATCCTTTACGTCGGATGGACTAACTTCTAAATCTTGAATAGTTAAATAATTGTTTGAAACTACATTGTCAGCCTCTGATAAAATTTCGCACTGATCCTTTGTTAAAATTGGTGGTAATGGTAATAGATCGGTAATACTACTTTGTATTTTAGCTAAAGACATTGGCATTTCAAAAACAAATCTTTTTTTATTAATTGATGATAATATGGATTTAACCATGTCGCCAAAGCTTATTATTTTCGGACCTCCAATTTCATAAATTTTTCCTTCATTGTTTTTAATTTCTATTGATTTAGTAATTGCGTCAGCAACATCAGAAACTAGAATTGGTTGAAATTTATATTTCATTCCAACTATTGGAATTACTGGAAGTATACTTAATTTTGAGAACAAATTTGTAAAATTATCCTCTGCACCACACACTACGCTAGGCCTTATTATGATAGTTTTATTAAAATTATTGAGTGCATTTATTTCACCTGAAAATTTTGATTTTTGGTAAAGCGATTTTGAATTTTCACTAGCTCCTATTGCACTTACGTGAATAAATTTTTTTACATCAGTTTCAGAACAAATTTTTGCTACAGCCTCTGGAATTTTGGAGTGAATATTATAAAATTTTTGTTTTCTAGTTTCATAAAGTATTCCAATTAAATTTATTACGATATCAGAATTTTTTATTGCTTCTTTCAACTCTGATAAATTGTTTGTATTCCAAGCTATCAATTCAACAGCACCTGGAGGCGCTTGAGTCTTTAAATACCCCTTCTGGAAGGTATTTCTAGTCGTTATGATGCATCTATAGTTTTTCTTGGTCAAATTTCGAACAAGATATCTTCCTATAAAACCACCACCACCTAAAATTGTGCAAATACGATTTTTCATGGTATTTAAAGTTATATATGAAAATAACTAAGTTTAAAGAGGACATAACTACAGAAATAGCAAAATCATTTAGCAATAGTGTTGCCATTGACACCGAGGCGACTGGTCTTCAAATTCCAGAGAGAGATAAACTTAGTTTGATTCAAATTTGTGATGAGAAAGGTAATGTTTTTATTATTCAGCCAAATAAAGATCATTACAAGGCGCCAAATTTAGTATCAATTTTGGAAAATGAAAAAATTCTAAAGATTGGTCATTTTTTGAGATTTGATAAAAGTGCTTTGGAATATTTTTTAAAATGTAAAATCAAAAATATATTTGATACAAAAATAGCTTCAAAAATTGTGCGAACGTACACAGATGCACATGGATTAAAAAACTTAACACAAGAATTCTGTAATAAATCGTTAGATAAAAGGCAAGGAAGCAGTGATTGGAACAAAGATATTAATGATCTATCTGATAAACAACTGGAATACGCTGCCAACGATGTGATCTATTTACATAAAATTAAATCAGAATTAGAAAAAATGCTGATAAGAGAAAAAAGGATGGAGGTATTCAAAAAATGTTTAGAATTTTTAGATACAAGAGTTGAGCTTGATCAAAAAGGTTTTAAAGAAGATATTTTTGAACATTAATGAATAAACAATACTATATCAGCGAAGCAAAAAGAGCAGCAAATATTCAAATCAATGAATTAAAAAAAATAAAAAAAATTTTTAATAAATCATTTATAAAAGCTGTCGACTTAATTCTGAATTGTAAAGGTAAGATAATTTTTGCAGGCATAGGTAAGTCTGGTTTAATAGCAAGAAAAATATCTGCTACATTCTCAAGTGTAGGTATTCCCAGTTTTTTTTGTGATCCAGCTCAAGCCTTACACGGTGATATGGGGCAAATAGAAAAAAAGGACATCCTAATAATATTTTCTTATTCTGGAAATACATCTGAACTAACTAATATGATAAAATATGCTAATAGATATAATATAAAAATAATTGGTATAGCTTCAAAACCAGATAGCATATTATTAAAAGCCAGCGACATAAAACTGATATTGCCTAAAGTAAAAGAGTCTGATGTAACTGGAATGGTTCCAACCTCAAGTACATCTATTACTCTTCTTTTGGGAGATTGTCTGGCAACTACCATAATGCGTCAAAAAAAATTTTCTAAGGAAAAATTTAAAATTTATCATCCTGGTGGAAATATTGGTAACACTTTACTCTTAGCAAAAGATATAATGCTAGTTGGGAAAAAAATACCAATTATAAATTATAAAAAAAAATTTAAAGAAGCTCTTCGTGAAATGAATAAAAAAAAACTTGGTACAGTTGTCATAACAAGTAAACAATATATCAAGGGTTTATTAACTGATGGAGATTTAAGACGAGGAATGAAAAGCTTCTCTAATAATCAAAATCTACTAGAAATCATGACACAAAGACCACTAGTTGTTAATGAAAATATGCCAGCTTCAAAAGCGTTAGGTTTAATGAATGAAAAAAAAATAACAAGCCTTCTTGTGGTTTCAGATAAAGACTATAAAAAAAATAATAAAAAGCTTAAAGGTATTATTCATATTCACTCTTTATTGGAAAATGGAATAAAATAATGGAAAGAAAGAAAAAATTAAGAATTATACAGTTAAGTTTATTGTTCTTAGGTTTATGTATTATTTTATTCACTTATTCAGAAAATAAAAACACAGTTCAAAAAAAAGAAATTTTACCAAAAACTACAAAGGAGAAGATTAATAAGGAGTTAAAGGGAGAAAATCAAAGTGATGAGGCCAACGTGTTTTATAACATAAGTTACTCAGGTATTGATTTATCAGGAAATAGGTATGTGCTAAAATCAAAAATTGCTAAAACGAGATTAGAAAATGACGAAATAATAGATATGACTGAAGTCGAAGCAGTTTTTTACTTTAAAGATAATACTAAGCTGAATGTTTCGTCAAAATTTGGTCAATATAATAATAAAACATTAGATATGGGTTTTAAAAAAAATGTAAAAGCAAATTATCAAAAAAGTGTTCTTTTTGCAGAAGCAGCTGAGTATTCCAATTCAAAAAGTTTATTAACTATATCTGATAAAGTTAGAGTTATAGATACAAGAGGGAATCTGAAGGCAGATAAACTTTTATTTGATTTAAAAAATCAAACACTTAATATCTCTTCTGTTAAAAGTAATAATATAAATGCAAAAGTGAATTTAGATGAAAAAAGGTTTTAGAATATTAAAATTTAAAAAAGATAAGCCAATTTTTGAGGTAAAAGATATAAGCAAATCTTTTGACGGAAGGCCAATTTTAAAAAAACTTTCACTTAAAGTTTTTCCCGGAGAGTGTGTTGGAATTTTAGGACCCAATGGGTGTGGTAAAACAACTCTTTTCTCAATATGTATAGGTGAGCAATCTCAAGAAAGCGGAAAAATATTATTAAACAATAAATCAATTGAACAAATTCCAATACATTTAAGAGCTAAAGAGGGTTTGGGATATTTACCGCAACAGAGAAGCGTATTTAATATGTCGGTATACGACAATATTTTAGGAATTGCCCAAATTTCTATAAAAGGAACTGCTAATCAAAAATCTGTTACAGAAAAAATATTAGACCAATTTAATCTGCAGCACCTTAGAACTTTAAATGCATCAGTACTTTCAGGAGGTGAAATTAGAAGATTAATGATGGCAAGAGTTATGATAAATAAACCAAAAATAGTATTGTTAGATGAGCCTTTAGCTGCTCTTGACCCATTAGTAATACAAGATATTCAAAAATATATTTTAAAAATTCAATCAAGTGGCACAGCCATATTAGTTACTGACCACAACGTAAAAAATTTATTTGATATTACTGACCGAAGCTACGTTTTAGGAGAACAGACAGTTATAGCGGAGGGGACTTCTAGGGAACTGCTAAAATCTTCAAAGGCTATAGAACAATACTTTGGGACACAATTTTCTTAAAGTAAATGCCATCCAGAAAATTTAATTTAGTATTAGGAAAAAAAATTAAATCATTTAAAAAAACCATTAAAGTTGATCCTGATAAGTCAATCTCAATAAGAAGTTTTTTAATAGGGTCTATAAGTCAAAATATTTCATCAAATAGAAATGTCTTGGAGTCAGAGGATGTATTATCAACGATTAACTGTCTAAAAAAATTGGGTGTTAAAATTATAAAAAAAGCTAAAAGTAATTATTTAGTTTATGGAAAGGGCCTTGGATCTTTTGATGCAAAAGCAACAACAGAATTAAATTTTGGTAATTCAGGCACGCTAGCACGGCTGCTTATTGGAATACTGTCTACAACCCCAAACATTAAAGTCAAAATTAAAGGGGATCACTCTTTAAATAAAAGGAGTATGAAAGCTTTAATTGAATTAATGTCAGAATTTGGCGCTACGTTTTTACCAAAAAATAAATATCATTTTCCTTTAACACTAGTTTCAACTGATATGCCCATTGGTATCCAATACAAAGCAGGAGTGTCAGCTCAATTAAAAAGTGCTGTCATTTTTGCTGGGTTAAACTCTTATGGAAACACTAAGATTATTGAAAAAAATAAAAGCAGAGATCATACCGAAAATATTTTGTCTAGAAATAATCAAGCGATTAAAATTAAAAATGGAAAAGAAAAAATAATTAGTGTGTTTGGAAAAAAATATTTAAACTCAGTAAACATCAATGTCCCCGGAGATCCTTCTTCAGCTGCTTTTTTTACTGCATTAACTTTATTAAATAAAAAATCCTCTCTCCAAATTAAAAATGTTGGTTTGAACCCTACGCGTATTGGATTTTATATACTTCTTAAAAAAATGGGCGCGAACATAAAATTTAAAAATTTTAAAAAAGAAAATAATGAATTAATAGGAGATATTATTATTAAAAGCAGTAAGATTAAACCAATTAAAGCAGGTAAAGATTATTATGTTAATTCCACAGATGAATATCCAATTCTTTTCGTAATTGCAGGATTAACTAAAGGTATTTCTGTATTTAAAGGAATAGGTGAACTTGCTAATAAAGAAAGCAATAGAATAAAAGAAATGCAAAAAATTCTCAAACAAGTTGGAATTAAAAGTGTTTCAAAAAAAAATGAATTAAAGATTTTTGGTAAAGAAATGATTGATACAAAACATAAAATTGTAAGGGTTCCTAATTTAGGTGATCATAGAATTTGTATGTCCTCTTTTATTTTAGCAATACTTACAGGTAGTAAGACGGAAATCAAAAATTTTGAAACTGTTTTTACCTCTTCACCGTCCTTTTTAAAAATAATGAAAACATTAGGAGCGAAATTTGAAATACAAAAATAAAAATATACAGATATCATGTGATGGTGGGGCAGCCACAGGAAAATCAACTGGGGCAAGACTTATTTCAAAAAAGTATAGACTAAAGTTTCTCTCTTCTGGTTTACTATATAGATACGCTGGTTTTTTATTGTTAAAATATAATCCCAAGAATAAGATTAAATTCCTTAAAAAAAAATTTAAATATTTAGATTATTCAAAAATAAAGAAAAATAATTTACATACACCAGAAATTTCGGAATATACCTCTATTATCGCTAAAAATAATAATATAAGAAAAATCTTAAAAAAATATCAAACTAATTTTGCTATAAAATATAAAAATTGTTGTATTGAAGGAAGGGATATTTCAACAAAAATTCTTCCAAATTCAGATTTAAAATTTTTTTTTAAATGTAACCTGAGTACAGCTTCATTGAGAAGGTACAAGGAACTAAAAAAAATAAATTCCAAAATAAAATTGAAAGATGTCAAAAAAGCCCTTAGAATAAGAAATATAGCAGACTCAAAAAGAAAAAACTCCCCTTTACTTAAACATAGAGATTCGATAGAAATCGACACCGGAAAATTGAATAAGCAAGCTATGTTGTCAAAAATGTCAAAATATATTGAAAGAGTGGTAAAACACAAATAATTATGGGTCAGGAACCAGAGTTAAAAAATACAAATTCCCTTCAAAAAGAGTTTCAAAATCTACTAGATAAAGACTTCAAAGATAGAAAGCTTAAAGAAAACGAAATTATTAAAGCAACTGTTACAGAAATAACAAAAAATTTTGTTGTGGTTGATTGTAAAGCAAAAATGGAAGGTATGATTCCAATTGAAGAATTCAAAAATGATGAAGAATTAGCTAAATTAAAAGTAGGCTCACAAATTGAAGTTTACTTAGAACGTATAGAGAGTTTTAAAGGAGAAATAATTATCTCTAGAGACAAAGCTAGAAAAATGAGAGCTTGGAAAAAGATGGAAAAAGTATTTGAGACTCAAGAAGAAATGACAGGCTATATTACTGGCAAAGTCAAAGGTGGTTTTGTTACTACTGTTGAAGGGTTACCATGCTTCATGCCCTCATCACAGATTGATGTAAGGCCATTAAAAAGAATTGATCATTTAATGAATACACCTGTAAAAGTGATTGCAACAAGAATTGATAAGAACCGAGGTAATGTCTGTGTATCAAGAAGAGCTGTGCTAGAAAAAAGTAAAAACGCAGAAATTACTGAAGCTTTAAAAAATATTAAAGAGGGAGATATAATTGAAGATGCAATTGTTAAAGCTACTACTGATTGGGGTATATTTTTAGATATTAAAGGTATAGATGCGCTCCTACATGTTTCTGACTTAAGCCATGGAAGAGTGAAAAAACCATCGGACTTAGTGACCATCGGACAAAAATTGAAAGTAAAAATCACAAAAATTGACGAAAAAACTAATCGTGTGTCAGCTTCTGTAAAAGCTTTAACAGAGGATCCTTATGAAAATATAGAAAAGAAATACAAAGTAGGGGAAATATATGAAGGTGTAGTGACTAAAATTATGGATTATGGATGTTTTATTAAAATCGAGGATGGTATAGAAGGATTAATTCATAATTCAGAATTAGATTGGACTAATAGAAACGTAAGGCCAAGCAAAGTTCTTTCCGTTTCTCAAAAAATAAAATTTAAAATTGTTAATATCGATAAAGATACTAAAAGAATTTCACTTTCTTATAAAGCTACACTAGAGAATCCGTGGGAAAAAATAAGAGAGAAAGTAGGACAGGAAGTAAAAATTAAAATTAATAATATATCCGATAAAGCTATCTTCGGAGACTTAGTGGATGGTGGTTTAAGTGGAATGCTTCATTATAAAGAAATCTCTTATGATGAAAATATTGAAAATTTAAAAAAATTTAAGAAAAACGATATTTTAAATGTAAAAATAATTGAAATTAAAGATGATAAAATAAAGTTTTCTAAAAGAGCTTTAGATAAAGATCCTTTTGATTGGTTTAAAGATAATAATAAAAAAGTTGGAGATATAATTACGACTAGAATTCATGAGGTTTTAAAGACCGGTGTTAAAGTATCAATTGACAAAGATAAAAAACTTATCGTAACTATAAGAAAAGCGGACCTTGCTAAAGAAACTGCGGACCAAAGACCTGAGGTATTTAGTAAAGATAATGCACTGGACTCTAAAATAATTGAACTTGATTTGAAAAATAGAAAAATTAAATTAAGTGTAAAAGCTGCACAAATAGATGAAGAAAAATCACTTATCGCTAAATTTGGAGAAGGTGCAACAAAGTCTGGAGCTACACTTAAAGGAATTTTTGAAAAAGCGATAGGAAAAAAAGGAAAAAAAGAAAAATAATTGTCAAGACCCTTACTCATCAAGCAACTTAAAGAAAAAAACCCACAACTCAATCGACTTGAACTTGAAAATATCTTAGATATCTTCTGCAACGGAATTAAAAAAGCTCTTTTAGACGGAAAAAATGTTGAGATAAGAGGATTTGGAACTTTTTTTATAAAAAGAATTAAACAAAAATACTCTGCCAGAAACCCTCAAACAGGAGAAATAATTTATGTTCCAGAAAAAAATAAAGTAAGATTTAGAGCAAGTAAAAAACTTTTAGAATTAATTAATAAATGAAAAAACCAAAAATCTTTATTGCCTGCGATACCACTAACCTTAATAAAATTAAAAGGATAATTAGAGAGACACAAAATTCAAAGCTTCCTTTTGGATATAAATTTGGTCTTGAGTTTTTAAATTCGAAAAGTGGGAGAAAATTTGTAGCTAATTTAAAAAATAAAATCACTTTTGGTGATTACAAGTTGGCTGATATTCCTAATACCTGCGCTTCAGCAATTAAGGCTATAAAAGATTTAAAATTAAATTATATAACTATTCACATTAGTTCAGGATTAAAAGCATTAAAAGCTGCTAAAAAAGTTTCAGGGCTTACTAAAATTATTGGAGTAACAATATTAACATCGTTAGATAATAAGTCACTTAAAGAGATAGGTTTTGATAAAGATGTAAAAAAATTAGTTCTTCATCAAACTAAGCTAGCAGTAAAAGCAAAATTAGATGCCATTGTATGTAGCCCACAAGAAGTTAAAATTGTTAAAAAAATTTTTAAAAAAGAAATAATTACTCCAGGAATTAGGTTGTTAGGTGATTTAATCGGGGATCAAAAAAGGATAATGACTCCTAAAGAAGCTTTTCAAAACGGCGCAACTTCTCTTGTGATAGGTCGAAGTCTTACCAAGGGCAATATAAAAAAAAATATTCAAAAACTTATCAGAGAATTAAAATAATATGAGGGTTAAAATTTGTGGCTTGCACCCACTTAGAGATGTTAAACTTTGTATTGATCTTGGAGTAAATTTCTTAGGTTTTGTATTTTATGAAAAATCTCCTAGAAATTTAAATTTAAATGATATTCAAAAATTAAAAAGCTATAACAAAAAAAAATCATTTTTTGTTGCTGTTACAGTAAATCCTAACAATGATTTCATTGAAAATGTAATTTTGAATAATTTTGATTACATTCAGCTTCATGGATCAGAAACAGAGGAAAGAATTAAAGAAATTAGATCTAAAGGTATTAAAATTATAAAAACTATTAAAGTAAAAAATGAGTCAGATATAAATGATTATAAGAAATATAATAACGCTGATATTATTTTATTCGATACACCCGGTATGGAAAAATCTATCCGATTTCCTAAAGAATTAATTACGAAAATTCCCAAAGGTGATAGATTTGCTCTAGCAGGATCAATTTCTCATAATAATATTGAAAATATTGCTAATTTAGGAGTTAGCTTTTGTGATTTGTCTAGTAGCTTAGAATTAGATAAACAAATAGGGTACAAAGACCATCAAAAAATTAAAAAATTTATAAAAAAGATAAATGAACTTAAAAATTAAAAAGGGCGTACCCTTAATAGATCAGCATGACAAAAACTTCATGTATGGAGGTAAATTTGGAGGAAATTTTATTCCAGAAACTTTGAAGAAACCAATAGATGATTTAACAAAACTTTTTTCAAAACTTAGAAAAGATAAAAAATTTTTAAAAGATCGGGATTTTTATTTTAAAAACTATATTGGAGCACCAACTCCATTTATAAAATTAGAAAAGCTGACAGATTACCTTGGCGGAGCACAAATTTATGCAAAAGTAGTATCTGAAGCTAATGGTGGGGCTCATAAGATTTATAATGCTACCGTACATTGTTTAATTGCTAAAAAAGCTGGTAAAAAATTTATTGTTGGGGATACAGGAGCTGGTTATGCAGGAAAGATGCTATCAATGGCTGCTAAAAAATTCGGCCTAAAGTGTAAAATTTTCATGGGGGCAAAAGATATAAAAAGACAAAGACCTAATGTTGAAGCCATGAGAAAGAATGGAGCAGAAATTGTACCTGTTACTACTGGAAGTCAGACTCTTGTTGATGCTGTGAGTGAATGTATGCGTTATTGGGTTGCAAATTGTGATACAACGCATATGTGCGTTGGTTCTACAGTAGGTCCAAATATTTTTGTAAAAATCTGTGCATGGAGTACAGCTCAAATTTCAAGAGAGTTAATGATACAGGTGAAAGATGAATTTGGAAAAATTCCAAAAAAAATTAAGCTTCTAAATTGTGTTGGAGGTGGGAGCTCTGCTATGGGATTTTGGAATGAATTTATGGACACTGACGCAGAGTTTATTGGAATTGAAGCTGGAGGCCCGAAGAATAGCAAGTTACATGCTGCTCCATTAACTAATGGTTCAAAGATTGGTATACTTCATGGATCAGCTCAATATGTCATTCAAGATAGTGAAGGACAAATAGGTAGAACAGAGTCTATTTCTGCTGGACTAGACTATCCAGGAATTTCAAGTTTACACTGTTTTCTTAAAGATACAAAAAGAGCTAAATATACATGTGCAAGTGATGAAGAAGCTCTTAAAGCTTACCAATTAGTTTCAAAATTTGAAAATATTTCTCCATCACTTGAGCCTTCTCATGCTTTTGCTGAAGCAATTAAATTAGCGCCTAAATTAAAATCTTCTGAAATTATTATTGTTAACTCTTGTGGTGATAGTCTGAAAGATAAGGATATTATTAAACAAAAATTAGGGTCGTATGTAAGATGAAGTCAAAAATTGCTATAGCTTTTGAGAATTGTAAAAAAGAAAATAGACCTGCTTTAATTACTTATACTGTAGCTGGTGATAACACTAAGAATAATTCACTCAAAATTCTAAACAAAATTTCAAAACACGCTGATATCCTTGAATGTGGCTTTCCTCACAACACTCCAATAGCAGATGGGGGTCAGATACAAGGTAGTTCGCACCGAGCTTTAAAAAATGGGATAAAACTTAAAGACGTTTTTCAAATTGTAAAAAAATTTAAAAAAATAAATCCAAGTAAACCATTAATTCTTATGGGTTATTTTAATCTTATTTATCAAAGTGGAGAAAGTAATTTCTTAAATAATTGTAAAAAATCGGGTGTAGATGGACTAATAATTGTGGATCTTCCTTATCCAGAAAATAAAAATTTTGCAAAGAAATGTAAAAAAAAAGGTATTACTTTTATTCAACTCTTATCCCCTACTACATCAAAAGACAGGATGAGAAAAATTATAAAGGACTCACATGAAATGCTTTATTATATATCGATGCTTTCTACTACGGGTGGAAAATTAAAAGTATCACCAAAAAAAATTCTAAAGAATTATAATAAGATAAAAAGAATCAATCCTAAAAAAAACCTTGTAATTGGTTTTGGAATTACGGATAAGACAATTTCTTCTCTAAAATCAGCAAATGGGCTAGTTGTGGGCAGTATGTTATGTAAAATAATAACAAATTCACTCAAAATGAGACAAAATCCTGTCACAAAGTTAGATAAAGTTGTGTACAATCTTAAAAGAAAAATTATATGAACTGGATAACAAAATTTATTAAACCTAAAATCAAATCTTTATTCGAAAAAAGATCCTCTAAAGTAGAAGCAAATCTTTGGACTACATGTAGTTGTAAAAACTTAATTTATTCAGAAGATATGAATTCCAATCAAAAAGTTTGTCCTAAGTGTGGGGAGCATCATAAGTTAACTTGTAAAGAAAGATTTGAAACTTTTTTTGACAATAAAGAATTTGAAATTATTGAGACACCTCTTCCAAAAGACGATCCTTTAAATTTTGAAGATAAGAAAAAGTATACAGATCGTTTAAAAGTAGCTAGAAAACTTACCGGCCAAGATGATGCAGTTTTAATTTCAACTGGAAAAGTTCAAGGTATTGATGTAGTTGCAGGAGCCCAAGATTTTAGATTTATTGGCGGATCGTTTGGCGCAGCTTCTGGTGAAGCTTTTATAGCCGGAGCTCAGCGTGCCATCGAAAATAACATCCCCTATATATTTTTTAGTTGTTCTGGTGGACAACGTATGCATGAAAGTTCTATTGCACTAATGCAAATGTCTAGAACTGCTTTAGCTGTAAATGAAATAAAGAAAAAAAATATTCCGTTTATTGTCATTTTAACTAATCCAACAACTGGCGGTGTAACCGCTTCTTGGGCTATGTTAGGTGATATACTAATTAGCGAACCTAAAAGTGTAATAGGTTTTGCTGGACGAAGAGTTATTCAAGATACAGTTAGAGAAACTCTGCCTGATGATTTTCAAACAGCAGAATACGTAAAAGATCATGGAGGGATAGACCTAATTGTTGAAAGACAATATTTGAATACAACAATTGGAACATTATTAAATGTTCTATTGAAAAAGGCAGAGGCTAAGGCTAAACAAGAGTCTAATGTCACAGTCGATCAATCTTTACAAACAGCTAGCTAATCATAAACTATTCAATAAATCAGTTAACTTTGGTCTTAAAAGGATTAAATTAGCTTTAGCCTTATTAGGACATCCAGAAAAAAAACTTAAAAATGTAATATCAGTGGTTGGTGAGTCCGGAAAATTTACAACATTATTTTCTTTAAAATCATTTATCGAGGCGAGTAATCAAAATGTAACAACACATATTTCACCCTCACTTAGAGATATAAGAGAAAGATTTTACATGGGTGAAAAGTACTTGAATCATAAGGAAATTAAAAAAACTATAAAACAGATAGAAAAATTAAATATTCCTTTAACAATTTTTGAATGCCTTACTTTAGTTTATATTATTAATGCTTCAAAAATAAATGTTGATTATAATATTCAAGAAACAGGTGCTCTCTGGAGATTAGACTCTAACAATATCCATGACTTCCCAAAAATTCAAATTTGCACAAATATAAATAAACAACATTTGAATTTTTTAAAAAGAAAAACTTTGGATGAGATAATAAAAGAAGATGTAGGATTTCTAAGTGATTTTACAAATATTTATATAGGTAAACAGTCACCGAATGTTTTAAGAAAAATAAAGACTCACTTAAGAAATAATAAAAGTATAATTATTTATCCAAACGCTTGGAAGCTTACTAAAAAGGGTGATCAATATTACTATCAAGATAGAAAATATAAAATAAAACTTAATACCAAAAATGTTTACTCTAAAGGAATGTTTGAAAATGTTTGTCTAGCTATAAAAGTAGCGCTTGATCTCAAAATAGATAAAAAAACTATCCAAAAGACTTTGCCATTGCTCTCTTTTGAGGGTCGATTTCAGTACCTTAATAAAGGAAAAATTAAAAATAGGCTGCACAAAAATGAAATTATCATGATTGATGGCGCACATGCTACTGCTGATGCACAAAATTTAGCAGCATATTTAAAAAATATAAAAATTCCTAAATATGGAATTTGGGCTATGACTAAAAATAAAGAACCAGATTTATTTATTAAAAAGCTTAAAGGGGTGTTTAAAAAAATTGTTATAATGCCTATTGAAAATGAAACCAACTCAGTCTCAGTAAATAAGCTTTATAAAATTGCAGTAAAAAATAAATTCAAAGCTGAAAAAAGTAATAATTTCACAGAAGCATTAAAAAAAATAAGTAGTAAAGAAAAAAAATTAATTGTTTGTTTTGGTAGTCTTTATAATTGTGGAAATATTTTAAATAAAAATTAAATATGAGGTTTAATAAATTCAAGCATGTCTTTTTCGCTTGAAGCACCAACTTTAGTTCCTAAAAGTTTTCCCTCTTTAAATAAAAGAATTGTTGGCACACCTCTCACCGAATACTTAGTTGGCTCATTAGGTTGACTTTCAATGTCATGATAATAGCAATCTATTTTATCTGATATGTCATTTGAAATTTTCTCTATTATCGGTTTAAGTTGCTGACAGGGCCCACACCATGAGGCTGAAAATTGGATTAGTGAAAGTTTGCTACCACTTATTTGATCGCTGAATTTTTCGTCTGTAGAATCTTTAAAAGCCATAACCTTTAATTAATTATTTTTTATTTTTTGTCAACTATGCAGATGAATAATATTTTTCTAAATCTTCAACGTACGCGTTAATATCATCTAATATTTTAAGTTTTTCTGGTTGGTTTTCTTTTTCAAATTTCGCTCTTAAAGTATCAATCTCTGAATAAGTTCTGGGTATTGTATTCCAATTTTCGTTATTTGTGCTTAAAAGTTTTTTTGAAATATCTTTGTGAATTATATTAAAGTCAGATTTAGTTAAAATCTCAGGTTTTTCCATGTAAAGGAGTTTTTTTCCAAAGTACTTTAATCTTTCATCTTTAAACTTAGAGATAACTTGAAGTTTTTTATTCCAATCGACACTATGAAACTCTGGCATTATTTTATTATCTTCAGTTGAAGTAAATTTAGCGTAAATACTTTCCTCATTATATAAATCTTCTTGTGATTTTATTTGCTCTTTTTCATCAACTTCGGATCGTTTTACCGAGGCAACTTTTTCCGCAAAAGCTTCGTTGTTTTTTATCATTTTAGCTCTTTCCTCTAATTTTTGTGTACCAATAAGTTTGTACTCATCAAATTGATTTCCATATGATGGGTTCATAATGACTGGATGCTTATTATGTCTAACGGTTCTGATGAATTTTGGTTGTTTTTTCATGGCTGCAGTTAATTCTTTAATTGGCATGTCCAAATATGGAGAGGGATCATGTCTCAAATCAAAACATAATGGCCATTGGTATTGAGGATGCTGACAAATAAACGTTTGAACGTATGGTCTGCTTCTTCCATAAAAATATTCATTAGTACAAAAAAGTAATTCTTTTTTTATTAACTCTAAAGATTGATTTTTATCCATAGTTAACATGCTTGCTTTCCAAACATTTGGAGCTTTTTTTGAAATTAATTTTGCTATTCCAATAGTCGCTATCACATCGCCAATTGCACTATGTGCATTTCCATGTTCAATTCCATTCAAAGGTGCCATTTGATCTAATTTGTAAACATCATTTCCTTTTTCATTTACAGAATTTTTTAGGGTATTTGGGTAATATAAGTTAGCGGCTCTTGCTAAACTTAAGATATCTCCTCTAGTATTTCCGTTTGTGCTAGTAATGTATGGGTATTCTAATGTTTGAAACAAAGTGCACCTTAAAAATTCCTCATCAAACTCAATACTATTGAACCCAATATAATTAGCCTTGCCCCATCTTTTAAGCGTTTCAACAAACTGCCTAATCATTTCATAATGAGAGAGGTTGGATTTTTTTAGCATTGAGGGTGAGGTCTTGTTCACGATCAGTGCCATGGCTTCCGGAATTATTCCAGGACTTAATCTACACCTAGCATCAAAACGATCTAGTTCATCTAAATTGTCATTAGTTAATACAGCACCAATTTGAATTATTTGGCCCCAATATTTATTAGATGAACTGGTCTCAAAATCGTAAAAGACAAAGTTAGACATAATTTATGTTTACTTTAAAACTTTTATCTTTTCTGGATTTTCTTTCAAGGAGTCTGTGACTTGCTCTGGATCTTTAATATTCCCTAGCGTATTCATTATAGATCTTGCATCTCTACCGAAACCGTCGGTTGCAGCCATGGCCTGCTCTAATTTCTTTCTTAAGTCTTTAATCCCGTCAAAATGTTTTTCAAACCTGGAACTTATGTTTCTTAAGTCACTATAGATTTGAGTTGCATGTTGTTGAACTTTTAGTGTTTGAAATCCTAAATGATAAGATTGCAACAAAGCAGATAAAGTATTAGGACCAGAAACTGTTACTTTATATTTTGTTCTAAGCTCTTGTAATAATAGTTCTTTTGTTTTTGGATCTCTATAACTTGAAAGTTCTGAGAATAATCCTTCAGTAGGAACATAAACGATCGCAAAATCTGTACTTTTAGGAGGCGCTATGTATTTAGAATTTACTGTTTTAGCTTTCAATCTAAAAGCGGAAGCTAAATCTTTTCTCGCCTCTGCTTGAGCCTCTTTGTTGTTAGCATTGTAAGCATCATCAATTGCTTTATATTTTTCTACTGGCCAATGACTGTCTATCGGTAATAAAACATCTTGAAGCTTTATAGCAAATTCAACTGTTTCTGAAGTATCATCTTTCATTTTTGCATTAGCAATAAATTGAGATGCTGGTAATAAATCTTTAAGAAGCGCACCTAATCCAAATTCTGCGAGTGTTCCATATGTTTTAACACCACTTAAAATTCTACTAAAATTATCTTGGCTTTTGTTGAGCTCACTTACTTGCTGGTTAAAAACTGAAACTTTTTCGTCAACTTTAGTAAGAGCTCCTGTCATATCTTTAGCGATCTCCTTACTCATGGAGCCAAAGGATTGACCAAATGTTTCTTTAAATGAGTTAAATTCATCTTTAAAGGTCTGCTCTGGATTTATTTGTTTTTCAGGCTTATTTCTTATCAAAAAGAAAATAACTCCAAGATTAATAATGACTAATAATAATACTAAAATTATGATTAACGAATCCATAAATTAATATACCACATTAGGAATTAATATATTTCAAAATATTTTTTGCTGGTAAAGTTCTTTTAATCCAGTGGCTTGGAATACTTTCTGGTTTTAGTGCAGCAAAATACGCCCCAATAAAATTAGCTCTTGAACAGTTGCAGCCACCAGCTTTTATTGTTTTCATAATTGCAGATTTGTAGTTATTGGATGTTACAATCGCGTGAATTGATCCCATAAATGTGCCAGGATAACTACAAGCTTTTCCAAATTTTCTAACAGTCATTATATGATTTTGGTTTTTAAGTCTTAAAACTTTTTTAATATTGTTAATTACATCTTTAAAATATTTATCTTTTTTGTACTTTTTAACGAAGGATTGAACAGGATTTCTATCTCTTTTATTAGCTAGTTCTATTATCTTAAATTTAGAAATCGCGTATATTTCATTAATTTTTGAATTCGCCACAGATTTAATAACCTTTTTAAGTTCTTTTTCTTGATTACTGAAAAGAAAATAAGGCAAAGCAGCACAATATCCGTCGGACTCATTTACTTTTGTACCACCAGTAATAATTTTCTTAGATTTGATATTTTGTATAGTCTCTAAGATATTCTGATGGATCCATGGACCATTCATAGGCTTTTTCCATTTCACTTTTTTATATTTTTTTCTAAGTTTTAAATTTTTCCAATAATTTGACCCTGGGCCAAAGTGTTTTATAATATTTTTTTTGAAATTCCTTAAGATTTCTGATTTTTTTTTTGAGGAAATCAAAGTTTGAAGCATTACTTGTCCGATATCATTATACCCTGAAACCTTTCCAGTTTTAATGTTATAGAAAGGACTTCTATTTTTTTTCAAAAAAGCTATTTCTTTTTTTCCCTTAATATATTTCTTTAACTTTTTCGGATCGTATACCCAATGTAGAGGTCTAGTTGCTGCATCAGCAACTGTTGCGCCTAAAAAAATATGTAAATTATCCATTAAGTATAGCTTTACTATTCGCAAGCGATCCACAAGATGCCTTTATGTCTCTACCCCTACTTCTTCTAAATAGAGAAAGAAAACCTGCGTCTTGAATTTTTTTAGAAAACTTATCTATACTTTCTTGAGTTGCTGGTTTGAAATCTTTATTAGATAAAGGGTTGAACTCAATCAAATTTAATTTTGAAGGAACTTTTTTCATAATCTTTATTAATTCCTTAGCGTGATTATCTGTTAAGTTTTCATCTAAACATATCCACTCAATAAAAATAGGTAATTTTGTTTTTTCATAATATTTTTTTAGTTGTGGTAATAATGAATTAATTGAATATTTATCATTTATTGCCATTAATTTAGATCTATGATTTGGTATTGAACTATGTAAGCTCCATGCAAGATAAACATCCAATTCATTTGCAGCCCACTCTATAGCATCTAAATTGTCTTTCTTAAGACCTACTCCTACTGTGCTAACTGTGATCCTGGTTCTCCCATACTCTAAGCCATCTTTATTTTTCGAATTGTCTATAGCAACTTTAACATTATCTAAATTTAAAAAAGGTGAGCCCTCACCCATTAATACTTGATTGGTAATTTTTTTTTGTGTTGACCAGTCATTAATATAATCTTTGCTTAAAATTATTTGTGAAACTATTTCTCCTGGAGACAAGTTTCTCACTAATTTTTTAGAAATTTGAGCTGTCGCACAAAATTCACAAGAGAGATAGCAACCTACAGATACAGATAAACAAATTGTATATCTGCTTTGAGATTTATCAGGAATAAGAACTGTCTCAACATTTCGTTTATCTTTAAGCTCTAAAAGAAACTTAATAGTTCCATCATTCGATTTTTGAACATCTATGATTTTTGGTTTTTCTAAACTAATTAAATCTTTAATTTTGCATCTAAGTTGATCTCCAAATGTTGTAAGCTCATCAAAACTTTTAATATTTTTTTTATAAACTGCGTTAAAAAGTTGTTGAGACCTCATCTTTGCTTTTTTGGGCTCAACTTCTGCTTTTTCAATTAAAAAAGCTTTTAGTTGATCAAAATTAAGATCATAAAAATTTTGTTTTTCCATTGGGAGGATATTAAAGACTTGAGTGGGGATTTTAAAGTCCCCACCCTATAAAAGTTTAAAGCTGATTTTTATCAGTTTTTAGATGCTTCAAAATTTTTCCGGAATTTTTTCCGTTTTTAACCAAATAACCAGCCGTTCCATTGGCGTTAGTTTCGGGGGCTTTTTGGTTTTTACTTAACTGCATTGAGAGTTTCTGCTCAGCTTTTTTAACGGCAGAATTTCCATACAGTTTGCTAAATCTATCCATAGCAACTCCTTTCATTTCTACCGACTTTGCAACCCTTTATAGGTCCGGCATGTCGAATGCCGAGTCTTTTTTCCCATGACAGATGGGTGCTTAAACTTTAATATAAGGTTTATATTTGTCAATGGATAATAAGCTTTTAGGAGTAATCATTATAGGTTTTGGTCTATTAGTGCTTTTTAGCGAGCAGGAATATTCGTGGGTTATTTCAGCTATTGCAGTGGGGATAGGTTCAGGATTTCTAATACGGAAAAATGAAAAAAATGATATAGACAATTAAAGATGTCTAAAAAAATTTTTATCGTTTATGGTCATCATAATATAAAAAAATCATTTAATGCTTCTGTGAGAGATACTTTTATTGAAGAAGCAAAAAAATTTGGTCATCATGTTGATTTAATTAATTTACATGAGGAAAAGCCAATTCCTTTTTTTGATGGCTCTGGCCCTAATGATCAAATTTTAGATTATAGAAAAAGATTAGAAGCAAGTGATGTTTTGTTTATGATTTCACCATGTTACAATCTTAGAGCTACTGCAATTTTAGAAAATTGGATTGATTTAACTTTAGCCCCCAAATGGTTTTTTTCTTTTAAAAGAATTGTGGGTAATTGGGGTTACCCTGTTGCTGGTGCGATGAAAGGTAGAAAAGCCATAATGTCGATGTCTTACGGTGGAAATTGGTTTTCAATTCAAACCTGGTTTCAAAATATTCCATTTAGAAGAATTAAAGCAGGAGTTTTAAAGCTTGGTGGAATGGAAACAACTTACATAAGATTTTATGAGGTTTTACCAGGTATGACACAAGATAAATTTAATACACATATGCAAAAAGTAAGAAAATTGGTGCGAAATTTATAATAATTTAAATTTTAAATTAAAAAGTATATAAGACAATCATGGAAAATTTTAAAAATTGGATGACTGAAGCTGCCAATATCATGTTCGATGACAGTAAAAATGACTTAAGAAGTTTACCAAAATCAGTAAGGCTTCAAATTTTAATTGTTTTATCTTTTGTCTGGTCCACTGTTTTTAGTTTGTATGTATTTAGTGTGACCTCTTTTATTTTTGGTTGGGCCGGGGTGGTTATGGCACATATTGGCCTAATAATTGCAGTTTACTTGACATTTAAGTTTTTTCATAAAAAACAAGAACAACCCGTTAGTGTTTTTCAATCTGGAAATTATAATCCTGCAAAGATATTTGCAATTTTTTTTATTGTTTTTTTTATTTTTATTTTTACAAAAGGGATTGACGTACTAACAAGAACTAATAGCTATGAAACGCCTTACTCCGGACCTGAAACAACTACTGAAGAAAGAATCAAAAGATTTGTAAAATAGTAATTTCATAGTTAAAATTGATTAATGAAATTATTAAGAGTTGGTAATTTAGGAAGTGAGATTGTCGCTGCCTTAGACAGCGATAATATTATTAGAGATTTATCAGATCACATAAAAGATTTAAATCCTCAAACTATAAATGAAGAAACATTAAACAAGTTAAAAAGAGTAAAATTATCAGAATTAAAGAAAATAAAATCAGACACAAGAATTGGAGCTTGTGTTTCAAATCCTGTAGATTTTTTAGCAATAGGATTAAATTATAAAGCACATGCAGAGGGTACCAATTCAAAATTACCAACTGAACCAATTGTTTTTAATAAAAGCTCTGGATGTATTCAAGGTCCTAATGATAAAATAGTAAAACCTAAGTCTGCTAGCAAAATGGATTATGAAGTTGAAGTTGGTATGATTATTGGCCGAGAAGGTAAATATATTAAGGAGGAAAATGCACAAGATTATATATTTGGCTATTGTATCGTTAATGACATATCTGAAAGATCTTGGCAAAAAGAAAGAGGAGGTCAGTGGATTAAAGGTAAATCTATAGCAGGACCAACAGGTCCTTATCTTGTTACCAAAGATGAAATTAAAAACTTAAATAATATTAATTTAGCGTTAGATGTAAATGGCAACAGAAGACAAACTGGAAATACTGAAAGAATGATTTTTAATTTCAATTTTTTAATTTCTCATTTAAGTCAATTTATGACTTTGTATCCTGGGACAATTATCACTACAGGGACACCTGCGGGCACGGCAATGGAAATGGAAAAACCTGAATTTCTAAAGGCAGGTGATAAACTTCACCTAAAAGTAGATGGACTGGGTGAACAATTTCATGAAATAATAGATGAATAATTATGTCAAAAAGATATTCAGGTAAAAGTCAAAAAGATAGAAGCTTCATGAAAAAAGCAAAGTTATCTCTAAAAGAAAAGAGAAAGCTTAAAAGAGAGAGAAAAAATAAATAATGTGTGGAAGATATAGTATTCGAAAACCAGTTACTAAGACCGCTGATTTGGTAAAAACAAACATAAAAGTTGAAGATACAGATAATTATAATGCACACCCAACTCAAAAATTACCTGTAATAAAATCCTATTCTAATGGTAAGGCTCTTGAGCTTTATGAGTGGGGATTAGTTCCGAGTTGGTCTAAAAAATTAGACAAGTTTTCTCCCCTTATTAATGCAAGAAGAGAAACTCTTTTGGAAAAAGTTACTTTTAAAAACCTAATCCAGACATCAAGATGTATTATTCCAGCTGATGGTTACTATGAATGGAAGAGAGAGGAAAAAACAAAAACTCCATATTATTTTACAAAAGAAGATGAAGAATTAATGTATTTTGCAGGTATATATCAAAATGACCAGTTCTGTATTATTACAAGAGAGGCTACTGAAAAAATTAGTAACATACATCACAGAGAGCCAATGATAATTAATCAAAGCCAAATCAATAATTATTTAAATATGAAAAAAGATGCTATGGAAATATTGAACTCTATAAAACCACCCAATTTAAAGTTTCATGAAATTTCAAAAGATGTTAATAATCCTATTAACAATGATCCATCAATTATAAATTCTCTAAACTAAATGAAATCTGTTTCTATAACTCCGGGTAAAAATAACGTTGGTGCTTACATCAATGATATAAATTTAAATAAATTAAATAATGACTTGGCGGTTCAAATTAAGGATATACTTAATAAATACGGTGTTATTTTTATCAAAAAGCAAAATTTGGACTCTAGTGCATACCAAAATTTTGCAAAGTCTATTGGGCAGTTAGTAGAGTATCCAAGATTAAAAGGATTAAAGAATTTTCCTTACATTAATGTTTTAGAGAGAAAACCTAGCGATAAAAGTTTGGCTTTTGGAGGTTCTTGGCTTCATCAGGATACATCATATTTAGAAAATAATAGACCGAGATATACTATGCTGATGGGAATAGAAATTCCCGAAGGCCAAGGTAATACTATTTTTTCTTCTGGTTTTAATGCTTACAAAAATCTTCCAGATGAAATTAAACAAAAGATTAAAAATGCTAAAGGAGTTTTTTCTTCTGCTGGACCAATTAGCAAAACTAGACTTGAATTAGAGAAGAGAGCTGGAATACAATCATCAAGAGTTTTGGAGGCTGAACATCCAATAGTTCAAGAGGTTAATGGACAAAAGACATTATATGTATCACCAGGCCATCTTTTAAAAATTAAAAACGTTGATGAAGGTGAAAAAATTAAAAATTTTCTTATAAATCATGTAAATAAAGATGAGTTTATATTCTCTTATGAATGGTCTAAAGGTGATTTAGTTCTTTGGGACAATCTCAGTGTGATGCATAAAGCAAGTGAAATCAAAAATTGTAGCCGTATAATGCACCGGATTACTATTAAATAGTTTTACCTTTTTAAAATTGTTAAATGACCCATTTTTCTTTTTTCTTTAATAATTTTTTTTCCATAATCAAAAAAGTATTCATCAGTTTTAAAAGATCTCTTTCTATAGTCTTGTATTTCACTACCTAATATATTTTTCATCTCGGCGTTTGATATTTTCTTTACATTTTCTTTCTTAAGTCCACAAACAGCCCTTATATGATTTTCAAATTGACTAATATTAAATGCATTAATAGTTAAGTGACCTGAATTATGAACCCGAGGTGCAATTTCATTTAACAACAAATTTTCTTCTTGATCGATAAAATATTCAACACACATTGTACCAATATAGTCTAACTTATTTGCAATCAACTTAGCGTAATCTTGGGCCTTTTGGAAAATATTTGATTTAATATCGGCTGGGATTTTTGAGTATTTTAGAATTTGGTCTTTATGAATATTTTCGATAGGCTCATAGACATAAATCTCCTCATTTTTGAATCTTGTGACAACTACAGAAATTTCTTTTTTCAAATTTACTCTTTTTTCTAAAATATAATCTGCAGTAAAACACCAATCTTTTTTTACATCTGCAAATGAATTTAAAACATATTGGCCATGGCCATCATAACCTAGGGTGTTTGTCTTTAAAATTCCAGGTAATAATTTTTCATTTTGTTGTATATCTTTTGCTGACTTGATAAATGTCCAATCAGTAGTTTTAATACCGAGGTTGTTTACAAAAGTTTTCTCTAATTTTCTGTTTTGAACAATCTCATTTACATCAGGTTTAGGAAGGACTTTTTTTTCATTATTTACCTCTTTTAATATATCTATTGGAATATTTTCAAATTCGTAAGTAATAATATCTACTTTGCTTAGAAATTCTTTAATCTTATCTTTGTTATCATATTTTGAATAAATAAATTCATCTGAATAATTTTGAGCTGGGCCATCTTTATCATCTGATATAACTACAGTTTTCACATCAAGTTTTTTTGCCGCCTGACATAATAAAGAACCTAATTGACCTGAACCGATGATTCCTAAGGTGCTTATAGACATTTAACTAAGGTTTTTTTTTAATAGATTTAGTTTGCAAACGTTTCCACTTTTCGAAATTTGATTTTATTTTTTCATCAAAATTTCCGATAATTGAGGCCGCTAATAATCCAGCATTCATTGATCCGTTTATAGCCATAGTAGCAACTGGACAACCTTTTGGCATTTGCACTATTGATAATAAGCTATCTAAACCTTTAAGTTTTTTTGACTCAATTGGAACGCCAATAACAGGCACACTCGATAAAGATGCTACCATTCCTGGTAAATGGGCTGAGCCACCGGCTCCAGCTACAATAACGCCAAATCCATTTTTTGAGGCTGTCTCAGCAAATTCAAACATTCTTTTAGGTGTTCTATGTGCACTTACTATTGATACTTGAAATTTAATCTTTAGAGTCTTTAAAATTTTCTCACAATCTTTCATTACGGCATAGTCTGATTTAGACCCCATAATGATTGCCACTTTGTTATTTAGTTTATTACGCTTCACAAATAAGTTTAACAATTATTGATATAAAAACAATGGCCTAATTAGATTAAGCCACTGATTTGTTTAGGAGGAAAGATTATGCTCGAACTTTAAAATTGAGAAATTTTGGACTATTTTGAAGCTCGAAAAGAGAGATTTTTTTGAATTTTTTATTAATGTTAGTTTTTAACTTGTTTTTTTTTAGTTGTTTGATTCTCATAATTTCTTTTAGTTTATTTTTAACTCTATGAGTATTGCTGAATTTGCAAACTTGAGTTGAATATAGTTTATAACGAAAATTTAGGCAAATATTAGGCGTTTCTTGACCAAATTTAAATTTTTGTAAAAAAATCTTTAGAAAGTCTTTTTATTGACCCACTTCGATCTACCACTGCTAGTTCCACTTCTGCACTAACAAGAACTTCCCCGCCTCTTTTAACCTCTTGAAGCAAGTTTAATCTTACGTTGGTTTTTTTTAAAACGGTTGTTTCAATACTTAAATTATCCTCAAAAACCGCCCCTTTTATATAATTTATGTTACAATTTTTTACAACAAACATTATATCGTGTTCGTTCATAAGTTGAGTTAAAGTAAGACCAAATTTTTCGTGTATTAGCTCCGTTCTAGCTCTCTCGATATACTGAAGATATCTAGAATAAAAAACCCGACCAAAGTCAACGTCCTCAACAAAAACTTTTAATTTATAAATGTGGCTTTTGGACATAATTTCAATCATAAGGCTAAAGTTTATCTTATTCAATAAAGTTTCAATTTCTTTTTTTGGTCCAAATTATGCCAAGCAAAGCACAGACTTTAACTTTAAATTTTAATCATGAAAATATTATCTACTTTTATGTTGTTGCTTATGTTGTCTAATTGTGCTGGGAGCAACATGGCCAAAGTAAAATTTGGCAAAAGATGTACAGCTGCCGATGAGAATGGTTTAAAAGAAAGCTCGTATGTTTGGGTCATTTCAAAAGAAGCACTTAAATCATTTGATAAGAGAATAAATAAATCTAATTGTTCAGATATTTAATTTCCTTTTAAATTTAGTTGTCTGTGCTAATAAGGGGTATGCGAATACCCCTTATTCTGTGTACATTATTTTCATTAAGTATTAGTTTAAATGCTATGGAAAAAAAACCCTATCATCATGTTTATAAAGACGGAAAATTATATGCTTTTAGAAACCTTGAAGGAGGTCCAAAAAGGGATCCTAATTTTAAATGGGATTGGAAAGTTTTTAGGGAGGAAAAAAAGAAACTTAAGATTGATTATCCACCCGAACATGTAATTGATAAGCAAGTAGTTTTAAAAAATCTTGAAAAACATAAATCTGACTCATTTGTCATGTGGCTTGATCACGCGAGCTTTATAATTAAACTTGGAAACACTACAATTATTACTGATCCAGTTTTCGAAAAGAATTATGGACCTATGATATTTGGTCCCAAGAAATACATAGAATCTCCTTTAACTCTTAAAGAACTTCCTAAAATAGATTTATTTTTGCTAACACACAATCATTATGATCACATGAGTATTCGTACGATAAAAAACTTTCCTTATAAGAATACTAAAGTTCTTGTGCCTCTAAAGCTTGGAAAATATTTCACAAAAAATGGATATAAAAAAGATACTGTTAAAGAAATGGATTGGTTTGATAAAATTAAAATTAATGATGAAATCACAGTTACAATGCTTCCAAGTCAACATTGGTCCAAACGATGGATCTGGGGAAATGGAAATACAAATAGATCACTTTGGGGAAGTTTTTTAATTGAATACAAAGATAAAAAAATCTTTTTTGCTTGTGATACTGGACCGGCACCATTTTACAAGGAATTAGGAAAAAAATTTGGTCCTATCGATTTAGGTTTTGGAAATTTGGGTGCATATAATTTCTATCCATTGGTTCCAGTCAAGGATAAATCTACAGCTCACGCAAACCCTGAAGAGCTTTTATCTTTAATGAAAGACTTAGGAGTTAAAAAAATTGTAGGAATGCATTGGGGAACAGCAATATTAAGTTTGGAGCCAATCTGGGAACCTCCCGTACGATTTAAAGAAAATGCTGAAAAGTTCGGCTATAAAAAAGACGAAGCAATTATATTCAAAATTGGTGAAATTAAAAAATTAAAAGATCTTATCAACTAACCTTTTTTTTATTTCTTTCCCTATCGAGCAGTTTTGTTAGTGAGTCAACCATGAGATCCGACGCCTTGAATATTTCAGTCGATTTAAATTCGTGAGAAAAATTTTTCTCCGGATTTGATCTATCTTCAATTACTATTCCTTCATCTGGTGAATTATTCTTAATATAAATTAAAATCAACCAATCATCTTCATTAGTATCATCCCATTTTATAAATATTTCACCAGTTTCAAACCTACGATCAACTACTCTCATGATGCTTAAGTATTTTGGAATATATCTTTTATTAATTTGGAAACATAAGCTATGAGCTGACCTATAGAAACTTTCTAAAGCATACTCGATCTTTTCGCGTTCTTCATTATAAACCCTCTCCTTTTCTAGTAGAGTTGCTTTATCATCGGTGTCTTCAATTTTTATTCCAAGCTGAGCAACTCTTTCTCTAATTGCCTCATTAACTTTTTGCTCTCTTAAAGACTTATATTTTTCTTTAATTTTATTTATTCGTTGCTGAACTTCCTCGTATGACTCTCTTTGTTGACTGAGTACATATTTCTCTAAATTTTTAATTTCTAGGGCTTCTCTTTTTCTAAATTGCTCTATTTTTCTTTCTAATTTTATTTGTTCTAAAAATTTTCTTTGTTTCTCTGCTTGTTCCTTTCTTAATTCTGCTTGCTCTAATCTAATAAATTTTTGTAATTCTATTTTTCTTTCACGACCTAACTTTTCCTCTTCCTTGAGCTCCATGGCTTTAGCTTTAATTGCAAGATCTTCTTGCTGCTTAAAACGTCTTTGAGCTTCTATTTTTTCTCTTTGCATTGACTGAATTTTAATTTTTCTTTGCTTAGCCCTCTCCTCATCAATAACTTTTTTTAAATTTGAAATACGATTAGACATACCTTGAAAAAACTTCTGTAGAGATCTGTCTAAATTAAAGTTGAAACTGAGTATTGTTTTAAGTTTGTCGCTTAAACTTAAAAGTCTTGAAACGATCGCTCTTGTTTTTTGGGCTTTTTTTTTGGTTTTAAATTTTAGTTTAGACTTTTGATTTTTTTTATTTGTTTTTTTTCTTTTTTTTAAAACTACTCTTTTTTTATTTTTAACTCTTTTTTTTAAAGTCCGTTTTATTTTGTTTTTAGCTTTTTTAAACTTACGTTTTTTTAAAATTGTGGTTTTTTTTTTAAATTTTTTTTTCTTTATTTTCATGCCTGTTATTAATTAAATAACAGTTTTTATGAATATATATAGTCTCTTGTTCTATGAGCTGACTGAAAGTTCTTGACAATTTGTAATTGAAAAACAACAAGATCGCGATATCTAAAAGCAGCAGCACAACTGGCTAAATAAAATTCCCACATTTTTACAAACTTTTCATCAAATAAATCTTTAACTATATTCTTCTTATTTAAGAACCTTTCCAGCCAACTTTCTAGAGTTTTATCATAATGTCTGATTAATGTTTCTGTATCAGCAACTATTAATCCAGTTTTTTCGATAGGCGTAATTATTTGACTAAAAGAAGGGCAAATTCCGCCAGGAAATATATATTTGTTGATAAATTTATTTGGGGGTGTTGGCTTATCAACTACGCCTATTGTATGAAGTAAAAATAATCCATTATCCTTAAGGAGATTATTCATTGATTTAAAAAAAGTATGATAAAATTTTTTACCAACATGTTCGAACATACCTACTGAATAAATTCTGTCATACTGTCCTTTAGCTTCCCTGTAATCAATTAGTTCAAATTTAACCTGATTATCTAAACCAAGCTCCTTCGCTTTTTCTTTACAGTATTGAATTTGATTTTTACTAAGAGAAATACCAGTTACTTCACAGTCTTTTTGTTTAGCAATTTCAATAGCCATGCCACCCCAACCACATCCTACCTCTAAAACTTTTTGCCCTTTTTTAATGTCAAGTTTTTTAACAATGTGTTCAATTTTATTTTGCTGTGCCTCCTCAAGGGTTTTAGTGTCATCTTTCCAATAGGCACATGAGTATAATCTGTGTTTTCTATCTAAAAAAATATCATAAAGTTTTTCGCCTTTGGGGCCACCAATATCATAATGATGTTCAATATTTTTTCTGGATTTTCCAGGTAAATTAAAATTAGTTAAATATCTATAAATTTGGTAGATTTTATTTGTAACAAGACTCGCTGTTGTAACTTTATTTCTTCCAAGATTTTTTATTAAATCCATTAAAAAATCTTTTAGAGAAGAATTTTCAATTATAATCTCATTTCTCATATAAGCTTCGGGAAATTCAAGTTCTGGATCGATTAATAATTTCCATTTTAAGTTTTCTTTTAAAAGTTTAATAGTAATAGGATTGTCTTTTCTTGGATTACCGCAAATATATTTTTGACCATTGGCATCAACTAATATTATTCCACTCTCTTTATAAATTTTTGAAAAAATTCTTGCTAAAATCATAATTATGCTGCTAGATTCTTTTCTAACGTAAATTTTAATTCATTCAGTTTTTTAACTAACTCTTTTAATTTTTTGTCATTTAATAAAGTTAGTGGTGGGAGTATATTCTTATAATTTTCATCTTTTAGCGAATGAAAACTATGCAAAGCTGATATCAAATTATACTGATCGAATGTTTCCCTGACAGCAATTAATTGTTCATTTTTTGTCTGAGTTTCTTTCTCTTCAAAATCGTCATATACTTTTCTAGCAAGATAGTGAGTAACATTTGTAACAGCTGATATACAACCAGAGCATCCTAGCTCTAAACCTTTCAAAAGTTTTGCCTCTGAACCTGGAAACATTAAAAAATTATCTAACTTTAAATTTTCAAATAAGTTATAACTTGAGTCCTTACACCCTACTATATTTTGTGGAAAAAACTTTACTAAAGTTGATACAGACTCAGGGGAAAACTTGTAGCCACTGAGTTTTTCGAAATTGTAAAGAATAATTTTAATTTTTGGTGAAGATTTTATTATTCTTGAGTAGAAATCAAAAACTCCTTCATCAGTATTTCCTTTATAATATGCAGGTGGCATTATAAGAAAATCTCTAAAGTCGTACTCCATTGCATATTTTATAAGATCTATGTTTTCATTTAATGAGTTATTACCTGTTCCCAAAAAAAACTGTTTCCTCATTTTATGAGTCGCAATTTTTGATATGAATTCTTTTTTTTCAGCAATTGAGATTAATTGACTCTGTCCTGTCGAACCAAAAAAGAAAACACCGTGCAAACCATTTTTTATTGCATCAACTGCATGACTAATAGTAGAGTTAATATTCAATGTCTTATCCTCATTTAAGACACTTAAACTTGCAGCGTAAACACCTTTTTTAATCATAATCTTACCCAAATTTTTTTATCTAAGTTATATTAATAAAATTTAAAATGAAAGTTCTAGTAATACAACCAAAAATCGGTATGGGAGATATGGTTATTTATCTTCCTTATATTCATGCTATTGCAAAAAAGTATAATTCTTCAGTTTCTATTCTAGTCAAAGAAAATTCAAGAGCAGAGGAACTTTTAATTGATGATAAAAAAATTAGTGAAATTATTATTTTAGATAGAACAAAAACTAATGCTGGATCACATGATGGTATTAAAGGATTTTTTAAGCTTGTAAAAGAGTTAAAAAAGAAAAAATTTGATAAAGTTTTCATTTTCAATAGTTCATTAAGATATTATTTAATTTCAAAACTAGCGGGTATAAAAAAGATATCACAATATCCTTTATTCAAGAAAAAAGATAATATTGTTACTTCTGCAAAAATTTTTACAGAAAACGAATTAGGTACAATTGTCTCTACACAAGCAGAATTACAATTAGACAAATTGAAAGTTACAAACATCAAGAGTCAATTTTCAAAAGACATAAAACATATATGTTTAGGTATATCAGCTAGTGGTCCTACAAAAAGATGGTCTATCAAAAATTATATTAAGTTGTGTGAAAAGATAGATAAACAAATTCCCTCAAAATTTTACATTGCTGCGGGTAAAAATGATAAAGAGCTTATTAATGAAATTTTTAAATCTAAAATTAAAGATAAATGTATTTCATTTGATAACCTAAAAATAAACGAAACAATGCCAATTATAAAAAATTGTGATTTATATATCGGTAATGATACTGGGTGGCTACATATTTCATCTGCGCTAAATATAAAATGTTTAGCGCTTTTTATGGACAGTCCTGTTCAAGCTTACGGTAAATATTCAAAAAATATTGAAACCATTTTACCTGAGGGTGAAACAGAAGAAACGACTACTCATGATACTTTGGGAGCAGAAAAAATATCTTTTGAAAAAGTATTTAATAAATCTATTTATTTATTAACTAACTAAAATCGCTTTTAATAATTTTCTCTTTTGCCTCATTTACTAATTGACTAAGTCTCTCAGTTTTAACTTCTCTATTCATGTCAGGATGTATTTTTTTTTGAAGTTGATTAGCTGCTTTTAAAACTTCCTCTTTAGTCGCACCTTTTTTTAATCCTAGTAATTTATAAGCCTCATCAGTAGTAACGCTCGAAGAACCTTGTGTTTGCCCAAATTGACCTTGAGAAAATCTTCCTGAATTTTTCATGAATTGTATTAATCTCCATAGCTGCCACATTTGTAGAACGGTGAATCCTTTTATTTTTAGTCCGCTTAGAATTACAAATAAAAAAGGCAGAGAGAAAATATATTTTCCACCAATAGCCAATAGGGTCGCTAACACAACTGATAAATAAACTGCAATTTTTTTAATAGTTGTTGCTATTTTCTTTGAGCTGGTTCGCGCGAACCAATTTAAAAACAAATAAACAATGACAAAGATGATAATTCCTAATAAAAACAAATTCATATAATCTCCAATTATGAATATACCAAAACTTAGAAAAAATAAGACTAAGAAAAATTATCACGGTATTACACTAGAAGATGACTATTCTTGGGTAGACCAGCCAAATATACTTGAAGTTTTAAAAGATCCCAAAAAATTAGATACAGAAGTTAAAGATTATATTGAAGCTAATAATGAGATTACTGAAGATTATTTCAAAGATGTCAAAGATTTTCAGAAACATTTATTTAACGAAATTAAAGGTAAAATAAAATTAGACGATACTGGATTAAAATATAAAGATAAAAAATATTATTATTGGACTAAGACAGAGGCTAAAGGAAATTACGGTAAACGAATGAGACAGCTTATTGATGGCTCTAAACCCGAGGAAATTTTTTTTGATGGTGATTTAGAAAAAAAGAAATCAGGTTCAGAATATTTTGGGGTTGGGACAGTAAGCACTTCTTATTGTGATAATTTTATAGCTTACTCCCTAGATTTGAAAGGATCAGAGTATTATACAATATATTTAAGAGATCTTAGAACTGGCGAAAATGAAAAAGATATAATCGAAAACACTAGTGGAAGTGTTACTTGGTCTTTAGATAATAAGAGTTTTTTTTACTCAAAACTGGATAAATATCATAGACCTAGACAAATTTTTAAACATGTTATTGGAACTTCGTCAAATCAAGATCAGCTTATTTTTGAGGAAAAAGACGAAACTTTTACCTGCGGTATAGGTATTACTTCAGATGAAAAATATTTCATCATCGGAACTTCTGATCATATTACAACCGAGGAATATTTTTTTCCCACAGATGCTAAAGAAATTAATCTAACTCTTTTTCAAAAAAGAAAAAATGATGTTCGTTATTCAATAGACTCTTGGCAGGGGTTTTTTTATGTGCACACAAATGAAGAAGCTAGAGATTATAAAGTGCTGAGATGTAAAAATGACCAAATAAATAAATTAGAAGTTTTCCTTCCACCCAAAGAGGAAACCGTTATTGGTGGATTAGAATTTTTAGACGACTATATTCTTAGATCAGAAAAGTCTGATGCTATTACAAAACTTTATGTAAGGGATATAAAAACCAATAAAGAAGAAGAAATTAAAGTTTCAGATGAAGCGATAGGAGTTCCAGGTATTTCTTTAATGCAAAGAGATACTAATACCACAATGATAAGAGTTGGCTGGGAAAGTATGGCTACCCCAGGAAGAGTATATGAGTATGACATTGTCTCGAAGGAAAAAAAATTAGTTAAAGAGATAGAAATCCCATCAGGGCATGATGCTAATAAATATATTGTTGAAAGAATAAAGGCTGAATCTCATGATGGTCAAATGATACCTATTAGTTTGGTCAGATTAAAAACAGCAAAACAAGATGGAAATTCAAAAATTCTTTTATATGCCTACGGAGCATACAAACATAGCATCTCTCCATCTTTTAGTGCCTCAAGATTTTGTTTGATTGATAGAGGAATAACTTTTGCTATAGCTCATGTTAGAGGTGGTGGAGACTTAGGAGATAAACACCATGAAAAAGGTAAAAAGAAATTTAAAAAAAATACTTTTTTAGATTATATAGCTTGCGCCAATCATCTTATAGAACAAAGGTATACTTATAAAGGCGGTATTTGTTTCTATGGCGGTTCTGCAGGCGGTCTAACGGGTGGAGCAGTAGCGAATATGGCACCAGATTTATTTTTTGGGATGCTTTTATTAGTTCCATTTGTAGACACAATGACGACAATGTTAAATGAAAAATTACCATTAACTCCAGGTGAATGGGAAATGTGGGGAAACCCGATAAAAAGTAAAGAATACTTTGAATATATTTTATCTTATTCGCCCTATAACAATCTTGATAAAAAAGATTACCCGCCGATGCTTATTACAACTTCTCTTTTTGACAACAGAGTTCTTTACTCTGAGCCAGTAAAATATATTGCAAAACTTAGAGATAAAAAAAGTGATAACAATATCCAATTATTAAAGTGTAAAATGGAAGCCGCAGGCCATGGTGGTATGTCTGGGCGCGACAATGCGATCACAGAACTGGCAGAAGAATATTCTTTTATTTTAAAATCTGCAAATATTTTAAAATAACAATCTTGAAAAAATAATAAAAATTCCCATATATTACTTGTCAGTCGCCAGATGGGACTGACATTAACCTTGCTAACAAAGGAGGATATATGACAAGTAAGGATCTATCGATCTTTAATTCACTAAGACCTTTTAGCATTGGATTCGATGATATGTTTGATCAGTTTGAATCTATGTTAGGTAATGGCAGTCTTGCTGTACAAAGCAATTATCCGCCATATAACATCAGAAAAGCAGGCAAAGATAAGTACGCCATTGAAGTGGCAGTTGCTGGCTTTAACAAAGATGATGTTGAAGTTGAATATGAAGATAATCTTTTAACTGTTAAAACAAAAGACATTAAGAGATCTGAAGAAAAAAATGGTGATGAAGTTATTCATCGAGGAATATCTCAAAGATCTTTTGCAAGATCGTTTACAATCGCAGATGATGTAAAAGTAAATGGTGCTGAACTCAAAGATGGTTTGTTAACTATTTCTTGTGAGAAAATCATTCCAGAAATCAAGAAAAAAAGACTTATTGAAATTAAATAAGTTTACCTTACTTGCGGAGTTAATACTCCGCAGGTAAATTAAAAACAATTTTTGCTACTGAAGCCGACTACAATATTTCTAGGATTAACCTCAAATTTACGCTCACATTTGATCTTAAATTTTTCTGTTATATAAATGTAATTCCTATTTCTAGTTTTTAAAAATTCAACTTTATCAGGTTGGCCGTAAAAACTTTTCAGACTCTCTTCAGTTTTATTTAACCATTTACTTAATTCTTTTTCCTCCCTAGCTGTAGTATCTTCAATTTTTTTAGAAACTGTTTGGCAACCGGCAAAAGAAATTAATAATAATGTGCATAAAAACCCAAAAAATATTTCTCTCATTTTAATCCTTATTTTATAACGAAAAGTTATAAACAGATATATTTACTATTGGTTGAATCTCAGCAGCTATGTCCGATTTAGTTAAGATTTTATCACTTATATAGAGTAATAAACTCAGAACGGAGGTTTAATTTTATGATGGATAAATATTTTGAGTATAGAAAACATAAAACAAATTTTAAAACAGAGGTAATTGCTGGTGTAACTACTTTTCTTACAATGGCATACATAATGTTTTTGAATCCCTTTATCTTGTCTGGCGAATTTGCGGGAACAGAGAAAGGTTTTTTTGATTTTGGTGCAGTTTTTACTGCAACAATTTTAGCAACAGCTCTTGCCTGTTTCATAATGGCTTTTTATGGAAAAACTTGGCCAATTGGTTTGGCGCCTGGAATGGGTATCAATGCTTTTGTTGCATACGGAGTAGTAGCAGGAATGGGTTATACGCCTCAAGCTGCTTTAGGCGCAGTATTAGTTGCTGGGGTAATCTTCTTAGCAATTTCACTTACACCTTTAAGAGCTTGGTTAATAAACTCGATACCGCGAAGTTTAAAACTTGGAATTGGAGCGGGTATCGGATTATTTTTAGCTATTATTGGTTTAGAGATAATGGGAGTAGTGGGAGACCATCCAGTCACACTAGTTACTTTAGGTGACATTAAAAATCCTTTAGTGCTTTTAGGATGTTTAACGTTTGTTTTCATGATTGTTTTAGAAAAAATGAAAATTAGAGGAAATATTATAATTGGTATCCTTTTATTTAGTGTAATTGCTTGGGCAACTGGTTTAGCAAAATTTAATGGTGTAGTTGGATCTATACCTCCAATGACATACTTATTTGATTTTGATCTTAAAGCAGCGCTTACAGCTAGTATGGCTTCAATAGTATTTACTTTATTATTTATAGATTTTTTTGATACAGCAGGAACTTTAACATCTGTAGCAAACGTAGCAGGAAAAGTAGATAAAAAAGGTAAAGTACAAGATATCAATAAAGCAATGCTCTCTGATAGTGTTGGAACAGTTGCTGGAGCAATGATGGGAACAACAACTGTAACTAGTTATGTTGAGTCTGGCGCAGGAGTAAAAGCTGGAGGCAGAACTGGGATGACTTCACTTGTAATAGGAGTTTTATTCTTAGCTTGTTTATTCTTTTCGCCGCTCGCTACAAGTTTGCCAAAAGAAATAGATGGTGCAGCATTATTGTACGTTGCAATATTATTCGTAAGAAATATCACTGATATTGAGTGGGATGATATAGCTGAATCAGGCCCAGCAGTAGTTGCAATGATAACGATGCCGTTAACATATAGTATCAGTAATGGTATCGCTCTTGCCTTTATTTCATATGCATTAATTCAAATATTTACTGGAAAATTTGGAAAAACTTCACCAGCAATTTGGGTAATCGCAGTATTTAGCGTAATTAGTTTTTACGTGGCGTAAAAATTTTAGGGCCAGTTAATTCTGGCCCTTAATTCTTTTGATGTTTCTTAATTAAATCCTGGACTTTTATTTCTTCATAATGCTCGAAAGGCTGAACAATCCATGGATTACTATCTAATCTTTGCGCACAAAAATCAGGTTCGAAAGTTGAGTCTTTTTTTTTCCAAAGTACAGCAGTTTTAATTTCTTTTATATTGCCTTTGAGGGGTGGATATTTTTTTAACCAATCAATACTTTTATTTAGCGTTACCCCTGTATCAGATAAGTCATCACATAAAAGAATGTTGCCTTTCATGTCTTGGACAGTTGAGCTCATTTCTCTTGAGAAAACCAAATCCCCTTGTTGATCCTCTGTGCCCTCTCCAGAGTATGATTCTACGGCAAGATAAGCGCATTTTAGTTTAAAAACTCGGCTTAAGACATCAGTAATTGGAAGGCCGCCTCTAGCAATACCAATAAGCAAGTTAGGTTTAAAACCACTTTCATGAATTTGTATTGCTAATTTTTCAACGATTAGATTATACTCTTTCCAATCAATGATAAGTTTATCTGCCATGAAAAAAGTTAGTTTATTTTGAGGGAGTTGTAAATGAAAGGATACGTAGTTTGTGTTTATAAAAGTATAAGTAATGAGGAAAAGTTAAAAGAATACGCTGTCAAAGCTAGAGCAGCAGTTGAAAAATATAAAGGAAAATTTTTAATTAGGGGTGGAAGATCTAAATCTAATGAAGGCGATAAATCTCCAAGAACAGTTGTAATTGAGTTTCCATCCTATGATGAAGCTAATAACTTTTACAATTCGAAAGAGTATCAAGATGCACATTCTATTCTTGAGGGATACGCAGAACGTCAACATCAAACGATTGAAGGTACTTAATATTGGATTGGCTCATCATCAATGCTACGCCAAAGATACCACGTTGCAACTGAACAATAAGGTGTAAATTTTTTATAAAGTTTATTTAAAAAACTTTTTGGAGGAAAGTATTTTTTCTTATAATTGTTTGATATTGCTCTTAATAAACCAATATCTTGTAAAGGCCAAATATTAGATCGATTGTAAGTGAATAGTAAAATCATTTCTGCGCTCCATCTACCTATTTGTCTTAAAGATGATAAGTATTGAATGGCTTCCTCGTCATTCATATTTTTGATTAATTTTGGATCAAATTCTTTTTTTACAAATTTAATTGATAATTCTTTAATTCCCAAAGCTTTTTGCCTACTTAAACCGCAAGATTTGAGTTGCGATATTGATAGTTTCGATACTTTTGATGGAGTAACTTTTTTGGTTTTTTTTTGAAATTTATTAAATACTGAATTTGCGGCTGATACACTTATTTGCTGACCAACTATACTTTTACATAAAGAGTAAAAAATATCTTTTCTAGTAGTCAAAAATTTATCATTGTATTTAAGAATAAGTCTTTTTAAAACTTTATCTCTACTAGATAAGGTGTTAACTGCTTTTGACCAATATCTTGGATACTTGCTCACGGTCTTGGGCTTACAACTTCTTTTTTTAATTGAGACTCTCTCATAAAGATAATTAAAGAACTTACAATTATTAGACCAGCTCCTAAAAGAGTTAATACTTTTGGTATTTCACCCCAAATGAAGTATCCTAATAATATTGCAAATACTAAATTTAAATATTTTGTAGGTGTAACTAATGATGCCTCAGCTATTCTTAGTGATACTGTAAGCAAAATATTTGCTACAGAACCAATTATGCCAGTAAAAATTAAAAGAAACAGATCAAATTTAGATGGTATAATCCAACCAAAAGGAAGTGTTGCTAAACCAACTGTCATACTTAGTAAAGAAAAGTATAAAGCAATTCTATAATTAGGCTCTGTAGATGATAAACTTCTAATGCTTAGGGCTACACATGCAAAGAAAATACAAAAAATTATTGGAAATAAATAATAAATATTTAATTCATCGTAAGCCGGTTTTACAATCATTAACATTCCAATAAACCCGATTAAAACTGCAGACCATCTTCTAATACCTACTTTTTCAGATAAAAAAAATATTGAACCTAACGTAACGAAAATCGGACCTCCAAAAGTTAAGCTTACAACATCTGCTAGAGGTATCTCTCTCAAAGCAATAAAAAGTGCAACAATTGCTAGTGTACCTGTTACAGCTCTGAAAGCATGTAATTTAGGTCTTGTAGTTTTATAAAAAGTTTTAAATTCACTCCTAGGTACAAGCATTAAAATTGGTATCAAGCCAAAAAAAAATCTTGCAAATAACACTTCACCTACAGGAAACTGGTCTAGCCATTTAACGCAAGCATCCATCATGGCAAAACATGCCACAGATGCAATCCCGTACAATACGCCTAATTGATTTCGTGTTAACAATTTAATATCCTCACAACTCTATATAATTACTTTATGAAGAAATGTACACTTGCTCTTGGTTGTTTTTGGAAACCTGAGGAAAACTTCAAAAACAAGCCAGGTATAATTGAAACAGAGGTCGGCTATGCTGGTGGATTATCCGATAAAGTTACATATGAGGAAGTATGTAAAGGAGACACTGGTCATGCAGAAGTTGTTAGACTGACTTTTGATGAAAAAGTAATTTCGTTTAAAAAAATTTTAGATTTATTTTTTAAAATGCACGACCCGACTCAAAAAGATATGCAATATCCAGATGTTGGCACACAATATCGAAGTGAAATATTTTATGAAGATGATAGTCAAAAAGCAGAAGCTAAAGAAATTTTAGAAGCATTTAACAAAGAGCTAAATGGGAAAATTCAAACTAATATTTCTCAACTCAAAAATTATTGTAAGGCAGAGGAGTATCATCAAAAATACTTAGAAAAAAATAGATAATGAGACAGCTTGTTACTACAGAATGGCTAGAAAAAAATATTAATAAAGTGAAAATATTAGATGCCACTTGGTGTTTACCTAATTCAGGTAGAAATGCTGAGGATGAATTTAAAAAAAATCATATTAAGAACTCAATATTTTTTGATATCGATAAAAATTCGAGTCAAAACTCCTCATTACCGCATATGCTACCTTCAAGTAAAGAATGGGAAAATATTCTTTCTAATTTGGGCATAAATAACTCTGATCATGTAATTATTTATGACAATTCAAATGTTTTTAGTTCATGCAGAGTTTGGTATACTTTTATTTACTTTGGACATAATACTGATCTAGTTTCAGTCTTAGACGGAAATTTTATAAAATGGTTAAAAGAAAATAGAGCTGTATCAAAAGAAGCAGCAAAAATTTTTAAAACTAATTACGAAGCTGAGGAAAATTTATCTATGGTAATAAATAAAGATCAAGTAAAAAAAAACATATTAAATAAAAAATTTCAATTAATAGATGCAAGAAGCAATGAGAGATTTTTAGGTTTACAACCTGAACCCCGACAAGGATTAAAAAGTGGTCACATTGAAGGATCTATTAATTTACCTTTTCAATTGCTTTTAAATGAGGATAGAACTTTAAAAAAAAAAGAGGAGTTAGTTAAGATCTTTAATGAGAATAAAATAGATAAAAATAAAGATATTGCTTTTACGTGCGGATCTGGAGTTACAGCATGTATTTTAGGACTAGCTAATTCTATTATAAGTGGTAAAAAACCTATTATCTATGACGGCTCATGGTCGGAGTACGGATTAGATTAAAAATGAAAGCATCATCAAAATTAAAAGTTTTTCTAATCATATTCTTTATTGCTATTTTTGCAATTATTGCTGCTAGACATTTTATTGGTTTACATTTTAAGAAAAAATTCAGCGTAAGGCCTGCACCAGGTGTAATCGTCGAAGAAGTTGAAAAATCTTTATTTTACAAAAGTATAGAAACTTTTGGGACCGCAATAGCACAAAATTCAAAAACTTACAGAATAAAAACTAATGAAGTTTCTGGAAAATTAAACATTGACAATAGATTTGTAAAAAAAGGTGAAATAATCCTTAGGCTCGTAAGTGGAGAGGAAATTATTGCAGATTTTGAGGGGAAATTGGGTAAAAGAGAAATTGCTCAAGGAGTTTTAGGTTCAGAGAGTTTAATAGTAACTTTAGATGATTTAAAAAAAATAGTAATAGATATAAAAGTTCCAGAGAATTATGTAAGTATATTAAAACCAGGATTAAAAGCAGAAATAACAAGTTCAGCATTTAAGAAAGCTTTTAAGGGAAAAATTCAAACTATTAGCTCAAGAATAGATCCCTCAACGAGATCGATTTTATCTAGAGTTATAGTTGATAATTCTAATTTCGATATCATTCCAGGGCAATTAATGACAGTGAAAATTATATATGATGAAATAAACCAAATTGGAGTTCCTGAAAGCGCTGTCACTATTCAAGGAAGTACAGCTTTTGTTTACACAGTAAGAGACGAAACTGCCGAAAAAAAAAACATTAAAATTGGTAAAAGAAATTTTGGAAAAGTTTCTGTTGTCTCAGGAATAAATGAAGGCGATCTTGTTATTACTGAAGGAGTCTCGAAAGTAAGAAATAATGCTAAAATCAAAATTATAAATCCAAGAAATTAAATGTTTTTAACAGACCTATCTATCAAAAGACCTGTCGTGGCTTCAGTAATGAGCTTAGTATTAGTGATATTTGGTCTTGTAACTTTTCAAGAAATTCCAACTGATGAACTACCTGATGTGCAACCTCCTGTGGTAACTATTCAAACTGAGTACAGAGGTGCATCGGCAGAAATTGTTGATACTCAAATAACTCAAAAAATTGAGGACTTTGTTGGAGGAACACCCGGACTAGAAACAATAGACTCATTTAGTGAAGATGAAAGTTCAAGAATTACACTCACATTTGAGACGAGTTTAAATTTAGATGACGTTGCTAACGATGTAAGAAGCTCTGTATCTAGAGTGCTTGATAATTTACCAGAGGGTGCGGAACAACCTGAAATTTTTAAACAAAGTGCAGGTATGAGAACTACTATGTGGTTATCATTCAACTCTGAAACGATGACTGATTTAGAATTAACTGATTACGCCGATAGATATTTAACTGATACTTTTTCTACTGTTGATGGCGTAGGCAGAGTTCGCCTTGGTGGTCAAAGAGAGCTCTCACTAAGAGTTTGGTTAGATCCAATAGCTTTAGCTGCAAGAGATCTTACTACTCAAGAAGTTGAGGCAGTTCTTAGACGAGAAAATACAGAGTTCCCAGCTGGGCGAATTGAGTCAAGAGATATCGATCTAACTATCAAACTCGATAAAGCTTATAAAGAGGTTGAGAATTATAAAAATCTGCCACTAAAAAGAGCTAAGGACGGTTCAATCATAACGTTGTCAGATGTTTCAAGAATTGAATTAGGAGCTGAGTCCACAAGAACTCTTTTTAAAGGTAACGGTAAGCAAGTTGTTGGTATAGGGATATATCAACAATCTGATGCAAACACCATCGCGGTAGCTAATGGGATCAAAAAAAAGATAAAAGAACTAAAACCTAGCTTGCCACCAGGCACTACATTAGAGGTTTCATTTGATAGAAGTAATTATATAAAATCTGCTATTAAAGAAGTTTATAAAACACTGATCATTGCATTAATACTGGTGACTATTATTATTTATCTATTTCTAGGCAACCTTAGAGCCTTGGTTGTTCCTTTAATAGCTTTGCCAGTTTCATTAATCTCAACTTTTTTATCAATTTATATTTTTGATTTTTCAATTAATCTTTTTACTTTGATGGCCTTAGTACTAGCTATCGGTATTGTGGTTGATGATGCCATTGTAATGCTTGAAAATATAGTTAGAAGAATAGAGTTAGGAGATACACCTTTAGTTGCAGCTTACAAAGGTGCTAAACAGGTATCTTTTGCAATAATAGCCACAACTGTTGTATTAGTAGCAGTATTTGTTCCTCTAATTTTTATTAAGGGAATTACAGGAGTTCTTTTTACTCAAACAGCAATTACTCTTGCGTCGGCTGTAATTATTTCAAGCTTTGTTGCTTTATCATTAAGTCCAATGTTGGCTAGTAAATTTTTACAAAAAAATATGCAAAAATCAAAAATTGTTTTAAAATTTGAGAAATTTTTAAAAGATCTCACTTATCTTTATAAAGTTTCACTATTAAATTGGATTAAGAAAAGAAAAACAATAACTATTTTTTTGTTGGGTACTCTTGCATTAACAATATTCTTTTTTAATTTTGCTAAGAAAGAATTAATTGCTCCTGAAGATAGGGGAGCTTTTTTTGTAATCGTAAAAGCTCCACAAGGATCTGGTTTTAATTTTACCAAAGATAGAGCAGAAGAAATTGAGGAATTGTTGCTTCCAAGTGTAGGTAAAGGTGAATATAGAAAACTAATCATGCGAGTTCCAGGTTTTGGAAAGTCAGCTAAACAAGTAAATAGTGGTTTTATAATTGTTCTTTTAGAACCTTGGGCTAAAAGAGATCGTCATGGAGTCGAGATAATGAGAGAGTCTTTTGGAAAAATTGCAAGAGTGCCGGGTGTTTTAGCTTTTCCAATAATGCCTCAGGGAATAAGGACTGGCGGAATAGAAAGTCCAGTTCAATTTGTTGTTTTGGGAAACACATATGAACAATTGATTGAGTGGAAAGAGATAATTAAAAAAGAAGCAAGAAAAAATCCCGGTCTTACCTCTATTCAAGATGACTTTGATCTGAACAAGCCTCAATTAAATGTAAAAATAGATCAAAAAAAAGCTGCTGATCTAGGAGTTTCTACAGAAGATATAGGGAAAACTATAGAAACAATTTTTGGTTCAAAAAGGGTTACAAACTTTACAAGAGATGGAAAAGAATATTCTATAATTTTGCAAGGTGATATCAAAGATAGACAAGAGCCAGATAGTATAAGTAAAGTATTTGTGAGATCTAAAAACAATGGAAAACTTGTATCTGTATCAAACTTAGTTGCATATGATGAAGAGGGACAGTCACCATTCTTAGCAAGATACAATAGACAAAAAGCAGTTACTATCTCGGCAAGACTTGTCGGAGATTATTCGCTTGATGAGGCTCTAAAGTTTTTAGTAGGTGTTGTAGAACAAAATACACCTCAAGCAAAAATTGCTTATAAAGGCGAAAGTGAAGAGTATAAAAAAACTAACACTGAACTTTATGTAATATTTGCTTTAGCATTAATTACTGCATACCTGGCCATGAGTGCTCAATTTGAAAGCTGGAGGCATCCACTGACAATTATGTTAACTGTGCCTATGGCTATTCTTGGTGGATTAATTGGTTTACTAGTAGTTGGGTCTTCATTGAATGTTTATAGTCAGATAGCATTAATCATTTTGATCGGTCTCTCAGCTAAAAACGGTATCCTAATTGTAGAATTTGCTAATCAGTTAAGGAAAGAAGGAAAAAATTTAGAAGTTGCAGTTTTCGAAGCTGCCGCAATCAGGCTAAGACCTATTCTAATGACAAGCATCTCAACAATTATTGGAGTTTTACCACTTATTCTTGGAACTGGACCTGGTGCTGCAAGTCGATTAACTGTTGGTATAACAATTTTTGGTGGAATGTTATTCTCAACATTTTTTACTCTCTACGTAATTCCTACTGTTTATACAATTGTTGGAAAAGGAACCAAAAGGATTGATGCTGTTGAAATTGAGTTGCAGAAACAGCTTAAAAAATAATATATTTGTTTTTATCTAGATTTTTTTTGCAAAGCGTTAATTGTTTTCTATATTTGCTTGCCATATCCTTCACTGAATTTGCATAAATTATTGCTTTTTTATCTTTGGAATAGTTTTTATAATCTCCCCAACCCTTATAATAGGCCAAATACTGTCGATAAGGATCTTTTTTTGAAATTCTTAAAATTTTATTTGTTTTATGGATATACCATCCTATAAAATCTACCGAGTCTTTGAATCTTGCTCTTGTAGCTAGTGGATTATTTGTTTCTCTTTTGTATTGTTCCCAAGTTCCTTTGACTGCTTGGGAATATCCAAATGAAGATGAGGGTCTTTTAAATGGAATTACTTTGAATAATTTAGTTCTTGGAGGTTTTGCAAGCCAATTAAAATCACTTTCCTTTTTTACAAATGCTAGTTGTATATGAATAGGCGCTCCCCATTTTTCGTATGAAGCCTTGGAATGTTTGTACCATAGATATCTTTCTTCAAAGATAGCACAACTATTTTGAGTATTTTTTGGAATCGACGAACAGGCACCTAAAATAAAAAAAATTAAAATTAATATTATTTTTTTAAAATGAATCACTTAGTATTTTATACTAAAAATTAGTTAAGCTTTCTCCATTTTTCTGGACTCATAAACTTCCCTTGCCATAATCCTAGTTTGTTTTCTTTAGCAAAATCTTCATCTGGTATATATTTCTTTGAGTATCTTCTATATGCTATTGCATATCCATTTCTTACCATCCACTGGTTTAAGTTTGTTTTGTCCTTATAACATGTAGCAATATATCTTTTGTATCTGTCTTTAGTTGTAAATATACATTTTATTTCTGATCCACGAATTTTGCTTTTTAACTTTTCTTTTGAAACTTTTCCACAATTATAATCTTTGTAAAATGTGAAACCAATTATAAATGAAATATTTAAAGACTCTTTTTTACATTTTTGTCTCATTTCTGGAGCGTCTATACCTTCTAATCTGAATTTATTTTCGTTTATATGAACAGTATCTCCATCTACAATTTTTGGAATACCAGATATTTCTTCTGCTATTGTATTAGAAAAAAAAATCAAAAATAAAATAATAATACGTAAATACATTTAGTTCCTAGTTTTCCTAAAATGTTTAAATATAAAATAAGCTAATAATACTCCCAAGCTATTTGCATATAAATCATTAAGTTCAAATGCTCTATTAGGAATAAAATAATGAAATAATTCCAAAATTATTGAAATCAAGAATAAAAAAGGAAAGCTATTTATAAATTTTTTTTGATTTCTTCGAAATATAAAACCCAAAATACTTAGGTAGAAAAAGAATACTAGGTGATTAATAGAAGTTCCTATTGGATTTGAAATAAAATCAGGTTGTTTACCTAAATTTCCATATAAAAAGTAACCAATTAAACTTCCTGGGAACAGATAAAGAATTAATAGAATTATAAATGAAAAATAGAATAAATATTTCGAAGTGGAGAAGAAAATATTTTTCATTTAGATTTTTATATAGTACATAATAACTTAATTAAATTATATGAGTAAACTAATCTTAACAAGACATGGCCAAAGTACCTGGAATGCTGAAAATAGATTTACGGGCTGGGTAGATGTTGATCTTTCAGAGAAAGGCAAAGACGAAGCTAAAAAGTCGGGTGAGTTAATAAGAGAATTGGATATCAAAATAAATATTAGTTATACTTCTTACCTTAAAAGAGCGATTGAAACGCTCACAATTGTCTTAAAAACTTTGAATTTACCTATGAAGTTTAATACTTCTTGGGAATTAAATGAAAGACATTATGGTTCATTAACAGGTTTAAATAAGGAGGAAACAAGAAAGAAAATTGGTGAAGAACAATTTAAAAAGTATAGAAGATCTTGGGACGTAGCACCTCCTCTCTTAGCTAAGGATAGTAATTACCTTGAAAATTTCAGCCCTTTAAACAGCGGAATACCCAAAAACAAAATTCCTTTGACAGAATCCTTAAAGAATACTTACGAAAGAGTTATTCCTTTTTATGATATGGAAATAAATAAGAATTTGAAAAATGGAAAAAATATTTTGATATCAGCTCATGGAAATTCATTGAGAGCATTGTGTAAATATCTCTTTAAGATTTCAGACACAAAGATTAATGAACTAGAAATTCCAACAGGAAATCCACTAATAATCGAATTTGATAATCAATTAAAAATTCAAAAATATTTTTATCTAGATGCTTCTAGGGCAAAAAAAATAATATTTAATCAATAGAACTTGAGGTAGATATTTTTTCAAACATTTCTATGGTGTTTAAATGATAAAATTTTTGATTACTTTCCAATCCTCCGAGATTATTTTCACTCATTAATTTAGTCCAAACTTCATTCATAGAAAAAATATTTTTATTCAAAAAGGCTAAATTATCATTTTTCATTATTTGTAAGCCAGTAAAAATAAATTGGTTATGTTTATCTTTAGAAATTAAATTATTTTTTAAATTAAAGTCACCTTTAAAAGAATTATCCAATGATAATTCTTTTCTAACCAATAATAAACAGGGTCTTTTATTTTTGAAATACTCTTTTTCTAAAGATTTTATTTCTTCAGAATATCTATCACTCCAAATCGTATCTGGATTAATTACAAAAAAAGGATTATTCTTAAATTCTTTTGCTCCCTTTTTCACACCACCACCAGTATCTAATAATAAATCTTTTTCATTTGATATTTTAATTTTAACATCTGATTTAAGATCTGAGATAAGTTCTTCTATTTGATTAGCAAGATGATGAACATTAATAGTTATCTCTTCTACGCCATGATTGATAAAAAGATTAATTGCTCTTTCAAGGAGAGTGCGGCCTCCTATTTCTAATAATGGTTTTGGAGTTTTAAGTGTTAAAGGCCTCATTCTCTTCCCTAATCCCGCCGCTAATATCATTCCGTATTTAATTCTCATAACTTATTAAATTTTTTTAATTTTCTGATTGATAAGTGTTTGTAAAATAAGGTTTTTAAATTCTTAAGAGCTGGGTTTTGTAATCTTTTCTCAATAAGCGTCCATGTGTGAGGTAAAAACTTAAGATAATTATCTTTATTATCTCTTTTGTATAAACGCACAAATATTCCTAATATTTTCAAGTTTCTTTGAACCGATAAAATATCAAAGTCATTTTTTAATTTTTTAATTTGATCGTCCTTCAATTTTGAATTCTTATGATAAAAATTAAAAAGTTGATTTTGAAGTTTATTTGATAATTTTATCCTCACATCATCAATTAAAGATGATACATCGTACAAAGGATTTCCAATAATTGCATCTTGGCTATCAATTATTCCTAACTTATTTTTATTAATCATTACATTTGAAATATGAAAATCTCTATGCACAAAAGTATTATTTTTATAACTAAGTTTTTTGTAAACTTTATTTAATTCAGATCTTAGAATTTTTTTAATTTTACTAATTTTTTTATTGCTTATAAAATATTTTAAGTACCAATCAAAAAACAAATCTGACTCTTTATGAAGATTTGATATTGTATATTTTGGTATTTTGATTTTAAGTTTTTCAAATTTGTAATATTTTTTTACTTTTATTTTTTGTATCTTTATTAATAAATTTATCAGTAATTTATAGCTGTTAAATTTATTTTTTTTTGAAATTACATGATCGTAGAAAGATTTTTCTCCTAAATCAGAAATTTCTATCATATCATTTTTATAGTGATTACTTAATAATTTTGGAGCATTAATCATGTTATTGTTAAGCACATTATTAATCACTGCATATACTGCAAGATTTTTAAATTTTTCCTTTTTAGCCGAGACAATGATTGAAGTTTTGTTATTTTTTTTTAATCTATAAAATTCTCTAGAAGAAGCATCTCCTGAAATTTTTTTCAAATTATATTTCATTTTCAAAATTTTTCCATTTACCTAGTCCATGTATATTCATTTTTCTTTCATTATCGTTTTTTCCATACTCTAAATGAACCTCAAGTTTATTAGTCAATGGTGTTTTAATTAAGTCTGGCCATTCTACAATTTTAATTGTTTTTTCATTTTCAGAAAAAATACCAAGATGTTCTAATTCCTCGACTTTTTTAATTCGATAAAGATCATAATGCATAATTTTTAGATCTTTAATTTCATATTCGTAAAGTAAGTTGAATGTAGGACTCAGCACTTCTGTTTCTTTAAGTCCTTTTTGGCTTTGTATGTTATTAATTAAATGTCTTGTGAGCGTAGTTTTCCCTACACCAATTTCACCAATTAAAAAAACGCAATCTCCATTTTTTAATTTTTGTGAAATTTTTTTTGATATTTGCTTTAAATGCTCTAAAGATTTAACAATCATTAGCTACAATTAGTAGCGATAAGTATCCGGCTTAAAAGGTCCTGATGGTTTAACGCTAATATAATCTGCTTGTTCTTTTGACATTTTTGTTAGTTTTGCACCAACTTTTTCTAAATGAAGCATTGCAACTTTTTCATCAAGATGTTTCGGTAAAACGTACACTTTATTCTCATATTTATTTGAATTATTCCATAACTCAATTTGTGCAATTACTTGGTTTGTAAATGAAGCACTCATAACAAAACTAGGGTGTCCTGTAGCACAACCCAAATTAACTAATCTGCCTTCGGCTAAAAGAATAATTCTTTTCTTGCTAGGTAATTCAATTTCATGAACTTGAGGTTTGATTTCATCCCATTTGTAATTTTTTAATGCCTCGACTTGAATTTCATTATCGAAGTGACCAATATTACACAAAATAGCTCTGTCCTTCATATTTCTCATATGGTCAGCCGTAACAATATCTTTGTTACCAGTAGCCGTGACAACGATATCTGCTTGTTTAATTGCATCTTCCATTAAGACAACTTCGTAACCCTCCATGGCTGCTTGTAAAGCACATATTGGATCTGTTTCAGTAACCATAACCCTAGCGCCTGCCTGACGCAAAGAAGCAGCACTTCCTTTTCCTACATCTCCAAAACCTGCAACAATCGCCACTTTACCTGACATCATTAAATCTGTCGCTCTTTTAATACCATCAACTAAACTCTCTCGACAGCCATATAGATTATCGAATTTTGATTTTGTTACTGAGTCGTTCACATTGAATGCTGGTATGAGTAATTGATTATTAGACTCCATTTTTTTTAATGCTAACACGCCAGTAGTCGTCTCTTCAGAAACACCCTTAACTTCTTTCAACATGTCCTTATAATCTTTATGCATTAAACCTGTTAAATCTCCTCCATCATCTAAAATCATATTTGGTTTCCAATTTTTCTTACCTTCAATTGTTTGCTTAACACACCACCAATATTCATCCTCGGTTTCACCTTTCCAAGCAAATACTGGTATACCTGCCTTAGCTATTGCAGCGGCGGCATGATCCTGAGTAGAAAAAATATTACATGATGACCATCTTACCTCGGCACCAAGGTCAACTAATGTCTCTATTAGAACAGCTGTTTGGATCGTCATATGTAGACAACCTAAAATTCTAGCGCCCTTTAATGGTTTTTTTCCTTTATATTCTTTTCTCAATGCCATTAAACCAGGCATTTCGGTTTCAGCTAAAGAAATTTCTTTCCTACCGAAATCTGCTAAATTTATATCTTTTACTTTATAATCTTGTTCCATTTTGAAATTGTTAATATCAATATAAACCTATCTTATCAAGAAAGATCACTAAGAAAATTTTGGAAGTAATACTTCTACTTGAGCTCCTTTAGTATTTATTCTATTTGATGCGGCTATAGTGCCTTTATGCAGTTCGACAATATTCTTCACAATATTTAGGCCAAGTCCTGAATGTTTTCCAAAGCTTTTGGGTCTATTGCTATAAAATCTCTTAAATATTTTTTGAGGAGAGGTCTCTGAAAATCCGGGTCCTTCATCTTTAATTGTCATAACGAGATTTTTTGTTGTCTCAGCTATACTGATTTCAATTTTTTGATTATTTTGACTAAAAGAAATAGAATTATCCAATAAATTTGCTATTACCTGTTCTAACCTATTTTCTATTCCCAAAATGTACTTTCCGTTTTTTGAACTTATCTTTTCTTTAATCTTTATTTCAATTTTTTTATTTTGATTGCTCAAATCTTGTTTAAAATCTTCAACGACGTTATTAATTACCTCCATTAAATTAATTTTACTCATTTTTTCTCTTGATAAAGAAGCTTCATCTTTTAGCATTTGAGAATAGTCAGTAATCAATCTTTCTATTCGTTCGACATCATGATTAATTATTTTTAAAAGTTTTTCACTTTCGTTTTTCTCAGTTGTTTTATCAAGAAGTTCAGAAGCACTTTTAAGAGATGCGAGGGGATTTCTTATCTCATGTGCTAGATCATTTGAAAATGTTTCAGCTCTGTTTGTTCTATGTTGCAATTCTTTTGTCATTTCATCAATTGACATTGTAAGCTTTCCTATTTCATCATCTCTAACAAAAACTTTCTTTATACTAATACTCTCGGAGGACTTTTTTTTAATAGAGTCACTATATTTAACCAGAAGACCGATAGGTTTTAGAATATATTTATTAAGAAACATTGAAAAAATTAAAATTACAAGTGCTACTGCAAAAACAGTTCTTATAATAAAATCTTTCCTCTCTTTAACAGCATTAATTATGTCATTTGCTTGTTCTGAAACTAATATAAAGCCAATATTTCGATCTTTAAGATTTATTTCACTCAAAGTTTTTACAAAAAAATCATTTTTGTTGACCTCAGATAATGTGAGTGGAGTGCCCTTATACTGTTGTAAGATTTTCTTGAGAGAGTTGTCACTCTTTTCATTAGATTTTTCAAAAGAAGGTTCATTAGTTGACTTTATGCCACCAATAGTCTCCTCAATAATAACGTCAGATCTTGAAAAAACATTTTGATCTAAATCTAGAATATTTGTATCTCCAATGAGTTTTCCTGATAAATCGTAAAATTGTACTCTATCTAAACTTTGAAATAGAAATCTTGTTGACAGTAAAAATGTTCGAATTCCTTCCTCGCTGTAATTTACATTAAGTCTTTTTAAGTGGTCTACTGTATTGCTAATAATAATTTTATGATCAGTTGCTCTTTTTTTTACTAAGTTTGGTTGAATAGCTTTTAGATAAAATATTGTGAATAATCCTAGTATAGAAAATGTAGTTAAGTTAAATAATAAAAACTTTTTAAGAATTGATGCTGTTTTTTTTGGTTTCATTAACTAACATTCCATCTATACCCGCTTCCATATCTAGTTTCAATTGCTGAAAACTTTTCATCTACTTTTTTAAACTTTTTTCTAATTCTTTTTACGTGACTATCAATAGTTCTGTCCTCAATTTCAGTATTTTCTTTATATGCAATGTCCATTAAATGTGCTCGTTCTTTAATAACTCCTGGTCTTTTTGCTAACTCTTTGACTATTAAAAATTCTGTAGTTGTCAACTTATCTGGCAAAGGTTTTCCACCCCATTCGCACTCTAATTGAGCTGGGTCTAACTTTAGTTTTCCATGAGTAATTATATTTTTTGTATCATCAGTAACATTATTTTTTTTTCGTAATTGAACTCTAATTCTCTCAATTAAGACTTTCGTTGAAAATCCTCCAGATTTCTTCACAAAGTCGTCTGCTCCTAGTTTTAACCCTAGTAATTCATCTACTTCTTCATCTTTTGATGTTAAGAAAATTATTGGAATTGACATTTTCTTCTTTAATTTTTTTAAGAGCTCCTCACCGTCCATTCTTGGCATTTTAATGTCTAAAACTGCTAAATCCGGAGGATTTCTTGTTAAACCAATTAAAGCAGATTCTCCGTCGATATAAGTTTGAACTTTAAAACCTTCTCTTTCTAAGGCCATACTTATTCCAGTAAGTATGTTTCTGTCATCGTCAACTAAAGCTATTGTGTGTGCCATACGTTTATTTTCATAATCTTAATGTCAAAATTTAGGCGATCAATGTGCTTCTCCCCAATTATTGCCAGAATTAATACTTACCTCCAAAGGAATAGAAAACATATGGTGTTCAGAACTTGAAACCGAAACCATTGCATCTTTAATTAATTTTTTTACTTTGTTTTCATCTTTCCTAGAACATTCAAAAATTAGTTCATCATGAATTTGAAGTAACATTTTTACCATTTTGTTTTGTCCCAAAGTATTATCAATCTTAATCATTGCGAGTCTAATTATATCTGCTGCAGAACCTTGTATCGGAGCATTAATTGCAGCTCTTTCTTGAAAGCTTCTTACACTAAAATTTTTATCATTAATCCCTCTTAAATGAATTCTTCTGCCGAAGATATTTGTAACAAACCCCTGCTTTCTACAAATTTTAACAGTTGTTTGCATGTAATCTTTTATTTCAGGGAATTTTTTAAAATAAGAATTTATAAATTGTTGAGCATCATCATTTGAAACTGATATTTGTTTAGCAAGACCATACTGTGTGATGCCATAAATAATTCCAAAATTAATTGCTTTTGCTTTCCTTCTTTGATCCTCTGAAACTTTATTTATTGGTAAGTTAAAAACTTGGCTTGCTGTAAGGTTATGAATATCTTGATTTTCTTTAAAAGCTTTTTTTAATTCTTTGACATCTGCCATATCAGCGAGAATTCTCATTTCAATTTGATTGTAATCAGCAGAAATTAAAATATTATCTTTTTCCGCAACAAATGCCTTTCTTATTTCTTTTCCATCAGAAGTTTTTATTGGTATATTTTGTAAGTTTGGATCACTAGAGGCTAATCTACCAGTATTTGTAGCTGCTAGAAGAAATGACGTATGAACTCTATTTGTGTCTTTATTAATATGGTCTTGAAGAGCATCAGTGTAGGTACTTTTTAACTTTGAGACTTGTCTCCATTCTAATACTAAATTAGGAAATCTATGGCCTGTCAAAGCTAAATCCTCTAATATTTTAGCGCTCGTAGCCAAACTACCCTTTTTTGTTTTTTTCAATTTTGCAATTTTAAGATCATTATAAATTATTTCACCAAGTTGTTTAGGAGATCCAATGTTAAATTCTTTTCCAGAAATTTTAAAAATTTCTTTCTCTATTTTTATCAATCTTGCCTCAAATTTTTTTGATAATACTTTTAAATAATTATCATCAACCTTGACTCCACAGGTCTCTAATTTAGAGAGTATCTTAATCATAGGTTTTTCAAAAATTTCATAAATTTTATTGAGTTTTTCCTTTTCTACTCTTTCAGACAAAATTTGATATAATCTCAAAGTTACATCTGCATCTTCAGCTGCATATTCTGTAGCTTTGTCCAAATCCACTTCTGAAAATTTTAATTGTTTTTTTCCGGTTCCCACAAGATCCTTGTAAGAAATGGTTTTATGACCAAGATGTAATTCTGATAAAGTATCCATGTTGTGCCGATTATTTCCTGCATCTAATGTATATGAAAGCAACATTGTATCCTCAATCGAATTTAGCTCGACACCAGATTTTTTAAATATTATATAATCATATTTTATATTTTGACCCACCTTTTTAATACTTGGATCTTCCAAAATTGGTTTCATTTTTTTAATGACTAAATCTTTACTTAAACATTTATTTTTTTTATGTCCTACAGGTATATAGAAAGATTTATTAGGTGCATAACTCACTGAAATACCAACAAGTTCAGCCTCTTGAGGGTTTAATGAAGATGTTTCTGTGTCTACTGAAATAATGCCTTTTGTGTTTAAATCCTTTATCAATTTGTCTAGATCTTTTTCTAAGATTATTTTTTTATATTGCTTTGTATTAATTTTTGTTCCTTTTGTTGATTTATTTTCTAAACTAAATTTTTTTTCTCCTGGTTCACCATAAAAACTGATTGCTTGACTTAACAATCTATTAAACTCCATATCTCTTAAAAAAGTGTAAAGTTTGTCTTTATTAATTTCTTTTATCAAAAATTCATTTGGATCATTTTTTATTGGAACATCATCTTTTAAAGTTACTAATTTTTTACTAAGTAAAGCTTTATCTTTATTAGCTATTAAAGTTTCTCTCCTTTTATTTTGTTTAATTTCAGATGCTTTATCAAGTAGAGTATCTAAATCTTTATATTTGTTGATAAGCTCTGCAGCAGTCTTAACTCCAATTCCTGGTACTCCTGGAATATTATCTGATGAGTCTCCTGCTAGTGACTGGACATCTATTACTTGCTTGGGTTTCACACCGAACTTTTCTTCAACTTCTTTCTCTCCAATAACTTTGCTTTTCATTGGATCAAATAACCTGATCTTTGTTGAAACTAATTGCATCAAATCTTTATCAGAAGAAATAACTGTGACTTTTGCTCCAGCATCAATAATCTTTTTTGAATATGTAGCTATTAAGTCGTCAGCTTCATAATTAAGAAGTTCTATTGATGGAAGATTAAAAGCCTCAACTGATTTTCTTATATACTCAAATTGAGGAGCTAAATCATCTGGTGCTTCGGCACGGTTAGCTTTATATTCGCTATAAATTTCATTTCTAAAATTTTTCCTTGCTGAGTCAAAAATTACTGCAAAATGTGATGGTTTATTTTCTGAGTCATCAGACCTGACATCTTCTAAAAGCTTGAATAACATAGAGCAAAATCCGCTTACCGCTCCAGTTGGAAGTCCATCACTCTTTCTTGATAAAGGAGGTAGAGCATAATAAGCTCTAAAAATATATCCTGAGCCATCAACCAAATAAAAATGATCTGTTTTTTTTATTGTACTCATATATACATATTACATTGAATTTTAATCTATTTATAAAAAAGAATGAATAAATTTGCCTTAACTGTTGAGAATCTTACAAAGATATACTCCAACTCTAAAAACAAAAAACAAAACAAAGCATTAAATGAATTAAATTTTAATGTAAAACAAGGTGAAGTTTTTGGGCTGCTTGGTCCCAACGGAGCAGGAAAAACAACATTTTTAAGTATTCTAGGTGGCGCTGTTACAAAGACAAGTGGTAAAGTTAATGTGTGGGGTTTTGATTTAGATAAAAATCCTCGTCAGGTAAGGGCATCAATAGGAATAGTGCCTCAAGAAGTAAATCTAGATGCTTTTTTTAGTCCCAAAAAACTATTAGAACTTCAAGCTGGGTTATACGGAGTAACAAGAAAAAATAGAATTACTGACTTGATACTTAAAATGGTATCTCTCCAGGATAAAGCTAATGCTTATTCTAGAAGCTTATCTGGAGGTATGAAAAGAAGATTACTTATTGCTAAAGCAATGGTACATCAACCACCAATTCTAGTTTTAGACGAACCCACTGCTGGCGTGGATGTTGAACTTAGAAATAACTTATGGGAAAATGTAAAAGAGCTCAATAACGAGGGTGTTACGATAATATTAACTACACATTATCTTATCGAAGCTCAAGAAATGTGTGATCGAATAGCTATTATAGATAAAGGTAATTTAGTTGCATTAGACACTACTGAAAGATTGCTAGAGCGAATTAAAACTAAAAAAATTAATTTTAAAGTAAAAAATATTGATTTAGAAAGAAAATTATTTATAGAAGATGCAAAGTTTAAAATAATAAACAAAAATATAGTTTCAGTTACATATGAAAAAGATTCTTTAGATTTTAGCGAGATAGTTAATTATCTAAATAAAAATAATATTGAAATTAAGGATATTTCCACTGAAGATGGCGATTTAGAAGATGTTTTTGTACAATTAACAAAACACTAGATTTTAGCTTAAAAAAAGCTAAATTAAGCTAATGGAATTTGTAAAAAGTTTAAAACAAGCAAAATTTATAAAATATATATTTGTCGCTTTAATTGGTTCAATACTTTTGGCAATATCCTCTAAAATTAAAATCCCTTTTTATCCTGTGCCGATGACAATGCAAACATTTGTTGTATTGCTGATAGGTATCACTCTAGGTTGGAAACTTGCTGTAGCTACAATTTCGTTATACTTGTTTGAAGGTATTATAGGCTTACCAGTTTTTTCGGGCACACCTGAAAAAGGTGTTGGTTTAGTATATTTTGTAGGACCTACAATGGGTTACCTAATTGGTTTTATTGTTACAGGATATTTAGCCGGTAAATTTATTTACGATAACAACTTAATCAAAACTTTTTTAAAACTAAGTTTAGCAACAAGTTTTATTTATATTTTAGGAATGCTTTGGTTAGGAAATTTGATTGGTTGGGAAAAACCAATATTTGAGCTTGGAGCTCAACCTTTTTTATTGGCTGAGTTATTTAAAATTTTGATTGCAACTCTAATGGTAAAACAGTTTAAAAGATTTAGGAAATTTTTTTAAATTTATCTTGGAGACCTTTTAGAGAGGATTCTTTGTAATGTTCTTCTGTGCATCTTAAGTCTTCTAGCTGTTTCTGAAACATTTCTATTGCATAATTCAAAAACTCTATGAATATGCTCCCACTTTACTCTATCAGCTGACATTGGATTTTCTGGAGGTTTTGCTTTCGAATCGGGCGAGGCTAACAATGCGGCCTCAACATCATCTGCATCAACAGGTTTGGCTATATAATCGATAGCTCCATCCTTAACAGCTGCTACAGCTGTGGGTAGATTCCCGTAACCCGTTAACATTACAATTCTGCTTTCTTTTTTGTTTTTGTATAGTTCTTTTACTACGTCCAGTCCGCTTCCATCTTCTAATCTTAAGTCTACCACTGCAAAAGCCGTAGGAGCTGTTTTAGCTATGTTAAGTCCTTCAGCAACGGTTTTAGCCTCTTTTACTTGAAAACCTTTCTTTTCCATAGCTCTAGCAAGTCTTCCTCTGAGCGGGTCGTCATCATCAAGAATAAGAAGTGATTTATCAGCAAAGTCTGCTAATTTTAGCTGCTCTGATACGTTTTTCTGTGACCTCATATGACCTCATGTAGGTACTGTTGACAAAATTTCAACACGACAAAAATGTCCTTTTTTCCTTTACATAAAGCTAAAAAAACCTTAAACGCAAAATAAATAAGGTTTTTTTTATTAAATTTTTTAAAAAATCTTTGTGTAATTTAACGCGAGGGACACATGAAATGGGAAAATTTAAAACAGTTAACGAATTAGTTAACTCACTACAACCAGATTACCCCGTATACTGTTTACGGCTTAACGAGATTAAAAAATCTGTAAAATTTTTTAAGGATAATTTTCCAGGTAAAGTTCTGTATGCAGTAAAAACGAATCCAAATGAAAAAATTATCAAACAAATTATTAATAATGGGATTGATGAATTTGATGTCGCCTCCCTGAATGAAATTAAACTAATCAAGAAGATAAAACCGGAAGCTAAATTACATTTTATGCACACTATAAAAAGTAAAGAAAGTATTGCATCAGCATACTTAGATTACGGAGTTAAAAGTTTTTCCTTGGATAGTAAAGATGAATTGAGAAAAATTTTAGAGGCAACTAATCAAGCAAAAGATTTAGAATTATTTGTTAGAATTGCAATTTCAAATGAGCATGCAGAAATAGATCTGTCAAGAAAATTTGGTGCTCTTCCTTCTGAGGCTTTAGGTTTGGTGAGATTGTGTAAAGAGCATTCTAAAAAGCTTGGAATAAGTTTTCACGTTGGCTCTCAATGCATGCATAAAATTTCTTACTCAAAAGGAATTCGTGAGATCGGAAACATAATTAAAAAAACAAAAATAATTCCTAATACTATTAATGTTGGTGGAGGTTTTCCATCAATATACCCAGATTTAAATCCTGAGCCATTAATTAATTATATGAATGAAATTAAAAAGGAACTTAGTAACCTGAAACTAAGTAAGTTGCCTGAAATTATATGTGAACCAGGAAGAGCGCTAGTGGCAGAGAGCGGTTCTACAATTGTCAAAGTTATTTTAAGAAAAAAAAATAATCTTTACATCAACGATGGTACTTACGGATCTTTATTTGATGCAGGTGGGCCAAATTTTGTTTTACCAACGAAAATGATTACAGATGGTAGAATCCAGTCTAAAAAATTGACAGCATTCAGTTTTTTTGGACCAACATGTGATGGTTTAGATTATATGAAAGGTCCTTTTTTGTTACCTAATAATATTAAAGAAGGAGACTATATTGAGTTAGGTCAGCTAGGAGCATACAGTCTTACTTTCAGAACAAACTTCAATGGTTTTTATTCAAATGAAATTCACGAATTAAGTGACAAACCAATTATATCTATGTACGATGATACAAATGATAAAGTCGGTTCTTTAGTAGCTTAATGAATAAAAAAAATAGTCCAAACATCGGACACAACAAAAAATCTCTACTTAATTCTCCTATTGAACATATTGATATAAAATCTTTTGATGCTCGTAAAATTATTGATGGAATGAGTAAAATGTCTTTCACCTCAAGAGATACAGCTAGAGCAGCAGGCATTTATAATGAGATGCTTGAGGACAAAAATTGTTCAATTTTTTTAACAATAGCGGGATCGACTTCTGCAGGCGGATGTATGGATTTATATACCGATTTAGTAAAACATAATATGGTTGATGCTATTGTGGCTACAGGGGCCTCAATCATTGATATGGACTTTTTTGAAGCTCTAGGTTTTAAGCATTATCAAGGATCTCAGTTTCAGGACGATACTGAATTAAGAAATAACTATATTGATAGAATATATGACACATACATAGATGAGGAGGAGTTACAAGCATGTGATAAAACTATATGTGAAATTGCTAATTCACTTAAACCAAAACCATATACATCAAGAGAATTCATAAAAGAACTTGGAAAATACTTAAAAAAAAATGCAAAAAAGAGAGACTCATTAATAGAGTCGGCTTATGACAACAATGTTCCAATTTTTTGCCCAGCTTTTACTGACAGCTCTGCAGGATTTGGACTTGTAATGCATCAAGAACAGAATCCTAAAAATCATATTACTATTGACTCAATTAGAGAGTTTAGAGAGTTAACTGAAATTAAACTCAAATCTAAACAATCAGGATTATTGATGGTTGGAGGTGGAGTGCCTAAAAATTTTATTCAAGATACTGTAGTTTGTGCAGAGTTATTAGGTAAAAAAGTGGATATGCATAAGTATGCTATTCAAATAACTGTAGCAGATACAAGAGACGGTGCTTGCAGCAGTTCTACTCTTAAAGAGGCAAGCTCATGGGGTAAAGTAGATGTGACGAAGGAACAAATGGTTTTTGCTGAAGCTACAAGCGTTTTACCCCTTATAGCAAGCGATGCTTATCATCGTAAGCATTGGCAAGCAAGACAAAAAAGAAATTTTCAAAATTTATTCAATTAAAATAAAATGAGTAAAACAAAGATAGCATTAGTGCAGATGAAAATGTCGTCTGATCTAAAAAAAAATATCCAAAATGCAGCAAACAAAATTAAAATTGCAGCAAAAAAAGGAGCTAAAGTTATTTGTTTACCAGAGTTATTTTTAACAAAATATTTCTGCCAAGTTGAAAATCATAAAAACTTTAATTTAGCTGAAAAAATACCTGGGCCTAAGAGTCATTTATTTTCTTTGCTTGCTAAAGAACTCAAAATTATTTTGATCATCTCACTTTTTGAGAAAAAAACCTCTGGGCTTTATCATAATAGTAGTATTGTGATTAATGAAAAAGGCAAAATTTTAGGGAAATATAGAAAAATGCATATTCCTGATGATCCACAATTTTATGAGAAGTTTTATTTTACTCCTGGAGATTTAGGTTTCAAATCTTTTAAAACTTCCAAAGGAAATTTAGGAACCTTAATTTGCTGGGATCAATGGTTTCCTGAGGCAGCAAGATTAACTGCGCTTAAAGGAGCAGAAATTATTTTTTATCCGACTGCTATTGGATGGCATCCAAAAGAAAAAAAGAAATTTGGTAAGTCACAGCTAAACTCATGGCTTTCAATTCAGAGATCTCACGCAATAGCTAATGGCGTTTATGTTGCTGCAATAAATAGAGTAGGAACTGAAAAACAAGGTAACAAAAAGATAGAGTTCTGGGGTAATAGTGTGATGTTTGATCCAAGTGGTAACATTGTAAAAAAAGCCAATTTAAAAGAAAATATTTTAATTTGTGAAATTGATTTCAAAAAGGTAGAGACATCTAGACAGCATTGGCCTTTTTTTAGGGATAGAAGAATAGACTATTATAAGGGACTGCTTAAAAATCCAAGGGATGCCTAGAAAAATTAATTCCCTTTTCAGGATGCCCGCTGAGTGGGAAAAACAACAATCTACGTTAATAGGATGGCCTCACAATAAAAATGATTGGCCAGGTAAGTTTAAAAATATTCCAAATGTATTTGCTAAAATAATTTCTAAAATTACCGAGACTCAAAAGGTAAATCTTTTGATCAAAAACTCTACATCTGAGAATACTGTAAAAAAATTACTTAAGAAAAATAATGCAAAAATACGTAATGTAAAATTTATAGTTTGTAAAACTGATAGAGTATGGATGAGAGATACAGGGCCAATCTTTATTAAAGATAAAAAAAATAAAAATATTTTATTAGATTGGAAGTTTAATGGCTGGGCTAAATACAAAAATTATAGAGCAGATAATAAAGTCAGTTTGAATATAAAAAATCATTACAAAGGAAGTATCATTAGTCCAAAGTTTAATAAGAAATCAATAGTTCTTGAAGGGGGATCTATTGATGTAAATGGAAAGGGTTTATTGCTTACAACAAAAGAATGCTTGTTAAGTAAAATTCAACAAAGAAATTCTTTTTTAAAAATTAAGGACTATAATCATATCTTTAAAAAATTTTTTGGAGTAAAAAAGATTATTTGGCTTAACAAAGGTATAGAGGGAGATGATACTCACGGTCACGTTGATGATATTGCTAGATTTGTAAAATATAATAAAGTTTTTCTTGCTTACGAAAATAATAAAAAAGATAAAAATTATAAAAATCTCAATGAAAATTTTGAAATTTTAAAAAAAATTAAAATAAATTTTCCAAAAATAAAAATTAGGAAAATTCCAATGCCTAGACCTATTTATATAAATAAAGTGCGAGTTCCAGCATCATATCTTAATTTTTATATATTAAATAAATCAGTTTTGTTGCCTACATTCAAAGATCCAAAAGATAAGATAGTGATCAAAATTTTTAAAAAAGAGTTTAAAAATAGAAAAATTATTCCAATAGATTGTTCTGAATTAATTTGGGGTTTTGGAGCAATTCATTGTTTAACGCAACAGGAACCAAAATAAATTTTACTTTTATTGTAAAATATTTTTAGGAGACCAACTAATTACAACAGAAGCACCGCCTAAATTTTTATCATCTTTAAATGATAGTTTTGCATTTTGTCTCTCTAATAAAGTTTTACCTAAGAAAGTTCCTAGGCCTAGACCTGAATTAGAGTTTATTTCTAATGATCTTGATTTTATATATGGCTCTCCTAAATTTTTAATTATATCTTTAGGAAATCCAGGTCCGTCATCATTCACTGAGATTTTAATTTCTTTATCATCACTCGTTAAAAAAATATTAACTTTACTCTTTGAAAATTTAATAGCGTTACCTATAAAATTTCTTAAACCATAGATCATTTCCGCTGATCTTTGAATTTTTATTTTATTTTTATCATTATCAGACACTAAAATAATTTCTTTTGAAGATGTTTCTTTAAAAGAATTTATAATTTCTTCAAGTAAATCCTCTAATTTCGTTGAGCTAAAAAATTTGTCTTCCTCTATTTGTTTTTTTGAAATTCTCTTCAAGATTTCGCTGCATCTTTTTGATTGACTAATTAATAGATCAATATCTTTAGAAAGCTCATTGTTATTTCCAATTTCTTTTTTTAATTCTTTTGCGACTACACTAATTGTAGCTAAAGGTGTTCCAAGTGAATGTGCTGCAGCTGCAGCTTGGCCCCCTAAAGACTCTAATTCATATTCCTTGTAAATCACCTCTTGAAGTTTTTTAAAAGCTTCCTCTGTTTTCTTTTTTTCGCCAGCAAAACGAATACCGAAATAACTTAAAAATATTAGACCGATCAATATTGAGATGATAATTCCAATTTTATAAAAATTTGGAAAATGCAATAAATTCATATCTTCCCCTGGTAATGGTAAATGAAAAAATGAAATGGTAAATAAAAGTAATGATGTTATTACACCTAAAATAATTGTTGTACCCATGCTGAGGAATGTTGAGGAAACAATTGCTGGTATCACAAGTAAAAAAGAGAAAGGATTAAAAATTCCTCCTGTCAAATAAAGAAGAGCGCTTAATTGTATCAAATCATATAAAAGGAAAGGAGCAGCATAAAAATCTTTCAGTTGATTTATTTTAATCCCAAATTGAAGATATAAATTTGTTACTAGTCCAAATGAAATGATCAGATAACTTTCTATTATTGGGAAGGGTAAATTTAAGTAATAAAAAACTATGCTAATTGCTAAAATTTGACCAATAATGGCAATATACCTTAAAATTGTTAATGTGTTTTTATCTAAACTTAGGTTCTCTTTTGTTCGAAAAAGAGTTGATAAATTCATGATTTTTTAAATATCTAAATTTGTGACTTCCAAAGCATTATTAGTAATGAAGTCTTTTCTTGGTGCCACTTCATCGCCCATTAAAACCTCAATCATTTTTTGATCTTCTTTAGACTTATCTTTAGTCCCTTTAGTATATTGAACTCTTAACATTGTTCTATTTTCAGGATTTAGCGTTGTTTCCCAAAGTTCTTCGGGGTTCATTTCACCTAACCCTTTAAATCTTTGAATAGATAATTTTTCTTTCTGTTCTTGGATAAACTGTTTGTACTCACTAGAACCTTTTTTTATTTTTTTATTAAATTTTGCTGACTCTAAAATATAATCTTCTAAATTTTTTTCATCTTTTATGTATATGCTCTTATTAGCTTTTGTAACTTTAAAAAGAGGTGGTTGCGCTAAATATATATGACCATTTTCTATTAATTGATTAAAAGGATGATTATTAAAAAAAGTAAGTAGTAATGTTCTGATATGAGAGCCGTCAACATCTGCATCGGTCATTATAACAATTTTATCATACCTTAAATTTTCAATGTTAAAATCTTTTGATCCCGTACCTAGTGCATTAATTAAAGTTACTATTTCGCTTGAGGACATCATTTTGGATAATGCCTTGGTGGATTGATCTTCTCCATTTTTTTTTCCATTAACAAAAGTATTTAAAATTTTTCCTCTTAATGGTAATACAGCTTGAAATTCACGAACTCTACCTTGTTTGGCTGAACCACCGGCAGAGTCACCCTCAACTATAAATAATTCTGTACCCTCTCTTTTTTGAATTTGACAGTCAGCAAGTTTTCCAGGAAGTCCGGATAGTTCAAAAGTTCCTTTTCGTCTAACGCTATCTCTAGCTTTTCTTGCTAGATCTCTTGCCATGGCAGCTTGAGTAATTTTTTCTATTACTGTTTTAGCTGTTGAAGGATTTTGATCAAACCAAGTTGATACTTTCTCCCCAATAATATGCTCAACAATATTACGAATCTCTGAAGATACTAATTTATCTTTTGTTTGAGATGAAAATTTTGGATCAGGCATTTTTATTGATAATACTGCGGTCAGTCCTTCTTTTATATCTTCTCCAGATAAGGAAACTTTATTTTTTTTGTTATTTCTATCATTTGAATATTTATTTATTACTCTAGTTAGAGCACTTCTAAATCCTAATAAATGTGTTCCGCCATCTTTTTGAGGGATGTTGTTCGTAAAAGGCAACACTTCTTCAGAATAACCAGCGTTCCATTCGAAAGAGCACTCTACAATTACATTATTCTTTGTAGATGTAACAAAAACAGGTTTTTTAAATACTTCTTTCTCATTTTTATTTACTAATTTAGGTTTCTTGTTATTTATATGTCTTACAAATTCAATAATTCCTCCGTCGTATTTATGGGCAAATTCTTTGCTTTTTTTTCCTGAGTTATCTATTAAAGTAATAGAAATACCTTTGTTTAAAAAAGCGAGTTCTCTAATTCTTTTATCTAATATTGAAGAGCTAAATTTTATAGAAGAAAAAATTTCTTTTGAAGGCAAGAAAGTTATCCTGGTACCCTTTTTTTTTGTTTTTCCAATATGTTTTAAAGGTTTTAGAGAATTGCCGTCTTCAAATTTAATTTCGTATTCCTTACCTTCTCTAAATATTTTAAGATCTAGTTTCTCTGAAAGAGCATTAACTACTGAAACTCCAACACCATGCAAACCGCCTGATACTTTATATGAGTCGTGGTCAAATTTACCACCAGCGTGTAATTGGGTCATTATTACCTCTGCTGCTGATATTTTCTCTCCCTTATGAATATCTACTGGTATACCTCTTCCATCATCTTCGACCGTCACGGTATTATCATCATTAATTGTAACTTCTATATTTTTACAATGACCGGCTAAAGCCTCGTCAATAGAGTTATCCAGAACTTCAAATACCATGTGATGCAAACCTGAGCCATCGTCAGTATCGCCAATATACATTCCAGGTCTTTTTCTGACAGCATCAAGACCTTTAAGAACTTTTATTGAGTCAGCACCATAGTTTTGACTATTATTTAATTGAGAGTTTTTTGGCATCTTTATTTTTTTTGAAAGAAAAAATATATCATTTTTTGGATACAATATAAAACCACATACTTGTTCAGTGTTCTAAAATCATTAAATACCAAGGGTTTTAGGGCAAAAATTAAAAAAAATTCTAAATTTTACAAAACTTAAATTTTCATCGGCATTATTACAAAATAACTATTCTTATCGGACATGTCTTCGATTAAAACAGGTGAAATTGAGTCTTTTAAATTTATTTTTAAATCTTTATTTTCTATTTCTGATGCAATATCAATTAAATATTTTGAATTAAAACTTATATTCAAATTTTCTGAACTAAAATTAGCTTGAATTTTCTCATTTCCATCTCCTGAATTTGCACTGTTTACAGAAAGTTGCAAATTATCCTTGTTCACTAATAGTTTAACTCCCTCTTTTCTATCAATAGAGACTGTAGTAACTCTCTCTATAGAGTTAATAAATTCTTTTGTAGATACCAATAAAGTTTTATCATTATTTGTTGGAACCACTTTCTTGTAATCTGGGAACTTTCCATCGATTACCTTGGAAATAAGTTTAATATTTCCTAAGGTAAACTTTATTTTATTTTCACTTATACTCATTGAAAGCTTATCTGATGTTTCAGCTAATAAATTACAAAGCTGATATACTGCTTTTCTAGGTAATATTACAGATTTAAAATCATTTGTTTCGTTAATCTCTAGACTACTTGATGATAATCTATGACTGTCAGTTGCTACTGCAGTTAAAAAGCTTCTACCATTTGTCTCAGTTAAGTGTAAGTAAATTCCGTTTAAATAATGTCTTGTGTCATCATTCGATATAGAGATCTTTGTTTTATTAAGCAGTTTTACAAATTTTTCACTGTCCAGCAATATTTCTTGTCCTTCAAATTCATCAGCAAATGTTGGAAAGTTGTCTGTGGGTAAACACAAAAGATTAAAATCTGCGTTTTCACTCTTTAAACTTAATTTATTCTCTGATTTTAGGTCAAACTTCAACTCTGAATTTGATGAAATCTTTCTTAGGATATCATATAAAATAGCAGCAGATGTAGTGGTACTGCCTTCATTAATTATTTTTACGTCATTTAATTCATCGTAAAAAATTACATCTAAATCTGTTGCTACAATTGTTAATTTTTTGTTTTTTAATTGTAGTAAAACATTTGACAAAATCGGAAGTGTATTTTTCTTTTCTACTACTCCTTGTACAAAATTTAATGATTTTAATAGTATGTCTCTTTTGATTTCAAACTGCATTTCCTATTGATCTATTAAAAGACTTTTAATCTGATTAATATTTTTTTTCATTTCATCGTCTTGCTCAGAGAGCCTAGAAATAGTTTTAACTGCATGTATCACTGTTGTATGATCGCGATTAGCAAACCTCCTTCCTATTTCAGGTAAGGATCTAGTAGTCATTTTTTTTGACAAGTACATAGCAATTTGTCGAGGTCTTGCTAAAGGTCTGGACCTTCTCTGAGAAAGCATCTCACTTAAGCTTATATTAAAATAATTTGATACAATATTTTGTATTTTGTCTACAGTGATTATTTTTGTTTGGCTAAAAACATCTTTTAAAATATTTTTGCAGTCACCAGTAGTGAGTACTTTATTATGTACTCTACTAAAGGCGATTACTCTGTTTAGGACACCAATTAGTTCTCTTATATTAGTTTTACACTCAGCAGCAACATAATCAATGACCTCATCGCTTATATTTATGTTTTCTTTAAATTGATTTTGAATATCTTCAATTTTTCGTTTTATAATATTTTTCTTTAATTCTAAATCTGGAGACTCTATATCGACGACTAATCCTCCAGCCAGTCTAGATTTTATCCGGTCTTGGATCCTATCTAATTTCATTGGAGCTCTGTCAGAAGAAATAATAATTTGCGATCCTTTATCCATTAAACTGTTAAATGTATGAAAAAATTCTTCTTGGAGGCTTTCTTTACCACTAATAAATTGAATATCATCAATGATAAAAACCGAAGATTTCCTAAAAAAATCTTTAAAATTTACCATATCATTTTTCTTTATCGATTTGATAAAGTGATACATAAATCTCTCAGCTGAAATAAACATTACATTATTATCATTTTGAAGCTCCAATCCTATGGCATTTAAGAGATGGGTTTTACCTAATCCAACTCCTCCACAAACATATAGTGGATTATATCTCGAAACATGTTCACAAACCTTTTTAGAATATGAAAATGCAATGTCATTACTTTTGCCTCTAATAAAATTTTCAAAATTTAATTTAGGATTTAATCTATTATAATTTAAAATTGAGTCTTTAATTTCTGTTACTTTATTAAGCTCATCTATTTTAATTATTTCTTGATTTTGTTTATTTTCCTCAACTATTTTAAATTCTATACGTGTTAAACTGAGTTTAAAACTTTTTACCTGCTCTAGAATTTTATCTAAATATCTTGAAACAATCCAATCTCTAAAAAATCTTGTTGGTACACCAAGAATTAAATAGTCATTATATTCTTTAATAAGGGTGATTTTTTGAAGCCAACTATTATAAATTTCACTTCCAAAAGTTTTCTTAAATGAGTTTTGTATATCGTCCCAAATTAACGTTTTTTCTTCTTCTGAAGTATAAACGTTTTGTTTTTTTATTTTATTGTCCATGAAATTAACTCTTAAGAGATTCCTATAAACTCTTTTTGTAAAATATTTGCAACTATTTACAGGTTGTAATTAAAAATAAAATTTGTGCTGGGTTGTAAACTTAACGTTAAGATAGAAAAAAATTTCTACAACTTTTAAAAGAAACTATATTTTGATTTTAAAATTTTTAAAACCTAAATGTAGAAATTTTTTTTACTATCAACCAAAGGTTTAAAGTTATTTTATTTTTTTTGAAACTTTAGAAATTTTTCGCGCGGCTGACTTTTTATTGATAACACCAGATTTAGCAACCTGCATTAGAATTGATTGAAATTTTGGAAAAAAAGTTTTTGCTTTTGCTTTGTCTTTCGATTTAAGCAGCAAATCCATTTGTTTTACAGCATGTTTGTATTTGCTTTTTCTGATACGGTTGATTTGAGTTTGTTTCTTAACTCGTCTTACTCGTCTGATTGCTGATTTTGTGTTTGGCATTTTAAAAATCTATATATATGCCTGCAATAATAGGGTCAACTTTATTATTTTTGACAACTTAAACAGTAAAATGAAGACCTGTTTGATATGATAATACGTATAATTTTTTCCTTACAATCTATGTTAGAACATTTTTCACCCTCTCTAGCGTATGCTCTAAAATGCTGTTGAAATGATCCTTTTTTTCCATTTGAACTAGAAAAATCTTTTATAGAGGCTCCACCTAATTTTATAGATTTAGATAAGATTTTTTTAGTATTTTTTATAATTTCTTTAATTTCATTATCTTTTAGAAATTTAATTTTTCTTGTAGGTTTAACCTTGCTAGAAAAAAGTATTTCATTAACATATATATTTCCTAAACCTGAAACAAATTTTTGATCCATTAATAAGTCTTTAACTGTTTTTTTTTTCTGGTAAATATAATTTTTAAAATAATTAAAATTATAATACTTGCTTAATGGTTCTGGTCCTAAAGAAATTAAATGTAGGTTTTTATCAATTTTATTTTTGCTTAAAAGCTTTATAAAACCAAACTTTCGTAAATCATTATAAATAAATTTTTGTCTGTTTTTTAAAAAAAAAATAACTCTGTCGTATTTTTGATCTTTTGCTTCATTTAAATTGTAATAGAAGCTAGTTTTAAATTTCTTTTTATTTTCATTAATAAAGAAAAATTTACCAGTCATACCGAGATGGACCAACATGATTATCGGTTTATCGAAATGAAATAATAAATACTTTGACCTTCTTTCAATTTTCTTTATTTTTAGATTGTTTAATTGAGATATCTTTTTAATATTCAGTTTATATCTCAATTTGATATCATTTATTTTTACTTTTTTTATAATTTTATTTTGAATTTTGCTTTCAAGAGACCTTTTAACAACTTCAACTTCTGGTAATTCTGGCATATAATTCTTTTATGAAATCTACTATTCAAGATAAAAATAAATTAGTCAATTCTGTATTTTCACAAGTTTATAAAAAATATGATTTAATGAATGATATTATGTCTTTAGGAGTCCACAGAGTTTGGAAAGAAAAATTTATAGATTGGATGAATCCCCAGCCTAATACTAAATTAATTGATGTTGCTTCAGGCACTGGGGATATCGCAAACTTGTTTTTTACTAGATCCGATGGAACAGGTGAAGTCATTTGTGTAGAACCTAATAAAGAAATGCTAAGTCGAGGAAAAATTAAATTAAAAAAATATAAATCAGTCAAATGGATAAATTCTAGTGCCGAAAGCATACCAATAAAAGATAATACTTTTGATTACTATTCAATTAGCTATGGAATAAGAAATGTAAGTGATATAAACAAGGTTTTAAAAGAAGCATTTAGAGTTTTAAAACCTGGTGGACGATTTATGTGCCTAGAGTTTTCCAAAATTGATAACGAAATACTAAATTTCTTATATAAGCAATATTCAAAAACTATTCCACATATTGGAAAATTTATTGTTGGTTCAGACAAACCTTACAAATACCTAATTGATAGTATCGACAAATTTTATAATCAAAAAGAACTATCAAAGTTAATAAAAAATAATGGTTTTTCAAATGTAGAATTTAGAAATGTCTCGAATGGAATTTCAGCAATACATTCAGGTTGGAAAATTTAAATGTTTAAAAGGGTTTTCAAATTATTTCAGATAGCAAGAAAATTATCTACTTCGGGTGCTGTAAATACTATAAATGAAATTCATACCCTTCCCCATTCTTTAAACTTATTTTTCAACTGTATTTCTATTGGATCAAATAAAAATCTTATTAATAATCAAAAAAAACCTGGCGATAAACTTTGCGAGGCTCTTCAAAGCATGGGGACGACTTTTATAAAGTTAGGTCAATTTTTAGCAACACGACCAGATATTATTGGAGAAGAGCTAGCAAAAAGTTTAGAAAAACTTCAAGATAAGGTCCCTGCTTTTGATCTTTATGAAGCTAAAAAAGTTATAAAAAAAGAAATAGGTGAAAATTACTTTAGAAACATCGTTGACATAAGTGAACCAATAGCTGCCGCTTCTATTGCACAAGTTCATTTAGCAAAAATTAAGATGGATAACTTAGATAAACAGGTAGCTATTAAAATACTGAGGCCAGATATTGAAAAATTATTTAATGAGGAATTAGATGCTTTAATGCTATTTGCATACATAGTCGAGAACACTTTTTCAAAAGCAAAAAGATTAAAATTAATTGAGGTAGTTCATCTTTTGAGAGAGATTACTAATATAGAAATGGATTTAAGGTTTGAGGCAGCTGCAGCAAATGAACTTTATGAAAATACTAAAAATGATTTAGGATTTAATGTTCCAAAAATTTACTGGAATTATACTACAAAAAAAGTGCTAACTTTAGATAAAGTGGAAGGTATTTCAATACGAGAACATCAAAAACTAAAAAATATAGGGGTGAATCTGCAAAAACTTTCTGAAAATTTGATCCAGCATTTTTTAAAACAAGCAGTAAGAGATGGTTTCTTTCATGGAGATATGCATCAAGGTAATCTTTTCGTTGATAGTAAAGGCAATATAATCCCTGTAGATTTTGGAATAATGGGTCGTCTTGATAAAAATAATAGAAAATTTTTAGCTGAGATATTATATGGCTTCATTCAAAGAGACTACGTAAAAGTTGCTGAAGTTCATTTTCAAGCGGGTTTAGTGCCTCAAGATGCATCTAAGGAAGAATTTGCTCAAGCTCTAAGATCTGTGGGAGAACCAATATTTGGTCAGTCAATTAAAGATATATCGGGGGGCAATTTACTTGCTCAATTGTTTGAAATTACTGAGAAATTTAATATGGCAACTCAACCTCCATTATTGTTATTACAGAAAACTATGGTTGTAGTTGAAGGAGTAGCTAGAAAACTTTATCCAGATACAAACATTTGGGAAGTTTCAAAACCGGTTTTAGAAAATTGGTTAAAAAATATTAAAAGCCCTAAGACAACACTTGATACAGCTGTTAAGACTTCATCAGAAATAATTAAAAGAATACCAGACTTACCAGATTTTATTGATAGGGCAGATTATGCTTTAAAGTTAATGGCCGAGGGAAAATTAAGTTTAGCCGTTGGTGCGAATAAAAATTTAGAAATGGAGCAAATGAAACTTAAAAACTTTAGAAATAATATAATTATCAGTTTTTTTGGTATTGTAATTGTCTTTTTATTAGTATTTTAATAAGTTATGAAAATTAAAAATAAAAAAATACTTATAATTATTGGTGGGGGAATAGCTGCCTACAAATCTCTAGATTTAATCAGATTATTAAGAAAAAGTAATAATGAAATTAAAACGATTTTAACAAAAAGTGGAAAAGAGTTTGTAACCCCCTTATCCATATCGACTCTTACAAAAAATAAAACTTTTGAAGATATTTTTGATGCAAATTCTGAAGCTGAAATAGATCATATATCTTTATCTAGATGGGCTGACTTAGTCATTGTGATGCCTACCACAGCTAACTTCATGACAAAATTAAGCCATGGCAAAGCTGAAGATTTAGCTACAACGGTGATATTGGCTTCCAATAAAGATATCTTATTAGTTCCTGCGATGAATGTTAGGATGTGGCTACATAAAGCCACTCAACAAAATGTTAAAATTTTAAAGGATTATGGATATTTGTTTATCGGACCAGAAAAAGGTGAGATGGCTTGTGGTGAATACGGTGAGGGTAAAATGTCAAGCCCAAGACAAATATATGCTTATATTGATCATTATTTTAATAAAAGAAATTTAGTCAAAAGTAAAAATTTTAAAGCTTTGGTAACTGCTGGTCCGACCAGAGAATATATTGACCCTGTAAGATACATTTCTAATGAGTCGAGCGGTAAACAGGGTTACGAAATAGCTTTAGCCCTAGACAGACTAGGTATTAAAACTACATTAATAATCGGACCATCAAATCTCACAACTCAAAAAAATATTAAAACAAAAAAAATAGTAACAGCAAATGAGTTGCTAATTGAAACAAAAAAATCTTTACCTGTGGACGTTGCAGTTTGTGCTGCTGCTGTATCTGATTTTAAACCTGTAGTTCAAAATAAAAATAAATTAAAAAAAAATCAAAATAATATTAAACCCATTAAAATAGAAAAAAATAAGGACGTTCTTGAATATTTAGGCAAGAACAATGAACATAGACCAAAATTAGTTGTTGGCTTTTCTGCTGAAACTGAAAATGTAAATAAGAATTCAATAACTAAAATGAAAAAAAAGAACTGCGATTTAATTATAGCAAATAATGTTTCAAAAAAGGGTATAGGATTTAACTCAGATTATAACGAAGTTTCAATTATCGATAATAATGGAAATATCAAAATAATAAAAAAGAATAAGAAAAGTTATATAGCAAATAAAATCGCTGAAGTTATTTTAGATAAACTATTAGTTGATGACAGAAGTTTTAATTAAAAGACTATCAAAAAATATCGAGCTACCTAAATACGAGACGAATGGTTCATCGGGAATGGATCTTTCAGCTAATATTGAAAAACAGATAAAAATAGAACCAGGCAAAACATCAATAATTCCAACTGGTATATCAGTATCTATACCTAAAAATTTTGAAATACAAATTAGATCAAGATCAGGATTAGCTGCGAAAAGTCAAATATCAGTTCTTAATTCACCCGGGACAATAGACGCTGATTATAGAGGTGAATTAAAAGTGATATTAATAAACCTGAGTAATAAAACTTTTTTTGTTGAGAGAGGCACGCGTATTGCTCAAATGGTGTTATGCCCTATAGTTAAAGCTAAGTTTAAGGAAGTAGATAACCTGGATGATACCGACAGAGGTGTTGGTGGCTTTGGATCTACTGGGTTGAAATAATATATGCAATTAGGTTTGAAAGATTTTAAAAGGTTTGAAAAACAAATTATTCTTAAAAAAGTTGGAGTAGCTGGACAAAAAAAAATAATTAACGCTAAAGTATTAATAATCGGTGTTGGAGGTTTGGGTTGTCCACTTTTAACGTACTTAGCAGCATCTGGGGTCGGAACCATAGGAATTGTAGATCCAGATAAAATTGAAATAAGTAATTTAAATAGACAAACGTTATTTACTACTAATGATATAGGTAAATACAAAGTCGATCAGGCTAAATCTAGTATTTATAGAATAAATAAAGAAATTAGAATTATAACTTTTAAAAAAAAAGTAACTCTTAAGAATATTAAATCAACAATTAGAAATTTTGACATAATTTGTGATGGAACTGATAACTTTGAGACAAGATACTTGATTAATGATGAATGTAAAAAAATGAAAAAAATACTCATCTCTGCAGCAATCAGTAAATTTGACGGTCATTTATACAAATTTAATTTTAGAAAAAAAACATCCTGTTATAGATGCTTTATGCCAGATAAGCCTGTTTTAGAAAAAAATTGTGAAACAGATGGAATTTTTTCACCAGTAGCTGGAATTTTGGGATCACTACAAGCTAATGAAGTTTTAAAATCAATTTTAGGATTAAAGAATGGTTTAGATAACCAGATGATGATTTTTAATTCAATTAAAATAAATTTAAGAAAAGTAAAATTATCTCTCAATCCTAAATGTAAAAATAAATGTTAAAAATTATTTATATTACTTTATTTTTTTGTTTTTCATCCCAAAGTCTTTTCGCAATTGAATACTTTTTAACTTTGAGAAACGACAAAGTTAATCTTAGACAAGGGCCATCTTTCGAATATCCTATCAAATTATTTTATAAAAAAAAATTTTTACCTGTTTTAATTCAAGATAAATTTGAAAATTTTAGAAAAATAAGAGATCATGAAAATAATACTGGTTGGATTCATATTTCACAGTTATCAAAAAAAAAAGCGGCAATCACAATTGAAGACGATCAATTGATTTTTAATAAACCTTCTATTTACTCCAAGCCTTTTGCAATCCTTAAAAAAGGTAGATTATGCAAAATACATAAATGCAAAGATGATTGGTGTAAGATAAGTGTGGAGAAATATAAAGGTTGGGTTAAAAAAGATATTTTGTGGGGTCTGTTATAAACTATTTCTTGTACTTAGCTGTCCAAAATTTGTCCAACACGAAGTACCAAACCGCGTTGGCAATCGGTTCAACTATTGCATCAGTTAAAGCAATCATGAATGAAACATTGGATATTAGCATTAAAACTGTTATGGCAATTAAAAAATGTCCGATGGTGTAGATTAAGGTTCGTAAGAGAGATCCTTTGTTGCTTTGATAAATATCTTTTACAGTAAGATAGATTCCTTTATTGAACTCTGCCATTTTTAAACGGATTTTCTAAAACACACGCTACAAGATGTATCCTATCTTGTTCACCGCCATTAAAGAAATTATGATATTTTGTGTTGTTCGTAATAGTTGCTGATCCGTCAGCTGGCATATGCTTACAAACATCCTCTATCACCATCCTACAACCTTTGTTGGTTATGATTGGAATATGAAGTCTTGGCTCTGGATCTCTGTGCCAACTTAGAGTAGATCTAGGTTCCTTTAACAATATTCTCACTCTTCCGAGCTTAAAATGTTTTTTCAAAGTATTATAAACTTCTTCAAAATACGTGTTTTTAAACTCAGGGACTATTTCTGTATATTTTGACTCATCAATAGCTTTGTCTCTTTCCACTTCCTTGCCTTTTTCATCAGGTATAGTCCAGTAAGTGCCTCTTACATTGTGACCCTCTGTAGAATTTTTATCACCTGGAATTTGATTTATTGAAATTGCTCCAAAATTTTTAATACCAAGAGTGTTGAATTTCTTTTTTTTTAATACAATATTTAAATCAGCTTTTAATTTATCAATATCGAATTTTAAATTTGGAACTTTGAAAAAATCTTCTTTTATATTTTGATTTAATTTCTCTAAGTTTTGTGATTTAACAATTTCCATATTAATTTAATTTTTTAAGATTAATTCTATCTGCATTCATAATTTTTGTCCAAACTTTGATAAAATCTTTAATAAATTTTTCTTTATTGTCGTCTTGTGCATAAACTTCTGCATATGATCTAAGAATAGAATTGGATCCTAGGACTAAATCAGCTCTAGAAGCTGTATATTTAATTTTGTTAGTTTTACGGTCAATAACATCGTATGAATTTTTTCCAGTTGGTTTCCAAGTATATTTCATGTCAACTAAATTTACAAAAAAATCGTTTGTTAGAGCTCCAACTTTATCAGTCATAACACCTTTTTCTTTTGCAGTTGAATGATTTGTTCCTAGCACTCTCATTCCACCTACTAAACAAGTCATTTCCTGTGCAGTTAAACCCATAAGAGAAGCTCTCTCTAATAAAAGTTCCTCAGGCATTACTGAATAATCGGTTTTAAAATAGTTTCTAAAACCATCATGATGGGGTTCTAACCATTTGAAGCTTTTAATTTCAGTTTGATCTTGTGAAGCATCGCCCCTTCCAGGATTAAATGGAACTTTTGCTTTAGAACCGGCTTTTTTAATAGCTTTTTCAAGGCCTACATTTCCTGCTAATACTATTGTATCGGCAATTGTTGCGCCGGTTTTCTTAGCAATTCCTTCAAGCACTTTTAAAACTTTAGAGAGTTTTTTTGGCTCATTTGCCTCCCATTGGTTCATTGGTTCTAAACGAATTCTTGCTCCATTAGCTCCACCTCTTTTGTCGGTTCTTCTATATGTTCTTGCACTATCCCAAGCAGTGGTAATTAAATCACTAGAATTTAATTTTGAAGAAGAAATCATTTTCTTTACTTTTTCCACGTTATATTTCTTTTTAGGTTTTGGAACATTACCTTGCCAATATAAATCCTCTTTAGGAGCCCAAGGTCCAATATAGTTTTCTTTATTACCCATTGTTCTATGAGTTAACTTAAACCATGCTCTTGCGAAAGAGTCCTCAAAGAATTTCGGATCTTTATAAAATCTTTCTGAAATTTTTCTGTACTCTGGATCCATGGCCATTGCCATGTCGGCATCAGTAAACATTAATCTAGCTTTTTTACTAGGATCTCCTAAATCTCTTGGTTTTTTTTCTTCTTCGAGATTTATTGGTTCCCACTGCCAAGCGCCTGCAGGACTTTTTTTACTTTCCCACTCATAATTAAGTAAAAGGTCTAAATATTGATGATCCCACTTATCAGGATTTGTCGTCCAGGCTCCCTCTAGACCTGATGTAATTTGATTAGCTCCAGTACCATTTTCCTGATTCCAGCCAAAACCTTGTTCATGAATATCAGCTCCAGCAGGTTCTGGCCCTAAATTTTCAGGATTACCATTACCATGCGCTCTTCCAATAGAGTGACCACCAACTGTTAGTGCTGCAGTTTCAACATCATTCATCCCCATTCTTCCGAATGTTTCTCTAACATCCATTGCAGTTCTTACTGGATCAGGTTTCCCCTCAACACCTTGGGGATTCACATAAACTAATTGAAAATGAGAAGCTGCGAGAGGTGCTTCTAATGAAGATCTATCTTGTGGATCTCCGTATCTATTAACTGCTAATGGAACTGTTTCTTTCCCCCAGTAAACATCTTTTTCAGGCTCCCAAATATCTTCTCTACCAAATGAAAAACCGAAAGTTTTAAATCCAGCGTGCTCATAAGCCATAGTACCAGCTAGCACCATTAAATCTGACCAACTTAATCTGTTTCCATATTTTTTTTTAATTGGCCATAAAAGACGCCTAGCTTTATCTAGATTTGTATTGTCAGGCCAAGAGTCTTGCGGTGAGAATCTATGTGATCCAACATTAGGCCTTCCGTCGAACTCTCTATAAGTACCAACTTGGTGCCAAGTTAGTCTCACCATTAATCCACTGTAAGTTCCAAGATCTGCTGGCCACCACTCTTGACTGTCTGTCATCAACTTTAATAGATCTTTTCTTAAAGCCTTAAAATTTAATTTTTTAACTTCTTTTTTATAATCGTATCCTGGGAGCGGATTTGTTTTTGTATCGTGTTGGTGTAAAATATCCAAATTTATACTATTGGGCCAGAGCCTAGCAGTATTTGACTCTCCTGCTTTAGTAACGCCACCATGCATTACCGGACATTTACCATTATTACTTTTTTTATAATCTACACTCATGAATCTAGTTTATAATTGTTCTAAAGTGAAAACAAGCGACAAACTGTCAATTTTTCAAATTTATAAATACCTCAACATTCTTAATTTTTTTACCATTTGGTGCTTTAGGAATTTTTTGGATGACTATATCATTCGCATCTATGTCAATTAATTCTGAATTTTCACTATCATAAAAGTGATGATGGTTTGAAACATTTGTATCAAAATATGTTTTGTTTCCTCTCACTTCAACTTCACTTAAATGTCCAGCCGTTTTAAAAGCGTGAACCGTATTGTAAATTGTAGCTAGTGCAATTTTAGAAGTTGATTTTTTTATTAAAAGTTTGTTTAAACTTTCGACTGTAAAATGAAAAGTTTTTTCTCTTTCGAATAAAAATTTAGCAATTTCAACTCTTTGTTTAGTCGGTCTTAACTTTGATGATCTTAATTTTTTTAAAATGTCTATTTTTTTCACGTTTTATTAAGTTTTTTATCTACTTTATAATCATTCTAAATACAAATATATAGGAAACTTTTGCTAAATCAAGTAAAACAGTCCTTAATCATGCAAAAAAACAGTTACAATTATGATGAATTAATTTCGTGTGGAGAGGGAAAATTATTTGGAGAAGGGAATGCCAAACTACCGTTACCCCCGATGCTAATGTTTGATAGAATTACAGAGATTAAAAAAGATACAGGTGAATTTAAAAAAGGTTTTATAAAAGCCGAGCTTGATATTAAAGATAACCTCTGGTTTTTTGATTGTCATTTTAAAAAAGACCCAGTTATGCCAGGTTGCCTTGGTTTAGATGCTATGTGGCAGTTGGTTGGATTTTTTTTAGGCTGGATTGGCGAGCCAGGAAAGGGTAGAGCTTTAGGAGTAAATTCTGTAAAATTTACTGGCGAGGTTTTGAAAAATATTAAAATGGCTACTTATGAAATAAATATGAAGAGAATTTTAAAAAAAGAGGGAACTGCAGTTGGTTTAGCAAACGGTATTTTGAGCGCTGATGGAAAAATAATTTATACAGCTGAAAATTTGAAGGTAGGATTATTTAAGTCATGAAAAGAGTCGTAGTAACTGGAATAGGTGTAGTTTCTTGTTTAGGAAACAATCAAGCGGAAGTTTTTGAGTCACTTGTTAACGCTAAGTCCGGAATTACATTTTCTGAAGAGTACAAAGAATATAATTTAAAAAGTCATGTTCACGGGAAACCAAATATAAAACTTGAGGACCATGTAGACAGAAAATTTATAAGATTTATGGGGCCTGGATCAGCTTATAATTATGTTTCTATGAATGAAGCTGTAAAGGACTCAGGTTTAGAGGAAAAAGATGTTAGTAACGTAACTACTGGGATGATAATGGGATCTGGTGGGCCTTCCATTGAAAACGTAATACTAGCTGCAGATAAAACTAGAGAAAAAAGTCCAAAAAGAATGGGTCCTTTTGTTGTGCCAAGAACTATGTCTAGTACTGCATCAGCAACTCTTGCAGTGCCATTTAAAATAAAAGGAGTTAACTACACAATCAGTTCAGCTTGCGCAACCAGTGGTCATTGTATTGGTAATGCAATGGAGTTAATCCAATTAGGAAAACAAAAAATTATTTTTGCAGGTGGAAGTGATGAAGTACATTTTGCAATGACTGCAATGTTTGATGCTATGACAGCCCTTTCCTCTAAATATAATGATACTCCTGAAAAAGCTTCTAGACCCTACGATAAAACCCGAGACGGTTTTGTTATCTCAGGCGGAGGAGGAGTTTTAGTTTTAGAGGAGTACGAGCACGCAAAATCAAGAGGTGCAAAAATATATGCAGAGCTTACAGGGTATGGTGCCACATCTGATGGTTATGACATGGTAGCTCCTTCTGGAGAGGGAGCAGTTAGATGTATGAAAATGGCATTGAGCACCGCAAAAAATAAAATTGATTATATAAATACTCATGGTACATCAACACCTGTTGGAGATATTACAGAGTTGAAAGCTGTGGGAGAAGTGTTCAGTGACTATAAACCAAAAATTAGCTCAACCAAATCTCTTGCGGGTCATTCTCTAGGAGCTACATCAGTTCATGAGGCTGTTTATAGTTTAATTATGATGAAAAATAATTTTATAGCTGCATCAGCCAATATTAGCGATATGGATGATGAAGCGAAAAAATATCCAATTGTTACAAAAGTAGAAAAAGATGTGAATTTAAATTCTGTAATGTCAAATAGTTTTGGCTTCGGCGGAACTAATGCCACTTTAGTTTTTGAAAAGGTAAAATAATGAGTTTAATGAAAGGAAAAAAAGGTCTGATAATGGGAGTTGCAAACGAACGATCTATTGCTTGGGGTATATCTCAGAAACTTGCAGAGGCTGGAGCAGAATTAGCTTTTACTTACTTAGGTGACGCTTTAAAGAAAAGAGTTGTTCCTTTAGCAGAAAAATTAAATTCAAAACTAACTTTCAGTTGCGATGTAGAAAAAAAAGATGAAGTTGTACAACTTTTTAAAGATGTAAAGTCAAAATGGGGGGAGATAGATTTTGTAGTTCATGCAGTAGCTTTTTCTGACAAATCAGAGTTATCTGGAGAATATTTAAATACTACAAGAGAAAATTTTCTCAGAAGTATGCTAATTTCATGTTTTTCATTTACTGAAGTATCTAAAGAGGCTTCAAAGATAATGAGAGAAGGGGGGAGCCTACTTACACTCACTTACGAGTCTACAAAGGCAATTCCAAATTATAATGTTATGGGGGTTTGTAAATCTGCGTTAGAGGCCAGTGTAAAATATTTAGCCAGGGATCTTGGGGGGAAAAAGATAAGAGTAAACGCAATCAGCGCAGGACCCATAAAAACTTTAGCTGCCTCTGCTATTGGAGATGCAAAATTTTTATATAAATGGAACGAAAATCATTCCTTTTTAAAAAGAAATGTAGATATTCACGATGTTGGAAATTCTGCGTTATATCTACTTAGTAATTTAGCTGCAGGTGTTACTGGTGAGATACATTATGTAGATGCTGGATATAATAAAGTTGGAATGCCTGATCCGAAAAATATAAGCTAAACCTAATATAACATCTATTTAAATTTTTTAAAATTCAGTTTCTGAATAAAGCAAATCAAAAGTAAAACGCCTTGGTATCGTTTTCAAATATATCTTTTTGTTTTTGGTTAAATAAAAATTTAAATTATTTTTAAAAATAGTATTTTTACTTGAAATAAAATACTCTCCACAAAGAGAAACATTGAACTTTTTTGATAAAATTTGAAAGAATTGTATCATATTTTTATTAATCATATTTTTATTTGAGCAGTAAATTATATTCAAAGTTTTAAGATATTTTTTTTTATAAACAAATTTTCCAATAATAAATGACTGCGATTTAGAATTTTCACTTTTAAATAAAAATTTTTGATAATCTTTATTAGAATAGAATGTTAAAAGTTTTTTTAAATTCTTTGGTATTTTTTCTTTAATTTTATTGAAGTTATTTAATAATTGGAATTTTTTATCATTTTGTTTAGAAAAGAATTTTTTTGTTAAGATTAGTTTATATGTCATTGAAAGTTCTTTAAACCCGAGTTTAATAAAAGTTTTACCTAGTCTAGGTAGAGCAGTTAAAACAGTTACTAAACATCTTTCTCTATCGATTTCCTTAAAAAGTAATGAGGAACCAATCCGATGATTTTGATCAACCAACCAAGAATGTATGTTACATGTAAGGTGGTTTTTTTTATTATATTTTTTTTTAGAAAAAATAGTTCCTACAAAACCAACTATTTTTTTGTCTTTTTTTAAAATATAGCAGACTGGATAATTTTTGTTTAAAAAACTATTTAATAAAAAAAATATTTTTGAAAATCTTAAATATCTTTGTTTTTTAAGATACTTGATTGTTTGATTGTACAGGCTATCTCTAAAAAAAACTTTTCTTACTGAATATCTTGATATCCAGTAATTATGAATTTTTTTTCTTTCATGCATTAAGTAATAAGAGATTTTTTCTTTAAGAGAGAAATGATTTTTTTTACACTCTTTATCTCAGCTATATTTTTAATCTTTCCAATTCTTCCATTAAGTTTTTTGTCTATAGCACTAATTATATCTAATTGAGCCAAAGAGTCCCAACTTTCCATTTTTGTATAATCATCAATTTTTTCAATTTTTTGTGGACTCATTTTAAGGATTTTGGAAATTATTTTTAAAATATCTACTTTTGAAGGTTTTTTTTTCATGAACTTTAATAGGCAATATATATCTCAGATGAATATAAAATCAAACCATATTTTGTTTTATAACTCACTACTCCTTTCTTTTTTAATTTTTCTAATACATTTTTTTTTGAATACATGCTTTTAGGAAGCGGCCAATCTTTTGAAACCAAAAGTTTTACGTTTTTAAAATTCTTATTAGCAGTTCTTAATATTTTTTGTTTGTTTGACAATGTCACTATAGGAAAAATTAGTTTTCCATTTTTCTTTAAATGATTTTTTGTAACATTTAAAACTTCGTTAACTAAATCAGTCCCATCTTCGCCGCAATCGCAAGGTATTCCATTTCTGTACCAAGGAGAAATAGTAGCTACTTTTTTTGCAATAGCAGAAATTGACTCTATTATTAAGTCAAATCTTTTATCTGCCCAAGGTTCAAACATGTTTCCAGTTTTTGCCTGAATTTTTATACCATTTTTTTTTGCATTAGTTTTACAAAGGTCAATTGCTTTTTTTGATAGATCTGAAAAAAAATAGTTATTTTTAATTTTTGTATTTTTTGCAATTGTTAAGCCTACATATCCTGTGCCGCAACCTAGATCTAAAATGTCGGATTTTTTTCTAATAGTTTTCAGAGAGCTCTGAACTAAAAGAGATGTTGTGGCATTAGGTTTGAAAACTTTTTTTTCTTCTTTAATCATAGTAATTTACTCCATTTAATTAAAGCAGAACCCCAAGATAAGCCTACTCCATATCCTGCAACTATAATATTTTTGTTAACTAGTATCTTTTTTTTTGTATATGCATCTTTCAAAGCTATTGGTATAGACGCTGATATTGTGTTTCCTACTTTTCCATAGTTTTCAAAAGTTTTGTTTTTTTCTATAGACAATCTTCTATTTATATTATCCAAAATATATTTACTTGCTTGATGAAAGATGAATTTATGAATATTTTTCTTATCTATTTTTATTTTCTTTAAGAGTTTATTTACATTATTAGGGACCACATCCATTGCAAATGTAAGTACTTTTGCACCATTCATCACGATTTCGTTCGTACCGGTTGGTAACTCCAAGGCGTCAGCACCTGATCCATCTGCGCCAAGTTCAAATGGACCGATTTTATTTTTTGTGCTTTTAGAAATTAAAATAGCTGAGGCAGCATCAGAAAATATTGGTCTGCAAGCAGTATTCGTTTTGCTAATATATTTTGTGTATGTATCAGCACATATTATAATTCCATTTTTTGCCTGTTTCGACTCAATTAAACTTGATGCCATTCTGAGAGCATAAATAAATCCAGAACAACCTAAATTCATATCAAAAGCTATAATATCGTTTCTAAGCTTAAGTTTACTTTGAATTATACATGCAGAGGTTGGAATTCTATAATTTGAAGTTTGAGTTACTAGTATTAAAAATTCAACTTTATTTTTTGAAAACTTTTGAAGTAATTTATTTGCAGCTTTGATACTAATATCTATTACAGTCTCGTTTTTACCAGATATGTATCGGTTATTAATACCAGTTTTTTCTTTAATTCTCTCAATGTTTACCTTGGGATTATTTTTTTTAAATTTAGCGTTATTTTCTTTATTTTTTGGGAAATAGTATTCAATGGCTGAAATTTTTGATCCTATCATGGATTTTAAAATAATCTTATTAGTTTAAGTGATTTTTCTATTGTAACTCTAGACAGTTTAGAGAGAATATTGTTATCAATATTTTCTATCGCTTTATCAAAATTTATAATCTTAGATGAATTTTTTTTAATGAAGGAAACAAAATTTAAAAAATTTTCATTACTCATATAATTTAAATGTACTTGAGTACTTTGAATTCCAAATGGAAGCATTATCTCCTTGTAAAAAAGTTGAGGTATAAAATTTATCTGAAATTCACTGTAAGGTTTTAATCCGTATCCATCGATAACATAATCTATACCATTAGCTTTTAAAGCTTTAAAAGTATTAAGATCGTATGTATGATTTGGTGCAAAAAAAGATCTTACATTTACTTTTTCCTTTTTAAATATCTTTAATCCTTCTTCTATCCTTTTTTTTTGATGATCCAATGAATGCCCGTAAAATTCTGATTTTCCACCATACCCAAAAAAATCTTTTTTCATAGTATCTGAGTTGTAAACATGGTCAAAACCATGCATAGATATCTCCCAACCTTTGCTTTGCCAGACTCTCACTTTATGCCAAAAATCGTCTTTTTTTTCATATTTCAAAAATTCTTCATCTTTATTGTTTGGAATTACTCCAAGAAGAGGTTTTATATTTAATTCATCAAATAAAATTTCACATTTTTGAATTAAATCCCATTTCATATGAGCTGCAATATCATCAATCCTAATTAATAAACCTGTATTTTTTTTAAAAGGGCTTAATTTTTTCATAGTTAATTAAAATATATTACTATATTTTGAATAATCAAAATACTAAGATATTTTTGATTTACATTACAGATTTTAGTTTAGGCTGAAGCTTGTTTCATCGATAGTTTTACTTTCCCTCTATCAAATCCAACAACTTTTACAGAAACTTCGTCGCCTTCTTTTACAACGTCACCTACTTTTGCAACTCGTTTATCAGCTAATTCAGAAATATGCACTAGGCCATCTTGTTTGCCCAAAAAGTTTACAAAAGCTCCGAACTCCATAATTTTAACTACTTTTCCTTTGTAAATTTTTCCCATTTCTGGTTTAGCAATTAAATTTTTAATGAAATCGATAGCTTTGTTTCTTGCGGCTTCATCTGGAGCCGCCACTGTTACTTCCCCAGTATCTTTTACATCAACTTTAGCTCCTGAGGTCTCGACAATTTCTCGTATTGTTGCACCACCTTTTCCTATTACTGTTGCTATATCTTTTTTATCAACTTTAATAGTTTCCATTTTTGGAGTATGTTTTGAAAACTCTTTCCTTGATGTTTTAATAGCTTTATTCATTTCACCTAAAATATGTTCTCTTCCAGCTTTTGCTTGATCTAAAGCTTTTTCCATAATTTCAAAAGTAATACCTGTTATTTTAATATCCATCTGAAGTGAGGTAATACCATTTTTTGTACCAGCTACTTTAAAATCCATGTCTCCTAAGTGATCTTCATCACCTAAAATGTCAGAAAGTACTGAAAAATCGTCACCCTCTTTAATAAGACCCATTGCAATTCCAGCAACTGGCTCCTTTATAGGAACTCCTGCATCCATTAAAGATAATGAGGTTCCACAAACTGTTGCCATTGACGAAGAACCGTTTGACTCAGTAATTTCTGAAACTACTCTTAATGTATAAGGAAAATTTTCTTTAGATGGTAAAGATGAATTTATTGCTCTCCATGCTAATTTGCCGTGTCCAATTTCTCTTCTTCCAGTGCCTATTCTACCACATTCTCCAACTGAAAAAGGTGGAAAATTATAGTGCAACATAAAATTAGATCTTTGCATTCCCTCTAAGCTTTCCAGTCTTTGTTCATCATCTGTCATTCCTAGTGTGGTCACGACAAGAGCTTGGGTTTCTCCTCTTGTAAAAAGAGCTGATCCATGAGTTCTTGGTAAAACTCCAACTTCACATTTGATTTGTCTTACGTCTGCTAAACCTCTGCCATCTATTCTTTTCTTTTCTTTTAAAATTGCAGTTCTAACAATATCTTTCTCTAAAGATTTCAGTTGAGACATTACTTGGTTTTCCGTGATAGTTTCATCCTCTACAAACATTTCTTTACATTTTGTCTCTATTTCAGAAATTGCTGTAGATCTCTTTTTCTTATCTATTTCTTTAAATGCTTTTCTCAAGCCATCTTCAAATTTTGCAGAGATCTTCTTTTTAATTTCAGAATGATCAACTTCTTCAACTTCCCATTTAGGTTTACAAGCTTTTTTTGCTAATTTCTCTATTGCTTCAATTATTGGCACAAATTTTTCGTGACCAAATTTTACAGCATCCAACATAACTTTTTCGGATAAGCCTGATGTCTCGGACTCAACCATTAGAACAGCATCTTTAGTTCCAGCAACTACAAGATCTAATTCTGAGTCTTTTAATTCCTCAACAGAGGGATTTAATAAATACTTTCCATCTTTGTAGCCGACTCTACTGGCTGCAATGGGTCCTAAAAATGGTAGTCCTGATATTGCTAGAGCTGCTGAAGAGGCTATAATTGATAAAATATCTGGTTGGTTCTCACTATCGTATGACAAGACTGTAGGTAGAACTTGAACCTCATTCATAAACCCAGATGGAAATAAAGGTCTTATCGGTCTATCTATTAATCTAGAAATTAATGTTTCTGCCTCGGTTGGCCTTGCCTCTCTTTTAAAATATCCTCCGGGTATTTTACCTGCTGCATAATATTTTTCTTGATAATTTACTGACAAGGGAAAATAGTCCTGACCCTCGGCAACTTTTTTTGCTCCTACAGCTGTTGCTATTACTACTGTTTCCCCAAGAGTGGCAATGATAGCTCCATCTGCTTGTCTTGCTACTTTACCTGTCTCTAAAGTTAATTTTTTACCATTAACTTCTAATTCTTCCTTATTTATTTTGAACATTATTTCCTTAAATTTAGTTGTTTTATTACTTTTGAGTATGAGTCTGAATTTTTTCTTTTTAGATAAGCAAGTAGTCTTTTTCTTTTGTTAACAGATTTGGCTAACCCGAGTGTAGAATGTTTATCTTTTTTAAATTTCTTAAAATGTTCTGATAATTTTGAAATCTTATCAGTTAATAATCCAATTTGAACTTCTGTAGAACCAACATCCTTAGCATTTATTGCAAGAGCTTTAATTGTATCTTTTTTTTTCTTTATCATATTCTTTGTTTTTTTTAATTATCTTCTCAATCTTCTCAGCATATTCAAATGAGTTATCTTCTACAAAAGTGAGTTTAGGAAGAAACTTTATATCTAGCCGTTTAGACAGCGCTTTTCTAACAAGATGAGAGTATTCAGTCAAGATTTTTACTGTTTCTTTTGTATCGATGCCGCCTAACGGAATAACGTAAACTCTAGCTGTTTTAAGATCTGGAGTCATTCTAACTTCTGTAACGGTAATTAACTTTGAGTTTATTGATGGAATTTTAGCTTCATTTCTTATGAAAAGTTGACCTAAATTTTGTTTAACTAATTCTCCAACTCTCAGTTGTCTTTGGCTAAAAGCCTTTTGTATATTTTGATTTCCCATTAAATTGACCTTGAAATTTTCTCTGAGAGGTAAGACTCAATAACGTCATTTTCTTTAAAATCCATAAAATCTTTTATACTTATTCCGCACTCCAAACCAGTTCCAACCTCTTTAACTTGATTTTTCTCCCTAAAAATTGTCATTATTTCTCCGCTATAGATCACCACTCCATCTCTAATAATTCTTGCTTTAGATTTTGATTTAATTTCTCCACTTATAACTTTGGATCCAGCTATTTTACCTGCACTTGAAACTTTAAATATTTTTTTAATCTCAGCACTTCCTATAACAGTTTCTTTTATATCGGGTTGTAATAATCCAGAAAGAGATTTTTCAACATAATCTATAGCCTCATAAATTATATTAAAATATTTTATTTTTATTTTTTGTTCTTCGGATAATTTTTTTGCTTCTCTATTAGGTTTAACATTAAAACCAATTAAAATCGCATTCGAAGCTTTTGCTAGTGAAACATCTGTCTCATTTATCATTCCTATGTCTGATAAAATAATTTTTGCCTCAACTTCACTATGTTCAATTTTATTTATCGCCATTTTTAAAGCTTCACTAGAACCGTGAACATCTGATTTAATAATAATATTCAATTCATCTTTTTCTTTTGTGTTTTCAAAAAGAGTAGTTTTATCTTTTGGTAGTGTTTTGGTGTTATTTTTATTAATTTTTTTAAATTCACTCATTTTTTTTGCTTCATCTTCATCATTTGTGGCAGCAAATTCTGCACCAGCAAAAGCAGAACCGTTCATTCCTAAAATTTCAACTGGCATAGATGGGTGCGCTTCATCAATAGTTTTTCCTTCATAGTTAATCATAGCTCTTACTTTTCCCCATGAGTCTCCGCATATAAAATGGTCACCTCTTTTTAATATACCGTTGCTTATTAAAATCGTAGATACTGGACCTTTTCCTTTATCAATTTTTGACTCTATCACTACTCCTTTTGCCCGATCAGTATAAGATGCTTTTAGATCAAGAATTTCTGCTTGTAGAGAAATGCTCTCTTTAAGTTTTTCCAGGTTAGTTTTCTTTAGGGCAGAAACTTCAACAAATAAAGTATCTCCACTTAAATCCTCAGCCACTAATTCATACTGCATCATTTCATTTTTAATTTTACTAATATTTTTATCTGGTAAATCACATTTATTAATTGCTACTATTATTGGAACTTTTGCTGCTTTTGCATGTTTAATAGCTTCGACTGTTTGTGGTTTTATTCCATCATCAGCCGCAACTACTAAAACTACTATATCTGTTATCTTCGATCCTCTAGCTCTCATTTCAGTAAAGGCTGCGTGACCAGGAGTATCTATAAAAGTAATCATTTTATTATCTTTACTTTTAACTTGGTAAGCTCCAATGTGTTGAGTAATTCCTCCATGTTCACCAGACACAACGTTTGTGTCTCTTAAAGAGTCAAGCAGTGATGTTTTACCATGGTCTACGTGACCCATAATAGTAACTACCGGAGGTCTTGTTTTTACTTCTCCTTCTAACCTTTCAGTTTTTTTTCCCGAGTCTATTGACGGTTTTTCTTCTAATATTGGCTTGTGGCCAAATTCTTTGACTATGTACTCTGCAGTATCTTTATCAATTGTATGATTAATAGTTGCAACTACTTTCATATTAAACAAGAATTTAATTATCTCGTTTGATTTTTCAGCCATTCGATTTGATAGCTCTTGGATAGTAATCTGTTCAGGAATTTTAACTTCACGTATTACTTTTTTGAATTCCTTTTTTTCATCGCCCTCGGGTTTATTTTTTTTCTCTTTGAGTCTTGCTCTCTTTACAGACGCTAAACTTCTTTGTTTTATCTCTATTTCTTCTACATTTAGAGCTCTAGAAACAGTCAACTTAAAATCTCTTTTATCTACAGGGCTTTTAAGTTTAAGTTTACTTTTGCCAGTAGGTTTATTGTCTTTTTTTATAAAATCTTTTGTTGCTTGCTGCTCAACAAATTTTCTTGCAAAAGTCTTTTTTTTAATAGGATTAAAAAAGTTTTTTTCACTTTTTTTAAAATAATTATCTGAGGCTTTTGAGCTTTTAAAAGGTTTTTTTTTATCTACTGCGTAAGATTTCTTTGTTGAACTTGCAATTGAACTTGTATCAATTTTCTTTTTTAAATCAGATGAAATTGTAAGTGTTCTCTTTTTATTTTTTTCCATAACATTACTTATAAACTATATCCCTAGCGGCCATTATTAAGTCATCAGCTTCTTTCCGAGATAATGTGAATTCTTCTAAATATCCTTCGATCCTAATTTTTTTTCCTTTTATTTCATCATATCCTCCGATTAATTCATCGGATGATAAATCAGCAAAATCATTTAATTTCTTAATATTTTTTTGTCCAAGTATAACAAGCATACCTTGGGTCATTCCTTTTAAATTTATAAGACTGTCTTCAACGCCAAGATCCTTTAATTTTTCAGCTATGGCCTCTTTTTCTTTCAATAAATTTTCTTTTGATCTTGAAATTAATTCTTTAGAAGTTTCTTCATCAATTGCATCAATTTTAGATATTTTTTCTGGAGTAGATTGTGCAATCTCCTCTATAGAAGTAAATCCCTCTGACACCAAAAGTTGACCTAGTGTTTCATCGACTTCTAGATTTTTAATAAGTGTTTCTGTTCTCTCTTTAAATTCTGCTTGTCTTCTCTCCGAGTCCTCCTTATCAGTTAATATATCAATTTCATAATTAGTTAATTTTGAGGCAAGTCTAACGTTCTGTCCTCTTCTTCCAATTGCTTTACTTAGGTTTTCCTCTGTTAGAATAATATCAATTCTTTTATTATCTTGATCAATTAAAACTTTTTGTATTTCTGCAGGTGATAAAGACTCAGATATAAGTGTTGGGAGATCTTCTGTCCATTTTATTATGTCTATTTTTTCTCCATGAAGTTCGTTAACGATAGTCTGAACTCTACTCCCTCTCATACCTACGCAAGCACCTACAGGATCAATTGAAGAGTCTTGAGAAAAAACACAAATTTTTGCTCGGCTACCTGGATCTCTAGCAACAGATTTAATTTCTATTGTTCCTTCGTAAATTTCTGGAACTTCTTGAACAAATAACTTAGCTAAAAATTGAGGATGGGCTCTAGATAAAAATATCTGATGACCTTTAAGTTCTTTCTTAACTTCGTAACAATAAGCTTTCACCCTATCACCTGTTTTTAAGATTTCTCTTGGAATTAATTCATCTTTTTTTATAACTCCTTCTGCTTTTCCTAAGTCAACGATTACATTTCCATATTCTAATCTTTTAATAATTCCACTTAATATTTGACCTTGTTTATCTATGAAGTCTTCATACTGTCTATTTTTTTCTGCTTCCCTAACTCTAGTACTGATAACTTGCTTAGCACTTTGAGCTGCAATTCTTCCAAAATCAATTTGAGGGAGTTCTTCATATATTTTATCACCAACTTTAAGACCTTTATTTTTCTTATCATGTTTTTGTGCCGTATCGAGAGTTATTTCTCGTGCAGAATCTTCAATTTGTTCTACTATTTCTAAAACTTTTTGAATTTTTATTTCTCCAGTCTCTCTATCAATTAAAACTTCGATATTGTTATCACTGCCAAATTTTGTTAATGCCGCTTTCTGAATTGCACTTTCCATTGAACTTATAACTAATTCTTTATCAATAGATTTTTCATTAGCTACAGCTTCTACTATTCTTAAAAGTTCTAATTTGTCTAATCCTCTATTTAACATTTACGTTGCTCCTAAAAAAAAATGGGCAAGTGCCCATTTTGAAATACAAATAATGTCTAACTTTTTTAAAATAAAATTAAGGTTTTTTCAAGATTACAGTTTAAATAAATTAACTTTATCTGTTTTTTCCCAAGTAAATTCACCCTTATTTGTAGCTTTTCTTCCGAAATGACCGTAAGCTGATGTAACTTCATAAATAGGGTTATTTAACTTTAGCATTTCTCTTATTCCACGAGGAGAAAGATCAAAATTTTGATTTATTATTTTTTTTATATGTTCAACTTTTGCTTCATCGCCATCGGCAAGTTTTATAAAAATTGATAATGGTTTTGAGACACCTATAGCGTAAGCTAATTGGATCAGACATTTATCCGAAACTCCTGCTGAAACAATATTTTTTGCTAAATATCTAGAAGCATAAGCAGCTGAACGATCAACTTTTGTTGGATCTTTACCAGAAAAAGCTCCTCCTCCATGTGGTGCTGCACCTCCGTAAGTATCAACTATAATCTTTCTACCTGTTAAACCAGTATCTCCATCTGGACCTCCAATAATAAATTGACCAGTTGGATTAATATAAATTTCCTTAGGATCAAGACCTTCAAGATAATTTTTTGGAATAGATTTATTTATATAAGGAATAATTAAATCTCTTACATTCTCTTGGTTCAGTTCTTTTGCATGTTGTGTAGATATAACTACTGAAGTTACTTTTACTGGTTTATTTTCTTCGTACAACATTGTTACCTGACTTTTTGAGTCAGGTTCTATACCTTTTAAAGATCCATTCTTTCTATCTATAGCCATTAATCGTAAAATTTTATGAGAAAAATGTATTGGGGCTGGCATTAGATCTTCGGTTTCTTTACAAGCATAGCCAAACATTATTCCTTGGTCACCTGCTCCTTCATCCTTGTTATCTTTTGAGTCAACACCCATAGCAATATCAGATGATTGTTCATGCAGATGTGTTTCTATATCTGCGGTTTTCCAACTAAAGCCTTTTTGGTCATAACCAATATCTTTAATGCAGTGTCTAACTTTATTTATTAGATCTTCTTTGTTTATAGTAGGGCCTCTAGTTTCTCCTGCTAAAACTACTTTATTAGTTGTAGTTAATGTCTCGCAAGCAACTCTCGATACTGGATCTTTTGATAGATAAGAGTCGACGACCATATCAGAAATTCTATCGCATACTTTATCAGGATGACCCTCTGAAACTGACTCACTTGTAAATAAATAACTATTATTTGCCATTATTTTTTTTGTAAAGTTTGAAAATAAAAATATATGTAATTAAAAGAACAAAAAATATCAAATCATTTTTATTTTTATTTTTACTTTCAATTAACGGTACCTCTATTTGGATATTTCCTGCCTCTAAAGAACTGAGTTTTTTAACAATTTCACCTTTATTGTTAATTATAGCACTTATACCCTTGTTGGCTGATCTTACAAGAAATGTATTATTCTCAATAGCTCTGAAAATACTTTTTGTAAAATGCTGATATGGCCCTATTGATTGACCGAACCATCCATCTTCTGAAATATTAATAATTAAATTCGTTTTATTATTAGACGATTGTATCAGTTCAGTAAATATTACTTCATAACAAATCAATGGTAATATATTTAACTTATCAATTATTAAATTATTTTGTTTCTGCCCTTTTAAAAAAGAACCATGTCCTTCAGTAATTTTTTTTAAACCAATTTTACTCAAAAGGTTTTCCATAGGTAAAAACTCTCCAAAAGGAACAAGTTTTTGTTTTTTATATTCTTGTAGTATCTCAAGCTGATAATTTGTTATAACTAAACTATTATAAACGCCTTTTTCTTTCTCACTAATTTTATTAATCCCAAATAATATAAAATGATTTTTACTAAAATTTTCTTTAAAAATTGATTTTAATTTAGAAATTTCATCAAAACTATATCCGCTAAATACACCTTCTGGCCATACAAAAAGTGTTTTTAGATTTTTTTCAGGCTCACTATATTTAATTAATTTTTGTAATCTTGTTTCAATTTCCTCACTATCAAGCCCGTAAATTAATTCAAAATTTGGTGAAATAACCTTCAAATTAAATTTTTCTTCAAAATCTTTCATTTTTTTTTGATTTAGATTAATAGAGTGACTTCCATAGATATAAAAAAGAAATAATACTGCAGGTAACAGCAATAAAATTAACATTTTTTTAACAAAATCTAATTTAAAAAATAATATAGATGGCAGCATAAAAATTGTAATTGATAATAAATTAAAGGCAAATAATCCTATTATATTTAAAATTTGTATTATCTCTGTTAATGAGGAAAAACTATAAGCCCAAAGATTCCATGGGAAACCAGTTAATATTTTTGCACGAACAAAATCTGATAAAGCAAGGCTTGCAGAAAAAATTATTATAGATGGTAAATTTAAACTTAACACAGGGCCTACCATAATTGTAATTAAAGAAAAAAATAAACTTAAAAATAACGGTATTAAAATAAGTCCAAAAGGAATTAAAATCCTAAAATTTTCATCAAATGTTAATGAATTTGTAATCCAATGTATATTACTCAAAAAAAAACTAAATCCAAAAATTGTTCCAAATATGAAAAGATTTTTCCTATATGGTTTTTTTCTGTAAGTGCTTTTAGATTTTTTTTTTATAAAAACAATTAGATAAAAAAATAGAGGTAATATAAAAAAATTTAGAATTGAGTAATTGAAAGGTTGAAACGAAAAAACAGTCAATAATCCTAATAAAAAAGGTAATATATATAGAACTATAAGACGATTATTTAGATATTGTTCGACCATTCAATATAAATGTGACAAGAGCTTTTTTTCCATCTTTCTCATTTTATAAAAATCTTTGTCCTTCTTATGATCATATCCAAACAAATGTACTAAGCCGTGTACCCAAAGTTTATTCAATTCACTTTTAAAAGAAATTTTATTATTTTTATTTTTAATCTTATTTAAATTAATAATGATATCCCCAATATAAATTTCTTTTTCCTTTCTAAGTTTATTTTTTAATACTCTCTTATTGTAAAATGGAAAAGAAAGCACATCTGTAATATTATTTTTATTTCTAAATTTTTTATTTAATCTTTTTATTTCATTGCTTCCAGAAAGTAAAAGTGTACAAAAAATTGTTTTTTTTTTATATTCCTTTAAATTGCAATTAATTTTATTCACTTTATTTTCGATGTAATTGCTAGGATTTTTAATATAGCGATACCAAGCTTTGTAATTTGAAATGGTATTAATCCTGATCATCAGTGCTTTTTTTTTGGTAAGCCCTAATAATTTTTGAAACTAGTGGATGTCTTACAACATCTGTGTGGTCAAATTCGATAATTTTTATCTCTTCAAGATGCTTTAATAAGTTTTTTGACTTTATAAGTCCTGATTGTGATTTATTTATTAAATCTATTTGGGATGGATCCCCATTAACAACAAGTTTTGAGTTTTCACCGATTCTTGTTAAGAACATTTTGATTTGGGTTTCTGTTGCATTTTGTGCCTCATCAAGAATTGCAAAACTATTTTTTAAAGTTCTGCCTCTCATAAATGCCAATGGTGCGATTTCTATTTCTCCGGACTCTATTTTTTTATCGATTTTTTCAGCACCAAAAAGTTCGTATAGTGCATCGTATAAAGGTCTAAGATATGGATCAACTTTTTCTTTCATGTCTCCAGGTAAAAAACCAAGTTTTTCTCCTGCCTCTACTGCAGGTCTAGATAAAATCACTCTTTCGATTTTTTTTTCCATTAACATTGTGACTCCAACAGATACAGCTAGGAAACTTTTACCTGTTCCTGCAGGTCCTAATGACATAATGATAGCGTTTTCTTTTAAAGCATTAATATAATCAGATTGTTTTTCTGACCTAGCTATTACTGATTTTCTTGGCGTTTTGATTAATTGTTTAAAAGATTTTACATTTGATTGATCTAATTCTATATTTTTTTTCACTGAAAGAAGTATATCCTCTTTTTCAATAATTTTGGTTAAAAAATACTTATTGATGAGGAACTTAATCGCTTCACAAAAAAGCTCAATTTTTTCTTTTTTTCCTTTGCAAGTAATGGAATTGCCTCTAAAGAAAATGTTAGTATGAGTAAATTTTGCTAAATCTTTTAAGTTTTGATCAAACTGTCCTACTATGGACATTAACATTTCATTGTCAGTTATTTGAACATTAATTGTTTCTTTATCGATTTTTTTTATAATTAAATTTTGATCTAACTTAGTTATTTGTGACATACTTAAGCCGCAAAATCCCTTTTGTTTTCATTTTTCGATATAGAACCGAATAACGTGTTATGGTTACCATTTATAATATTTACTTTTTTGATTTTCCCTTTTAAGTTTTCTGAACTTTTTACAATTACAGAATTAGAAAATTCATCTTTACCAAAAAATCCAGACCTATCCTTAAGTTCGCTCTCAAATAGTACGGGGCATTCTTTGTTGAAAAGATTTTTTCTATATCTCATCTTTACTTCTTCTGCCTTTTTTTGAAAAATAGAAAGTCTCTCCTTGGCTAAAGTTTCATCAATTTTTTTTAATTTTGCAGCTGGCGTGCCTGGTCTTGGACTATAAATAAAAGAATAAAAATTTATATATTCAACTTTATCAATAAGTTGCAATGTATCATTAAAATCTTTTTCAGTTTCACCAGGATAACCAATAATAAAATCACTGGAAAATTTTATATAAGGGTTTACTTTTTTTAGTTTTTTAACAATTTCAAGATAATCTTCTATAGTATGTTTTCTATTCATTCCTTTCAAAATTTTATTGGATCCGCTTTGAACCGGAAGGTGTATTAAAGGCATCAATTTTGTATTTCTCCCATGAACATCGATCAAATCTTCGGAGAAATCTATAGGATGCGAAGTAGTATATCTTATTCTTTTAAGATCTTCGATTTTCGAAATTTCGTTAATCAAATCAGATAGTTTTTTTCCATTATAATTGTATGCATTTACGTTTTGTCCTAATAAAGTAATTTCATTTGCTCCATTATTAACTAAATCAAAAGATTCTTTTACTAATTCATTCATTGATCTAGAATATTCTTCTCCTCTTGTGTATGGCACAACACAAAACTTACAAAATTTATTGCAGCCTTCTTGTATAGTTAAAAAACTAGAAACATTACTGCTAGAATTCTTGATTATGTTCAAATTATCAAACTTTTCTATAACTTTAAAATCGGTTAAATTAATTTTCTTTGAATCTTTATCTATTTTTGAAATTATTTCATTAAGCCTGTGATAAGATTGAGGGCCAACTACTGCATCAATATATTTATCTTTTTTAAGCAAAATATCACCTTCAGCCTGAGCAACACATCCGACAACTACTACTATTGGTTTTCTTTTTCCTCTAAACGCTTTTTTAATGCGGCCAACATCATGATAAACTTTCTCTGTAGCCTTTTCCCTTATATGGCAGGTATTTAATACATAACAATCAGCTTCTTTTAAATTTTCTGTTTTTAAGTAATCAATTTTTTTTGTTAAATCAAATATACGATTGCTATCATATTCGTTCATCTGACAACCAAATGTTTTTATGAAGATTTTTTTTTTCAAATTATTTTTTTATTTTAGATCCATACAGCTCAAGTTTATGATCTACTAGATTATATCCTAGTTTTTTTGCAATTTTTTTTTGAAGCTCCTCTATATCTTTGTCTACAAATTCAACTATTTCACCACTGTTAATATCAATTAAATGATTATGATCATCGTTAATTTCATATCTTGCTTTGCCAGCTTTAAAATCATGTTTAACTAATATGCCGGCTTCTTCAAACAGCTTTACTGTTCTATAAACTGTTGCAATACTAATTTTATCATCTAAGGCTGTGACTCTTTTATGTAATTCATCTACATCAGGATGATCTTTAGATCCATAAACCTCTTTGGACTCTGATAGAATCTTAGCTATCACTTTTCTTTGATCGGTTAATCTTACACCCTTCTGTTTGCATTTTTCCTCTATTATACTCATAGTCTAATTTTAACTTAAATAGATGGGCTTTATCAATTTTTTTTCTGACAATTTACTTTTTAATAATTTATTTATGTTTTCTTGGTTAAATTCTCTCAAATCCTCGTTATTATATCCATATAATTGTACTTTTTTACTGATTTCCAGGCCTTTTGCCACTGCTAATGAAATTCTTATTCCTGAAAAACTACCAGGCCCTTGATTAACTATGACGCTAAAATTATTATCTATTTTTGCATTATGGCTTTTTAAAAAATTAATTATCTCGAATACCAGTTTATCACTGTTGTTTTTAGCATTATTTAATTTATGAATAAAAAAATCTTTATTTATTCTTAAACCTAATTTATCATCTTTACCTATGCAGTTAATTATCAAAAAATTATCAATCATATTTTTGTTCATTATAGCTTTTGAGATAAATCAATCAAAGATATTTGCATCTGAAAAATTTAGTTTTGAAGATTTTGGTTTAATTTCAATCATGTATCATAGATTTGATGAAAGTAAATATCCATCAACGAACATACAGCTAGATATTTTTAAAGAACAACTCGATATCATAGAAAGAGAGAATATTAAATTTATTCATCCAAAAGATTTTGGTGACAGTCTAACACAAAATAAGAGACAAAGAAAAATTCTTTTTACTGTAGATGATGGTTTGCTGTCATTTTACGAAAATGCTTGGCCTATTTTAAAGAAAAAAAAAATTCCCTTTATTTTGTTTGTTAACACAAGAGAAGTGGGTTCTTTTAATTATATGAACTGGGATCAGATACTTGAGCTTTATAATGATGAAAACGTTGAAATAGGAAACCATAGCCATTCACACGAGTATTTAGTTGAAGAAAATGCTGAAATAATAAAAGCAGATATCATTAAATCTATGAAAATTTTCGAGAAAAAACTTGGAAGCAATTCTGAATTTTTTTCTTACCCATTTGGTGAGTTTAGTCTTGAATTTAAAAAAATTATTAAAGATTTAGGTTTTAAATACGCATTTGGTCAACACTCAGGCGTAATTGATGAAACAAAAGATTTATGGGAACTTCCAAGATTTCCAATAAATGAAAAATATGGTGAAATCGAAAGATTTAATACTTTAATGAAAACGCTACCATTCAAATATAAAAGTATATCGCCAAATGATATGTATCTTTTACAATCAAAAAATCCTCCTAAAATAATAATAGAGTTTTACAAAAATATAAAAAATTTAGACCAAACAACGTGCTTCTCGAATGAGGGGAATAAGTGGAGAAATTCTCAAATCACATTTAGAGAAAGAAATGTTTTGGAAATCGATATAGTAGAAAAGTTTGTTGGCGAGCGAGGTAGGGTTAACTGTTCTCTAAGAGAAACTAATGGTTTTTGGAGATGGCTAGGTATTCAATATGTTGTAAGTGAAAAATAGTTACGAGTTTAATTCTACCTGTTTTACAGAATTTACTAATCTTACTGGTTCAAAATCAGAAAGTCTATTTTGAGTAATAATTTGATTTAAAATCTTCGTATACTCGGAACCAGTTTGCGCATAATTTTTGAGAGTATCAGTTAAAGCTAAACCGGTAATATTTTTATCTTTACCTCTTAAAGATTTTCTTTTTTCTCTAAATTTTAAATAACTTTTATGCGTGTTTAAATTATTTTTATAAGCTTTTACTGAAGCTCTCAAGATGGGAAACTTTAGAATCTTATGGTTTTTATCACCATCTCTTTTTAAAGGTGCTATACCTTGACCATCCCAAGTCCATTGGCCAAATATTGCATTTCCCTCCAAAGCAAATCTTGAAGTACCCCAACCACTTTCCTTTGCAGCTTGCGCTAAAGCAATTGAAACTGGTATCATGTCCATTCTAATCAATAGTTCATCCAAATTACCTTTTTTAACTTTATACTCTAAAAGTTTCTGTCTTAGCCATTGTTTTTCTACATCAGATGTAAATTTCTTTTCTATAAGAACTTTTAATTTTTCCCTGTCGTCTAATATTTTTTCATTTTCCGCTACAATTAAAGGTAAAACAATTTTAATAAATGTTTCTTTTTTTAATTGAACACTTTGTAAATTGTCTAAATCTCTGGGAAATTGAGTAAAATAAATAGGTTTTACTAATTTTTCATTCCTAACTTTCCTTAAATCATAATCTACATCCTTAAAAAGTTGAATAACAGTCTCAGTTTTTAAGTTAAG